>JBOFLH010000045.1:0-4250 GCA_051657765.1 Nocardioides sp. | reverse complement strand
GACCCCCCGGCTTCGTCACCCGTGAAACAGATCGACAAAGACGATCAATATCCAACGCATACCGACGGATCATTCCTTGCTTGCGTGGGGCGAGCTCAGTGAGGCGTGGCACGACCGTCTCTGTCAATTGTTGCGCGGTCACGCTTCTTCCGTTGAGGCTGCGCTCGGCGCCAATCGAGTCGCCACGCAACTTACGAACAGAAGCCATGGTCCAGCCGAGCCACACGAGACTTAGACGGTGTCCGCGCAAGTAGTCGATCGCGTTCAGGTATGGAGGAGAAGTGACAGTAAGATCTACCGAACTCCGGGTCACGAATCCTAGAGATCTGGCATCGACACTTCGCACACTTGACTTGCCTGGCTTGGCGTCATGCTCCAACAGATGCTCAATCTGACGAGCAGCGCGAACAAAGCCCTCCATGACGTCGAAGTCGTTCTCTAGGCGCACACGGTGCGGACGGCTGTGCGAGGTGTCTCGCGCAAGGGAGGCCCCACCCTCTTTGGTGACGATGGTCTTGCTCAAGGCGACACGAAGTCCGTCATCGCGACCGGGCCGGCTGACGAGTACTTTTGCAAGGCGAGCGAGGTCTCCTCGCTGCTGTGCGCCAAACCAGTACTCAACGAAGGTGTGCGTCTCGGTGTCTCTGGCAATCCAATATGGGAGATCTGAAGTCTCTTGTCTGGCACGCTTGACCAGTGCCTCAGCACGCTTCGCCAACCCATTGGACAACGACTGTTTGCAGGCGACTCGAGTCATCAGGACGGCCATTGGGTCGAGATCGCACGCGATCGCTCTCCGCCCCTGTTGCACTGCAATCTGAGGGACCGTTCCAGACCCACACATCGGATCGAGGACGACCGAGTTCCCGCTCGTCAGCGCCACGATCTTGTCCAGTGCGAGCTCCGGTGCCATCCGAGCTGGAAAGGGATGGATCCCCCGGCGTGGGCGCTGACTCATCCGTCACCGTCCAATGGCACACCCCGCACGTAGTCCGACACTAGGTCGAGCGCGGTGTCTGGCTTGATCTTCAGTTCAACGCGGTCATCGAAGCAATAGAACTGATTGTCAGCCATTCGGCTAAGTGCTAGGCAGTCCGTTCGCAACTCGGCATCAGTGATCTCCAACTGCTTGGCGAGCTTTAGTGTTGCGCGCAGATACCCAAACTCTACTTTCGCATTTGGCTCCTGCTCTTGGATATCCCAGACCGCTTCCAAGATCTGCTTGTATGGAGCGGAGCCTTGTGTTGTCGCCTCGATCTCGGAGACCCAGGCTGCAGCCTCATCTGGGGAACGCTTCAAGAACAGCTGACGAATCTGCTCAAGGTTCAATCGCTTCACCGGAGCTACTCGAACAAGTCGAGCGAGGTCACTGGCGCGCATCAACGTGATCGTCCGTCCGGGGTTAGCTGCGCGGTCGTTGTCGATCTCCTTGATAAGGGCACCCGTATCGGCTGGCCCCGTTACAAAGTCTGGCCCAACGACAATAGAGTGATTGGCATCTTCATCCTTCCGATGGCGGGCGATCGTGGCCACCTCTACGTCTGACTTCTTGACTTTGGCCCCTACGGTCTCCTTACTCTTGGCTTCGAGAGTGACCCGATACGCCCGCTCTACACCGTCGGGTCGCGGAGGAAGGTTGGCCGCTGCCACGCCATCGGTCTTGTTCTTGCCACCACGTGGGACCGCATTGAATCCGAGTTGGTCGAAGGCATCCACGAGCGCGATTTCGAGGCCGCTCTTGCTCGACACTGAGCCGAGCAAGTTCTGAGCTACCGTCAGTGAGTTGCGTATGCCTGACCCCTTGGCAAGATTTCTGAGCAGCTCGTCACGCGCAATGAGGACACTATGGAGAACCTCCGCCTCAACGCCGGCGTCGTGGAGCTGTGCCTCCAGGATGACTTCCGAGACTGCAAGTAGCTGCAGAGGCAAGTTCTTGCGCGCATCACCGAACTCGTCAGCGAAGTGGGCAACGAATTGATGATCCTGGTTGATCGTGAGGGCCCCAGTAGTCGGGTCGTACTGTGCGATGGGGTTGTGTGCGCCAGAACTTGCAAAGGTTACGTCATTGAATATCCCATCCTCGGAGTTGGTTCGTTCATTGATGTACTCAAGTAGTTCATCGCTGGTCTCGAACTCATCCGTCCTGCTGAGTACTAGGTGACGCGAGGTGTATTGGCTATCGAAAGTATCAATCGCCATCCGCAAAACTGGTCGCTCAGCAAGGCTGGCTGGGCTCTCGGAGAGCCTCTGCGCCGCCCGTCGCTCCGACGGTTGCGAGGCTTCGTGCCGATCGAACTTGTTGCGCGCAAAATTGAACAGAGCCTGCAAAATCTCGCGCGAGCGAATCAAGATGGGGCCGTCTCGAAGATTCTCCCGCGAGGACCGAAGCTCGCCGTCTAATCTATCCATGTGGATAACGACGCGGATTCTCGCGAATGTTCCATGGCGCAGGACGTTCCGATCGATTCCGAAGCCGGCATCCTCGGGATTGATCAGCCTTCCATGAACGTATACGAAGAAGCCGTAACTGCGACCGAGTTGGTCCGACTTGTTTCCTTCCACTGGATTTTCGAATACTTCAACGTAACCAGTGACGGGCCCAAGCAGATTGTCAACGAGGCTCCAACGGTGAATCGAATCCGCTGCGTGGGCGACATTCTCTTCTGCCTGATATTCATAGTCGGCTGGTCGCGGAAGTTCGGTTACGTCCTTCCCAAGTGTCCAGGTTCCAATTCGAGTCTGATCTATCTTCGATGATGGGACCGCCTTCTCGTTCAGAGAAAGTAGGAAGTCGTCTCGTAGAGGCAACGCCGTGGACAGCACCCACCGTAGCCGACCGAGCTGGAGGTCACTGGCCATGTCCTTCAGATCACTGATGACGGCGACGGTCCAACTTGACTCCGCCGATGAGCCGAACAACTTCATGCCGGACCGGTCCTCATCGCCATTCAGCCAACTGTTCAATGCCTGTCGAGCCTCGGCTTCCGTGAGCTCTCGCAGGTCAAGCTGGACACCCGTCTGGCGCTCGCCAGCGGCATCTGGGGCCGCCAATCGATCAACATCTGCCGTCTTCGGAATGACAGTGAAGTCCATACTCGTTGAGTAGTAGCGCCCGTCATGCTTTGTCAGATGTGTCAGTCGATTGCCAAGGACATATGCGGCAAGTTTTCCGATACCAAACTTCCCAATAGACCGGCGACCGAGCGCGGTGGTTCTGTTCCGCGCTTTTTGTGAATCACCGACGATCCAGTGAATCTTTAGTCCGTCGGTACCCATGCCTGTGCCGTTGTCAATCACGGCGATTGTTGCGTCATCCGCACGACGATCATGGCTGACTGCGACATGAACCTGCGTTGCATCCGCATCGAATGCGTTTGAGACCAGTTCCTCAATCGCCTTGTTGGGGCTGCTGTAGAGCCCCTCGGAGAACAAGCCAATGATCTGGAGGCTGATGGCTACGTCGATCTTGTCGGTGACGGTCCCGACTCGATGGAAGTGAACTGGTGCTGGCACTGTCGCAGCCTAGTCGCATGCTCTGACACTGCGAGACTTCGTCCACAGGTCCTCTACCTACCCGGTGCAGTTTCTGGGTGACCCCTCACAGTCATCCATGTCACTCCGAACCGATCCCCAATCGCGCACGGTCGGCTGACCCGCGCTCAAGAGGCCGTCCTGCACGACTAGTTTGCTGCGGCCGTGGCAGTCACGCATCGTCACACCCTGAGCAAGCAGTCGATTGCGAATGGTGGTCGGGTCGAAGCCGAGACGTTCGCCTATCCGGGCCAACGACCACCCAGACTCGTAGAGATCGACTGCCCCATCTACTTGGTCAGGCTGCATGTTGGGCCGGCGGCGAGCTACACCGAGACCAGCGACGATGTCCATGACGGAGTTGCGAGAGATCCCGTATCTCGACCCGATGAGCGGTGGCGACACCCCTGCTTGGTACTCGTCAGCGATGCGGAGTCGCGTCTCGTCATCCATCCGCTGTGCCATGGCGTGGGGCTGCGGAGACGAGGGAGTCGGCCTGAGACGCGGCGTCTGGGCTTTCGTGACCGCCTTGTCCAGGTGGGCACGGGTGTAGGCGTGGTTCGAGTAGCGAGTGAGTAGGTCCACCCATGACCGCCTTACTCGAACCGTTGACGTAGTCAATGCCGTGGTTCGGGCCGGGCGATCGGTTTCGTAGCAGCGCTTCGTGGATCACGGAGCGCTGTTTGCGTGTTCGGTGAGATTCATTTGGTGCCCGGTCT
>JBOFLH010000044.1:0-14395 GCA_051657765.1 Nocardioides sp. | reverse complement strand
TGGCGCACCTGGTGCACCACCACCACCGCGTTATCGCCGGACCAGGCTGGAGGTGCTCAGCCGGTCCAGAGCCGCGATGACGTCGGCGGTGCTCCCGGCGAAGGAGAAACGCAAGAACTTTCCGCCGTGCACGGTGTCGAAGTCGACGCCTGGGGCGAGAGCGACGCCGGTTTCGGCGAGCAGCTGGTGACACAGCGCCATCGTGTCGTCGGTGACGTGACGGACATCGGCGTAGGCATAGAACGCGCCGTCGGCGGGCGCGAGCTGGTCGATCCCGAGGGCGGGCAACCCGTCGAGCAGCAATTTCCGGTTGACGGCGTACCGGTCGACGTGACCATTCAGCTCGGCGTACGACGCATCGGTGAACGCGGCGACCGCAGCGTGCTGGGCCAGTACTGGTGGGCAGATGGTGAAGTTGCCGGTTAATACATCGACGGCTCGGTGCAGTCGGGGCGGCACCAACATCCAGCCGATCCGCCAGCCGGTCATGGAGAAGTACTTGGACAACGACCCGAAGACGATGGCCTCCCGGCTGAACTCCCAGGCGGTCCTGGTCATCGAGCCGGCGGTGGCCGCCGACCCGTCCGGGGCGTATTCGATACCGTGATAGATCTCATCCGAAATGAGCTGTACGCCGTGGTTGGCACACCACTCGGTCAGTGCCGCCAACTCGGCCGGCAACAACATCGTGCCAGTCGGGTTCGCCGGGCTGGCGAGAATGAGTCCGCGCACGTCGATCCCGGAGTCGTGCAACTCAGCCAGGTGCGCAACTGTCGGCTGGAACCGGGTTTCCGGTCCGGTCTCGATCTCGATGACCGCGCAGCCGAGTGCGGTCAACGCGTTGCGATAGCAGGGGTACCCCGGACGAGCCATCACCACTCGGTCGCCGGGTTCGAAAGCAGCCAGGAAAGCGAGTTGGAATCCGCCCGAGGAACCGGTGGTCACCACCACATCAGCGGCGGATATCGGCAGCTTGTGGCGCCGGCGGTAGTGGCCGGCGATCGCCTCACGGAGCTCCGGGATCCCAATCGCCATGGTGTAGCCGAGCGGGTCGGTGGAGTCCAGGAGGCGATGGGCGGCCTCTCGCACGGGTGCTGGTGCGCCCGTCATCGGCTGACCGGCCACCAGGCTGATGAGATCGCCGTGGATACGTTGCCGGTCGCTGGCGGCGGCGATCAGGTCCATCACGTGAAACGGCGACACGTTCGCTCGACTGGCCACCGCCAAGGGCCGGCTCCGGTCGGCGACGTCGGCCGCTGGCGGGTTGCCGGCCGATGCGGCCCGGTGGGTGCTCGTCATCGGCCAACGGTAGCCAGTTCGTTCGGCTCAGCCGGTGGGTAGCCCGACACTAAGGAGACTTGGCGGCGGCGCCGGGCGCACAGATCTCGGCGTTGCCCTCGGCTGTCACGAACGGGGCGCCCTTGGCCAAGTCGTCGAACTGATCGCCGACCACCACGACCACGCCGGAACCGAGCGCGGAACCTTCGATGACCTTGACGCCCTTGAGTCGGGACGCCACTAACTGCACGGCTGGATCCTTGGGGTTCGCGGTCCAGATCTCGGCCTTCTGCACCCCAGCGTTGGCGGGTGCATTGCCTGCCTCGCCTTGACCGAAGCCTTGGTCGACGAACTGGCCAAGCGTCCGTTGGGCGAGACCGGCGCGACTGCTGCCGTTGAACACACTCACGACGACGTCCGCAGGGCGAATCTTGTCGCCGGCCGCAACGTTCTTTGTGCGGCACAGACTGACGATCGGCGCGTCCGTTTGCTCCGGAATCGGCTTGGTGGCCGCTGACCAGCCCCATCTCGCACCCAGCCCCACGATCATGACGAGGGTGACCAGAGTCAGCGCCGACCGCACCCGTGGCTCCGCGAGGTTCATCGGTTGCCCGACGGTCAATCCGCGACCGCGAAAACGCGCGCATGCAGCACCGACCGTTGTTGCAGGGCAGCGCGCAGGGCTCGATGCAAGCCAGTTTCCAAGTAGAGTTCGCCACGCCATTGCACGACGTGCGCGAACAGGTCGCCGTAGAACGTCGAGTCCTCGGCGAGCAGAGCAGCGAGTTGCAGGGTGTCGTGGGTGGTGACCAGTTGATCGAGACGAACCTGGCGGGGCGGCACGTCGGCCCATTGTTTCGAAGTCAACTGGTGGTCCGGATAGGGCCGTCCCTCGCCGACTCGTTTGAAGATCACCCGGTGAGTGTAACGAGGCGCCGTGTCGAGTGTGCTATTGATGTGCGGGCCGACCGAGGATCTGCCGAGGGTTGCGGAACTCGACGGCGTACTTGAATGCCGCCTCGACGTCCGCTGAACTCCTACCGATCACCGTCACCGACCACGGGTGGGCGGCGTACAGTGAGGTCACCGACCACACCCCGTTGTTGTCGGCTCGCCGCGAATGCCAAACGTACCTTTCGACGTCCTCGCGCGGTGACAGCACGGAGACTCGTGCGCGCCTTCCGTAACGTCGGTCGTAGTAGGTTCGCGCCTGATTTGCGAACTTCAACTGGCGGTAGTGGATTCGGGTCGCGCCGCCGCCGGACACCCGGACCGGACAGCTCCACCGCTCAGGCGCCTGCCGATCCGCCGTTCGGTCCGCGCAGTCCGCGCGGTCGAAGCTAGGGAAAACCCAGGCTAGGCCGGCGGTGCGGGCCGGCGGGCTACAGTCGCGGATCGCGGTGGCCAACTGGTCATTCCAGCAAACCGCGAGCGTGCTGGGCGCCGGATTCGTATCGGCCGAGGTGTCCGAACTCGCGCCCGAGGCGCTGGCGGCTGGTCCGTTGTGGTCGCCGAGTAACGACACCATGGTGGCGGCGACCAGCAGCAGCACACAGATCGAGCCGACTATGAGCCCGAGCCCCAGTGGCGCCGATCGGCCGCCGACCAACCGATTGCGTTCCGCGCCGCCCTGATCCGGCGGCGCCATCGGTTGACCCCCGATCGCCGGATGCTCCGCGGTGTCCGGGGCGACCGGGGCCCGCCGGTGCGTCGCCCGGCTGGGCGGCGACTCGGGAGGCGACGTCGAGATCACTGCGGGGACACCGGTGATGCGCGGCCCTTTGGCCTGCCCGATGGCTGGACTCCTGGTGACGGACCCGGTGCTCGTGGACTCGGCGCTTTGTGATCCGGCGCTGGGGGGCAGCGAGTATGCCGCGTGCTTCGGCCGGTGTTTGGCGCGCGGTCTCACCTCCGAGGCGCCCTCGAGATGGGGTTCGAAGTCGTGGCCGCAGTTCATGCAGTAGCGATAGATGTCCCGTGCGATGGTGCACTGTGGGCAACTCAGGTCGGGTTTGGCGTCCATGGGGATTGCTCCGCTCGCGTGTCAAATGGTCTCCGACAACGTGCCGGTTCCACGATAGTGGGAAAGCGGGCCGGATCACAGCGGTGTGACCCGGGAACCCGCCGTGGTTAGGCTTCGTCCATGAGTGACGCCACTGAGTCGACCACCGCCCAGTCACCCGAGCCGCCGACCCCCCAGGACTCGGGCCCCCAAGATTCAGGCCCGGCGTCAACCGCGGAGGCGGGCCCGCCGAAGGCGGACGTCGATGCGCCGGCACCGGCCAGTGACCTCGCCAGCTCGATCGCGGCCGGCTACACCTTCGACGGACCCGCCTTGGAGCTAGGTGGGCTGATGACAGACGCCACCACGCTGACCGACACACACATCAGAATTCCGTTGAGCATGCTCAACCGGCACGGGCTGGTGGCCGGCGCCACGGGCACGGGCAAGACGAAGACGCTGCAATTGCTTGCCGAACAGCTCAGCGCCAACGGGGTGCCGGTCTTCGCCGCCGACATCAAGGGTGACCTTTCCGGAATCAGTGTCCCAGGCGCCGGCAACGAGAAGATCGAGGCCAGGGCCGAGTCAGTCGGCCAGACGTGGAAAGCCCAAGGCTTTCCGACCGAGTTCTATGCCCTCGGTGGCCAAGGTATCGGCATCCCCTTGCGAGTCACGATGACCGGCTTCGGTCCGTTGCTGCTGTCGAAGGTACTGGGGCTCAACGACACCCAGGAGTCCAGCCTGGGCCTGGTTTTCCACTACGCGGACCAGGCCGGGCTGCCGCTGCTGGACCTCGCCGACCTGCGCGCCGTCGTACAGCACCTCATCAGCGAGGAGGGCAAAGCGGACCTGACGAATCTGGGTGGCCTGTCGTCGGCCACCGCCGGCGTCATCTTGCGCGAACTGATCTCGTTCGCGGACCAGGGCGCGGACGCGTTCTTCGGCGAACCGGAGTTCGAGTCCAGTGAATTCCTGCAGGTAGCCGCCGACGGCAAGGGTCTGATCAGTCTGGTCGAGCTGCCCAATCTCGCGGATCGCCCGGCGGTGTTCTCCACGTTTTTGATGTGGCTGCTGGCAGACCTCTTCCACGATTTGCCCGAGGTGGGCGATATCGAGAAGCCGAAGCTGGTGTTCTTCTTCGACGAGGCACATCTGTTGTTCAAGGACGCGTCCAGCGAGTTCCTGGACCAGATCGCGCAAACCGTTCGGCTCATTCGGTCCAAGGGCGTGGGGGTGTTCTTTGTGACCCAGTCACCTACCGACGTCCCCGACGAGGTGTTGGCGCAACTGGGTTCGCGTGTGCAACACCAGCTGCGAGCGGCGACGCCGAATGACGCCAAGGCGCTGAAGGCGACGGTCAACACCTATCCGATCTCGGGGTATGACGATCTTGGCCAGGTCATCATGTCGCTCGGGATAGGCGAGGCGATTGTTACCGTGATGAACGAACGGGGGTCGCCGACGCCGGTTGCGTGGACCAGGCTACGGGCGCCGGAGTCGCTGATGGGTCCGGCCGAGGAGTCGGTGATGGAAGCGGCGGTCAAGGCCAGCCCGCGTTTCGGGAAGTACGCGGAGGTTGTCGACCGGGAGTCGGCCCGCGAGATGCTTGCCGCCAAGGTGGAGGCGGGGGCGGCGACCGCGGAACACGAGACTGGTGGGCAGACCAGACTCGAGCAGGAGGCCGGCAAACTCGCGAAGGCCAAGAGAGCGCGGCAGCGCAGCGGGGGGCAGACCGACCAGGGCGGGTTGGTGCGGGATGTCGTCGAATCCGGTGCTTTCAAGGACTTCATGCGCACCGCGGCCCGGGAGATCGCTCGGGGAATGTTCGGCGCCGCCCGCCGCCGCTGAACTCGTCACGGCTGAGGATCGGTCCAGGCCAGCTGACTGATCTCGGCGCACCGGTCCCGGGCGACCAAACGGGCCCGCCCCGGCGGCGCTGGTTCCGGCCGCACTCCACCGAAGAGCGGACCCTCTTCGGGTCGTCCGGACAGCAGCACGCCCGTAGTCCGGAGATCGCGCAAGGCCAGGATCGCCGGCTCGAACAGCGCGCGGGAGGCGCCGCCGCTGCGCCGAGCGAGCAGCAGGTGGAGGCCGACATCGTCCGCCTGCGCCAGCAGCGGCATCAGGGCGGTCAGCGGTGAGGGGCCGCCGCCGGACACCAGGTCGTAGTCATCGACCAGAACGAACACCTCGGGCCCGGTCCACCACGACCTCGCACGGAGTTGCTCGACGTCCACCTCCGGTCCTGGCAGCCGCCTGCGCAGCTGACCGGCCAGCTCGCCGACGACGATCGCGGCCTGCTCGGCGGTGGTTGCGTAGTGCAGCAGGTGGTCGTCGCCGAACTCGCCCATCAAGGATCTCCGGACATCGATCACGACCAATTGGGCTCGGTCCGGGCGGCGTACCCGGATGATCTCCCGGCCCAGCACCCGCAACAGATTGGACTTGCCGGACCCCGCGTCGCCAAAGGCGAGCAGGTGTGCGTCTGCGGCCCAGTCCAGCGTGATCGTGCCGAGGTCCGTCTCTCGAACGCCCAGTCGAACCTGGTCATCGGCAGGGAGGTCGCACAGCTTGACCCGGTCCGGCAACAGCCGCAACCCAGGGACCGGCGCGCCCGGCCAGGCGTCGGCGATCGCCCCGGCCATGGCGGCGAGTCCGCCGTCCCTGATGCCAACCGTGCGGTCCAGCTCCGGCAGCGCCAGCAACACCTGTTTCGGCCCGACGACAATCCCGCGACCTGGTTGATCGCGCGGCACCGAGCCCGCTGCTCGACGGTCGATCTCGGAGTCGATCGGGTCGCCGAGGCGAAGTTCGACCCGGGTTCCGAAGAGTTCGCGAGTGCCCGTTCGCAGGTCTGCCCAGCGGGAGGTGGCGACCACCAGGTGGACATTGACAGCGAGCCCGCGAATCCCGATCTCGTGCAGGTCCGTGGCCAGGTCGGGATTGGCCGAGACAATCCGGTCCCATCCGTCGATCACCACGAAAACGGGCTCGGCTTCGGTGGGGTCGTCCTGGCGCTCGGGGGTCCCCTTTTCGCGGGTAGCGATGAGGCGGCCGACTTCCGCCACGATCCGGCGCACCAGGTCGGTCTGGCCGGGTCCGGCGATGCCGGACACCTGCGGCAGGTCGGACAGGTCCAACAACTCGGTCGACGTCGCGATGATGAAGATCCGCGCTTCGCGCGGCGTGCGGGTCAGGCACAGTGCGACCAGGAAGGTCGCGAGCATCGTGGTCTTGCCACTTCGTGGCGCCCCTACCGCGATCAGGTGCCCGCCAGCGCCGGCAAGGTTCGCGGTCAGGACGTCGTGGCGTTGCTCTCGTGGCCGGTCCACGACGCCGAGCGGCACGAGCAGTCCGGGTCGCTGGCGCCAGGTTGGCGCAATCAGGCCCAGCTCTGGGTCGATGGCGAGGTCGCCGAGCACGGTGCCAAGCCGAACAGGTGGGCCAAGCGGCGGCACCCAGACGCGATGGGCCGGCGGGCCTTGGCCGGCCAGCTGCGCCACCGCCACATCGAGCAGACTGGCCGCGGGCGCGTCGAGACCAGGTTGTCGAGATGGTGCAGGTCCGGCCCGGAGGTCACGAGAACTGGCGTCGAATGGGTCGACCGCGACCACGAACGGGCTTACCACACGCCTCGGTTCGGCCGGCTGGGCCGGTGGCGGCATCGGCCCCGAGACGTACGCCGCCGTGAAGCGTTGCAGGCCGGCGGCCCCGGTTCGCAGGTAGCCGCTCCCGGGAACGCTAGGCAGATGCGCGGCGTCGGTGGTGCCCAGGACCGCGCGAGACTCGCTTTCGCTGAATGTGCGTAGGCCGATCCGGTACGACAGGTGTGCTTCCAGGCCGCGCAATCGCCCCTCCTCCAGGCGCTGGGACGCCAGCAGCAGATGAACGCCGAGGGAGCGGCCCAGTCGACCGACGGTCAAGAACACCTCGAGAAACTCGGGTTTGGCGACCAGCAGCTCGGCGAACTCATCGATCACGATCAGCAAAGCGGGCAGCCGGTTCGAAACGTCGGAAGCTTCGGCCGCTGCTCCAGGTTGTTGACGTACCGCGAGGGCGGCATGGTAGTCGCCCACCGACGCAAAGGACCCGGCTCGACGCAGCACCTCCTGTCGTCGGATCAGCTCGCCTTCCAGGGCGTCTTGCATGCGATCGACAAGGGTGGTCTCGTTGGCGAGATTCGTTACCAGCGCCGCCACGTGCGGCAGGCCGGCCAACCCGGCGAAGGTGGCACCGCCCTTGAAGTCGATCAGCACCAGATTGAGGTGGCCCGGGTCGTGAGTCAGCGCGAGTCCGACCACCAAGGTGCGCAGGAGCTCGGACTTGCCCGATCCGGTGGCGCCCACCACCAATCCGTGTGGGCCCACGCCGCCGGCCGCGGACTCCTTGAGATCGAGGGTCAGTGGTTCCCCGCCGGCGGTGATCCCAAGCGGTACCCGCAGCGTTTGGGCCGCCGGCCGCTGGTGATCGAAGTGGGGGAGGCCAACGGGACTTCGGGCTAGATCGAGCAGCGTCATCAGGTCGGGGACGTGGGCGTCGCCGCCGGGCACGTTGGGTGTCTCGGCGGTCGCTCGACAGCGGCGGGCGATGGCCTCCGCCTCGACGATCGACAGGGTGTGCCACCTCACCGAATCCACCGGGTTGTCTCGGTCCTCGCGCGAGCGATCCGGCGGGCTTGTCCCGAGGCACAGGGTTTGCCCAGCTGGGGTTGCCGGCAGATCGACGATCGTCATCCCGTTCGGCACCCGAGTGGGTTGTGGAAACGGCAGCTCGTCGATGATGAGCAGCACGTGTCGATGCCGCGACTCGGGGGGCAACGCCGAGTGCGCCGCCCGCGCCTGCACCCACTCGGGGAGGGACGGCGCAGTTGGCGGCGGGAGCGTGGTGATCGACACCTGCGGGATCCACTTGGTCCAGTCCCACTCGGCAAGTCGAGACGCGGTGGTCGCGATCACCACGATGACCGGTGTTGCGTCTCGCGTCGCCGCGCAGATGAGCGCGCGGGCCAATCCCTTCGCCTGGTCCGGGTCGCCGGTGATCGACAGCCAGGGCTCTTGGTCGAGAGCTACGGTGAGTGGCATCCCGGGTTGCCGCCGCTGGGCCGCGACTAGCCGGGCCGCCGCCTCCGCACAAGCGGGGTCGGTGCGCACCCCGTCGGGCGCGCAGACTAGTTCGAGATCCAGCGGCGCGGTGGTGGCGCCGACGCAGAGGCTGAGCGGATCGAGCGGCCGGCGGCGCTGACGGCGGGCGTGCTCGCGAATTGTCGTACGTACTTCGGTTAGGTAGCCGAAGTACGTCATACGGGCGCTGTCGATCTTCCCGCGGCGCTGACGCGCGGCTCGATCGAGTTGGATCGCGAGCGTAGCCAGCGTGATAGCCACGAATACGGCGGCGGTGAGCAGGGCCCGAGCGTGCCCGGAGGGGCCCATCGCCGTCGAGGTCATCGAGATCATCACCGCCATGGAACCCACGCTGCCCAGCATCGGTAGCGCCGCCGTCGCCGCACCGCCGGCGTCCGGTTCAGGTAGGTCCGGCGGCGGGCGCAGCAACAACACGCCTTCCCCGGTGGTTTGGTCGGTTGCCTGTGTCATAGAACTCCGTTGTCGGGTCCGAGGTGTCGGGTGAACTGACCGGAAGCGTAGGCACGCACACCGACAACGCACGGCCGTCCGGCAGCCTGCTGTGGATAAGCCGCAACGGCACTAGCCGGCTTAGGAGAACACCAGACAGTCTGGCCACCTCATCAGCAGCCGGCGCGATGTCGTCGGCGTCCAGGAAGGAGACACGAATGTCGAACACCAGCGCTGCGGGTGCCCCACCGGGCTCGCTGAGTCAGGCCGAGGGCGCGCTGGCCCGCGCCGCCGACTATGTGGGGCAGGCGCGGACCGATCTGCTCGGCTTGAGTGATCAGTTGACTGGCCAGTTGGCGGCCTTGCGTGGTCAGTGGGTGGGGGCCGGGTCGGCGGCCTTCGGTCAGGTGCACACCGCGTGGCAGGACCGGCAGCGCCGCATCGTCGGCGCATTAGACGGACTGGCGGCCGCGATTGTGGAAACCGATCACACCATTACCGCCGCCGATCTCACCCAAAGTGACACCCTGACCCGCACTGCGGCCCGCCTCGGCGGGTGCTGAGAGGAGAACGAACATGCCCGAGATTGTTGTGGTGCACGGTGCCCTGGACGGAGCGGCGGCGGACCTGACGGCGAGCGCGCGGTCGATCCAGGCGCGATTGGACCGACTGGAGACCGAGGTTGCGGATCTGCGCGGTTCGTGGACCGGCGAAGCCAAAGCTGCCTACGATACGGCCAAACAGACCTGGGACACCGCGATCGCCGAGATGATCGTCGTGTTGACCGAAGTCGGTGTCTCCGTGCAGCGGGCCAACGAGGACTATCGTGCCGCCGATCTGCGCAATGCCGGCCGCTTTTCGTGAGCGCCGGTGGCTGAGCCGGTGACCGGGAGAGCGGCGTCAACGCCCACGGTGCGCGTGAGTGTTGCCGCACCGCAGGGGAGGGTCGATGTGACCCTCCCCGCCAGGGTGCCGGTGGCCGAGGTGACCGCCGAGCTGAGGAGTCGATTCGGTCTCCCGGATCCGGTGCAGTTGACCACGGTTCTCGGGGAGTCACTCGACCCGGCGCGAGCCGTGGGTGAGCAAGTCCTGGACGGGTCAATCCTGCGGCTGGGTTCGGTCGACGAATCCGATCCGCTGGTGTTCGACGATCCAGCCGATGCCATCGCCCACGCCGCGGTCACGGATCATCAGGGTGCCACCCTCGTAGGGCGGGTTGCCGCGCCGGCGGCCTGTGCCTTGTCCCTGGTTGGTGCGCTGGCCGGGTTCATAGTGCTCCCGGTGACCACTGGGCGGCTGATCGCGATGGCGGCTGTCGCGGCGACCCTGCTGATGCTGGGGGTGGCCGCCTCGGCGTCTCGGCCCGAATGGGCCGGGACGTTCGGCTGGGGGGCGGTGGGTTATGCGGTCGGCGCCGCCGCCCAGGCCAGCGGTTCCGCACTCACCTGGTTGGCGCCGGCCGTGGGGCTAGTGGTGACCTGCTGCCTGTGGGTAGGTATGGAGCGTGGTCGGCTGGCGATCGCCCCACTGGCGCTCATCACGCCGATGGCGCTGCTCGGTCTCGCCGCGATGGAGTTGCCGGATTCCCGGGTGGCGCTGCCGACGGTGACGATTCTCGGGCTGATTGTCTGCGCGGTCGCACTGATGGCTCTCCCGCGGATCTCACTGGCACTCGCGGCCCAGGCGTCGTCGGGCCAGGCGCTCGCGGCCCAGGCGTTGTCGGCAGGGGCATCATCGGCCCGGGCTCCGTCGGCCCGAGGTTCGTTGGCCTGGGGTTCGTCGGCCCAGAAGACATCCACTCGGTCGGAGCCGGTCACGCTGGTTCGTCAGACTCATCAGTGGCTCCTGGTCGGTCTGGCGAGTGTGGGAGCCCTGCTGGCGCTCCTCGTCCCGCTGGCGGCCCTCTTCGGTGTAGCCAGCACCTGCCTGGCAGTGGATGTGTGCGTGGCCATGATGCTGGGCGCGCGATGGGTTCCGGGCGCGCCGTCGACGTGCGCCGCGGTGGCGAGCGGGCTCGTGCCGGTAGTCGGTGGCGTGGTGACCGCGCTGATCTGGCAGCCACCTTGGCGAACCTGGGCGGTGCTGGGTTTGCTGATTGTCGCCGGCATGACGGCGATGATCGCCTTCGCGTCTGCCCGCTTCGGCACCCACCTGGCCTTGCTTGCCGACCGCGCCGAGTGGCTGACCCGGTTTCTCCTCTTCCCCCTGGCCGGGTGGGCGGTCGGGTTGCCGTCCTGGGCCAGTGCGGCGATTCAGTGGTGAGGTAGCCGAATGACGCCGACCATTCGTGATCACCTGGACGGTCAGCGGTTTGAGCGCCGCCGGCTCGAAGCCGCCGTGTTCGGAATCACCGGGCCGCCCCGACCGTCCGGGGTGCGGCCGTTGGTGCTGGGCGCGCTGGTGAGCGGTGCGCTCATCACCGGCGCGGTCCTCTGGCAGCGGCTGGGGTAGATGGGTCTGACGTGAGGCCGGGCGGGGTCGTGGACGGACTCGGCCGCGCGGCCAACGATCGGGTGACCCGCCCAGGCGGACTCATGGACCCGCCGAAAACTCTAGCTAGGAAGACTTCGGACCGAGGCCGGCCCAAACGATCGTCATGCTGGTCTGTCCAAGCCAGCGTGGTCGATCACGGTAGCGAGACAAGGTACTCAGGCTGATGAACCTACTGGAGTAGCCCGCTGAGCATCGCGAGAAGTATTGCGGACTGGCTCGCGGCGTCAGGAATATCTCCTTCGGTCACCATGTTCTTCAGCTCTGGCAGCGGCACTACTCGTCTGGCGCGTGCTTCGTGGTCGGTCTGTTCGGAGGCTTGAGTTCCATCAATTCGTGCCGCGAAGACTCTCACGTCGCCGGCGAGCAGGCCCGAGTTCAGGTAGATCGAGCCGAGATCGGTTATCGACGCAGCCGACCAACCGGTCTCCTCTAGCAGTTCGCGTTTGGCGTCTTTGACAGGGTCGGACACGTCGCCGAATCCACGAGGTAGCTCCCAGAGTTGGCGATTCACCGGGTACCGATCGACAAGCACCATGCCGATGCCTGATGGCAGAATCGGCAAGATGACTACACCGGAGTGCCCAGTGCCTTCGATGATCCGGTTGTATCGCCCCCGCCGACCGTCCGGCCATTCGACATCGTCGTAGTAGAGCGTGACGTGGGGGTTTTCAGGCGTGGCGTAGGCAGTATGTTCGCGGATACGCCGGATTTCCGACTTACGAGTGGTCGGCATGATGACTCCGTCTCTGAGTAGCGATGTCGGTGGTCAAGATCGCCGCGTTGCCGAAGAGTTGTCGGCTGGCCTCCCGAAGTGGGCGAGCCGTCAACGAGACGATCTGTGCAAGTGGTCCTGCACTGGCCTGTTGGGCAATCGCGTCGATGGCTTCGACGCCGGTAGGCATGCCGACGTATCTCTGGATCACATCCTTCAACCTGGCCATGCGCCCCCAAGTCTTGGCGGCCGGGGGTTTCGCGAGTAGCTGAAGCTCAATGCGTGAGGGGGAGACGTTCTCCGCTAGGACAGTTTCCAGATCGCCGAGAGCTCGCTTGAGAGATGTGCCGGTGTCTTCTTCGTTGCGCCAGATTCGGAGCGACTCGGCATGTTGCCGTGTCCAGATGCTCAACTCTGTGTGGTCCACCAGGCCGAGGCGCGCCATGAAGTCGCTTGGCATCTCGATCTCGCATAGCCCGACGTCGGACAGTGCGGTGTTGGTAGCAGCTGTCGTTGTACGTCCACCTCGATGAGCACTCACCGGTTGGAGTGGGAGCCGCCAGTTCGATGCATAGTCCTCGCAGTCGTGCTGCATCGCGAATGCGAACCCGTAGACGCGATCGACATAGTCCTTTGCGATGATCCGGCCGTACTTATCAGGCACCTTGGTGGCAATCATCTCGTAGAGACGAGTCCGACTCTCAGCCCTGAGGAGGCCGTCACGGAGGTCTTCCACTGCTCGGTCCGCCGCAGACGACACCTCTCCCAATTTGTCTTCCCAGCGTGGCAGGTCTTCCTCATGAAGCTTCACGGCTCTGTTCATGTCCAGTTTGCTGGCAGCGAAGATCTCCCCAACAACACCTGAATTCGACAAGCCGTCAGCTTCATCAATGGCGCGTATCCACCTTCGCCAGTGTCTCGTGACCGTGCTCAGCTCCTCGTCGGGAACTCGTGCATCTCGGAGTAGCCGGGTCAGCTCTTCGAGCGATCCAGGAGCTGTTCGGCGAGCCAAGCTCAGGTCACGAAGGTGTGCAGAGACTTGTCGGCGCGTTTCCTTGCGGAGCAGCGAGAATTCGAAGTCCTTGACTCGTCCGTCTGGGTCGGTTAGGAGCCCCAGGAGAGCCTCCTCCAGGCGATCACATCGTTGCCGGATCCGCAGCGCCTTGTGATTCCACGGTTGGAAGTCGATCGCTTCGAGTAGCCGCTCCGGGTGAACTGCTGCAAAGAGCTGGCCATCCAGGAGTTGAGCGTCGGTGACCACGACCTGACCTGAGAGGACGAGGTCCAGACGCATGCGGGATATGAGGATCGCTTCGGCAACATTTGCTGTAGCGGGGCCACGGCCGGCTGCGAATCCGAGTTCCCGTTGTACGACTGAGTCGTAGGCAGCGGAGAACAGTCTCCTTGGGCGTGGGGGGGTTGGCGGATTCACGCAGCGAAGATTACCCATGGTCGGCTCGCCCCAGCTCCTGATTCGCAAGGGGGAAACGGGCCGCTCCTGCCCCGACACTGCGTGCGATGTTGCCTACCGTATCGGGGGCTCGACATCGATCTTGCCCCTGCGTGTAGTGGGCTGGTGCTAGCACTGCGGAAGAGCAACTGAGGCTACGAGCCGAAACCGGTCAGGGCGAAGGAGGGCTGATTCGCGTTCTGCCTGGTCAGCGTGGCGGAGTTGCTGGGGCACTATTCGAAGTTCGGCACGGAGTTGGGCAAGCGACATCGCCGGCTGGTGAAGGTGCTGGAGCGGGGAGATCCGGTGCCAGATCGGGCTGTTGAGCGTCGGTGGGTGGCGCATCGGCTGGAGGATCGGCCGGATGTCGATGTCGCTCAAATCGTGCGCGAGTACGAGGCCGGCGATGGATGTTGCACGTTGGCGGTGAGCCATGGACTCTCAGAGAATGGAGTGCTGGCACTGTTGAAGCGCCAAGGTGTGATGCTACGACCACCCGGCAAGGTCACCCCGGCAGACGTTCGGGAGATGGCCCGCCTGCGGGAGCGTGGGTGGACCTATCGGGCGATCGGGGAGCGGTTCGGGGTGACGCGGGTGGCGGTGAAGCGGAGGATTAGGCAGCTTGCTGTTGAGCCAGCGTCTTGAAGAGCTCGATGAGCCGGTGTCTCAATCTTGGACTCGTGGACTTCGGGCGCGACGTAGAGCGTTCTAGACTTGTCGATCTAGCTGGGCCCTCGACCACAGCCAGCGTCGCATCGGTGGCGATACGCTGAAGGAGCACACATGGCAGTTCGGTCCAGTGCTGAGGACGACCTGACTGTCGAGGCAAATCCTGAACGCGCCCTCTTTGTGGAGATGCTGACTCGTGACATCGACCTGATTCCCGCCAT
>JBOFLH010000043.1:0-2217 GCA_051657765.1 Nocardioides sp. | reverse complement strand
GTTCGATGAGCAGGTAGGACTCGTCCCGCCGTCGCTGGTCGTCCACGCCCGCCAGGAATTCGTCGACGCTCGCGTCGGTGGGCACCGTCTTGTTGGCCATGTCCCAGGTTCGCGCATCGGCCGGGCATCCGACAAGCGCCGTTATCCCCGCGCCCCTGCGAACGTGGTGTGACGCCGTTTGGTTGCGTTGGTCGATGAACGCAGCGGTTGTAGCTGGCACACTGCCGACGGCCAAGCCGGTTCTGACCTGGCGCCGCCGGAGAATAGACCCGCGGCATTCCCGTCACGTTCTAGACCTACTGTCGAGTTGCTACAAGGCGTCGGCTTCGGTCACCAGTGCCGCTGCTTGGCGCACCATGGTCGTGGCCTTCTCGATCGTGATGAGGGTCGAGGAGTAGTGCGCGGCGTCTTTGTCCGCAAGCAGCCGCCTGAGTTTGGCGGGCAGTGTGGTGTCACGTAGCGCGACCTCGCCGAGCAGGTTGACGGCCTGCCTGTGGTCTTGGCCTCGACTCCACTTGCCGAGGTTCAGCCCACAGATCGCATCGGTCGCCGCGATACCAGCCAAGACGGCCAAGGCCGCCGCGACGTGAGCGTCGCGACGATCCTCGGTCAAGGCCGTTTGCGCGTGTGCGAGGAACGCCCTTGCGCGGTCGCGGCGAGCGCGGCTTTCGGCTGGGGTGCAGGCAACCACGCGGCCGGTAGAACGCGGACTCATCGCACTCTCCGAAGTAGGTCCAGAAGGGCGGTGCCGTGGAGATGCAGATCTTCGGCTCGCCACGAGTCGAGCAGCGGGTCGTTGTCGCGTGCCATTTGGCCGAGGGCTGTCGGAGCAAGGTCGACGATCTGGGCGGCGTTTCCGGTCCATGCGCGAATGAGGCTATCAAGACGATCGAGTTGTTCCAGCCACTGATCCTCGTCCAGGCTTGCTGGACGTTCGGGGCGTATGAGCAGCACGTCGATGTCGCTGTCGGCATCGGCGGTGCCCCTGGCGAAGGATCCGAACAGACCGGCATGAGCGGGCTTGATCCTCCAGTGACTCACTTCCGACCGGATCCGCGCCACGATCTCGTCTCGTATCCTGGCCAACGCCTCGATGTGAGGAACGGCCAGGTGGTCGCGATTCAATCGGTAGAGCGGGTAGCGACCGGACGTCTCCACCAGCACCACCCCCTGACCGACCAGTCGTGCCAGGACCTTGCGGACACCCTCATCGCTGCCGCGACCCATGCGCCGATGCAGCTCCGCAGCGGTACATCCCGCGGTAGTCGCGGCGAGCACGTGCAACAACCCGGCATCGAGCGTGGGCGTGACGGTCGCCAATGGGGAGGACAGGTCCACTCCATCAGTATCCCAACTATTGTTGGCCTGAGTCAACTATAGTTGGGCCCAGTCGCCACCCTTCGCTCGTCGGCGCGAGCGACAACAGCGGCGAACGCACACGGCGGGCGTAGCTCACGGACCATACGGACTCGCCGTCGTTACCGTCCCCTGGGCCTCCGGCGACAGCGATATCGCATCCATTGCGACACGATCCAACTATTGACAGATACATCGGCACCGAGAACACTGAATAGCTATCCGCAATAGTGAAGAATAACAACTTATTGAATGATCTCCCACCCCCCCAGGAGGCGCTCGATGGTCCATCTCGGGTCTATTTTCTATTGCCGTCGCAAACCCAGTCTTCGACTCAGGCCGAGTGGTGCGACACCACCTCGAGGGTCGACGTCCGGTACTGCTTGGGTTGCTGAAGCGGCCCGTACCGAGCGACGGCGGCTCCACCGCTAGTTCCCGCTGAGATCGACTCCGCAGAGTTCGAGCCAGCCTGTCCTTCCCGCTCGGTCAAGAGTTCCTGCCGGAATGCGACCTGCTGTGCAATGACAGATCATCACTTCGAACGGCGGAAATCAGCAGCAGCATCCCCCATATGCCTGCCCCCATCGGCACAGGTGACCGGTAGCGCATGGTTCTGGTATCACCAGGACCGGCGTCACCCGCTGGTTGATGGGACGTTTATCCCCAACAATGCTGATCTCGGGCAGGGTGATCAGCCCGCATTGAAGTCGGAGGTTTCATCATGAGATTTCGTCGAATGATCATGCCCGTCGCCGCGATGGTAGCGCTGACGGTCACGCACGGGATGGCCCAGGCGCAGACGTCACGCGCCGACCAGTCGGACCAGCGGAAGGCGGCCGGCCAGAAGGCCGGCTCGGCGGC
>JBOFLH010000042.1:0-2841 GCA_051657765.1 Nocardioides sp. | reverse complement strand
CGCGGCGCATCGGACACCGTTGGCTCGTTCACGCAGGCCATCCACTTGTCGCGCGGCCCGTCGGCGAACAAACCCTTGGTGGTGGCCGGTAGGTCCACCAGCGCAGCGCTGGCTGCCGTGCCGCCCACCACGTCACAGCGAAACCAGCGGGCACCGTCGCTCCAGGCAGCCTGGGACGGCCGAAACCACGACCAAGCCAGGATGGTGCGCATGCCGGTACTCTCGTCGGCACCCAGGAAGCTGGTGAACCGAGGAGTGCAGGTCTTCGCGGCGAAGACAGCCAATGTCGCGTCCTCGTAGTCGGCGTCGCGGTACTCGTCCGGCAGTTGCTCGACATGAATGGTCTCGGCCGTGTGCTCCTCAGCGCAGGGAACCACCGGGGACGCGTTCGAGGCGTTCGCCAGGTCGGCCGGCGAGATCGAACGACACGCGCCGACCTCTGGCGGAGCGACTGAATCCACCTGACGTGGATCGACATTCTCGCCCTGCTGCTCACGGCCGCACCCACCGAGCGCCAGCAGGAATGTCACGACGATGGCGGCGCGCTGAGAATGCGTACGTGTCATCGCTTGTCCTCCTTCGCGGCATTACTCGGCCGGCGCCGGAGGGCAGCTGCCCTCGGGCCCGAAGTGGTTGATCGTATCGGCACCGACGCTCGGTTGAGTGCACCATATGTCGTCTGGTCCAGTCGCCTGTTCCCGCCGTCGGGTCCCGTCGTCTGTTCCCGCCTTGTGGTCTCGCCGCCTGTTCGTGTTGCCTGTTCGTGTTGCCTGGTGAGGATACCGGGGCTGTCCGCCCGGGCGGGCCTGCTCGCCGTGGAATGCGTTCGAGTCGAAGCCGGGCGCCCGGTGCGGTAGGCTCACCACCATCATGATGCAACGGCTGCTGCTTCCCTGCCGTCGCGAGGTCTAGCCACCGGATCCCTCGCGGCGGAGTTTCGCGTTGCGCCGGACTATCGCGAGACAATCTCGCCATCACTAGGGGAAATCATGATCAAATCGCACCGCTCTCAGATGACCAACTCTCAGCTGACCAATTCGGTCAACCGCCAACGGTCCAGTGGCATGCCGGTCGGTCGCTACCACTCCTTCGCCCCGATCGACTTGCCGGATCGCACCTGGCCGACCACGTCCGTCACCGTCACGCCGCGCTGGCTGTCCACCGATCTGCGCGACGGCAATCAGGCCCTGATTGACCCAATGACGCCGGCGCGCAAGTTAAAGATGTTCGACCTGCTGCTCCGAATGGGCTACAAGGAGATTGAGGTCGGGTTCCCGAGCGCAAGCCAGACCGACTTTGACTTCGTCCGCCAGCTGATCGAGCAGGACCTCATCCCGGACGACGTTCAGATCTCGGTGCTTACCCAGGCGCGTGAGGATCTGATCTCACGAACTGTCGCCTCGCTGATCGGAGCCGATCGGGCGACCGTGCACCTCTACAACGCGACCGCGCCGCTATTTCGCCGGGTGGTCTTCGGGGTGAACACCGATGAATGCCGGGCCATCGCCACCCGCGGGACCGAACTCGTGATGAAGTACGCCGAGGAGATGCTGGGTGACACCGAGTTCGGCTATCAGTACTCCCCGGAGATCTTCACCGGCACCGAGTTGAATTTCGCCGTTGAGGTCTGCGAGGCCGTCTCCGATGTCTGGCAGCCGCAAGCCGGCCGGGAGATTATTCTCAATCTGCCGGCCACGGTGGAGATGTCCACCCCGAACGTGTACGCGGACCAGATCGAGTGGTTCTCCCGGCAGCTGACGCGCCGCGAATTCTCGGCCATCAGCCTGCACCCGCACAATGATCGGGGCACCGCGGTGGCCGCCACGGAGTTGGCGATGATGGCCGGCGCGGACCGCGTCGAGGGGTGCCTGTTCGGTCACGGCGAGCGCACCGGCAACGTATGTCTGGTGACGTTGGGGATGAACCTGTTCAGCCAGGGCATCGACCCGCAGATCGACTTCTCCGACATCGATGACGTCCGCCGCACCGTGGAGTACTGCACCCAGCTGCCGGTGCACCCGCGCCACCCCTACGCGGGCGACCTGGTGTACACGGCGTTCTCGGGCTCTCATCAGGACGCGATCAAGAAGGGCCTCGAAGACCTCGAGCGTCAGGCAACGGATCAGGGCATTCCGGTGGCCGAAGTGGCCTGGGAGGCACCGTACCTACCGATCGACCCGCATGACGTGGGCCGGACCTACGAGGCGGTGATCCGGGTCAACAGCCAGTCCGGCAAGGGCGGGGTGGCCTACATTCTGAAGGCCGATCACAAGCTGGATCTGCCGAGGCGAACTCAGATCGAATTCAGTCGAGTGATCCAGAACCACACCGACGCCGAAGGTGGCGAGGTCACTCCCGAACAGATCTGGTCCATCTTCCAGGCGGAGTATCTCCAGCGGGACGCGCCGCTGAAGCTGAATTCAGTGCATACCTCCTCAGCGGCCGGAGAAAAGGATGCGCTCACGGTCAACGTCTACGTCGATGGCGAGCCGCGCACCATTGACGGCGTCGGCAACGGGCCGATCGCGGCGTTCGTGGATGCCCTCAACGGCCTGTTGAGCCAGGTGCGGGCGACGGGGGACCCACAGTGGGCCGTGCGCGATGAGGTGCGGGTTCTCGACTATGCCGAACACGCGCTCTCTTCGGGCGGCGACGCCATGGCTGCGGCCTACGTCGAATGTGCGATCGGCGATCGGGTGCGGTGGGGGGTCGGCTTGGACGCGAATATCGTCCGGGCGTCGCTGAAGGCGGTCGTCTCGGCGATCAATCGCGCCTAGCGAAGACTAGCCGCTCGGGAGCCGTGGGGCGGTCGCCGACCGGTCGCGGATGGCCGGCGCAAAG
>JBOFLH010000041.1:0-3938 GCA_051657765.1 Nocardioides sp. | reverse complement strand
TGTCGGGGTTGATCAGGTCTCCGGCGGGTGCGCTGCGGTCTGCGATCTTGATCTTCAGGTCTCGTTCGGCGGCTGGGGAGCTTCGACCGGTTCCGGTGATTTCGCGGGTGATGCCGTCGAGGTCTCGGAATCGGGTCCGTGCGCGGTAGACACCTGGGCGTACTTCTTTGGTTGAGATGGTGCCGAAGGTTCCGATAGGAAGCGCTGGGCGAGCCATGGGGGGTCCTCCTGCGGGCCGGGGTGGCGTCCTACTGACGTCGTGGGCGAGAGCTTCGCGACATCGAATCGAACGACGGGGATCGAGGGGATGTGACGCGCGCCGATCGATGTACATCGCCCTCGGCGTCCAGCTCGGGAGCAAGGTCGAGTTCTTCGATATGGGCGTCGATCCAGGCATCCAGGTCCGAGCGGCGGTAGCGCAACGCCGCGCCGGCCTTCACCGCGCGTGGTCCGAAACCAGGGCGCCGCGTACGCCAGGTGTATAAGGTTGACTTCGAGATGCCGACGTATGCGGCCGCTTGGGCGATGCTCATGGTCGCGGGAGCAACGGCAACGGCTCCCGGCGGCGCCTCGAGCGGATCACCGGCCAGCACCGTCTCGCGGATGCTTCTCATGTCGACGCCTGCTGTGGTCGGTGCGGCTGGGTACCAGCGCGTGAGCTGGGCCCACCGATAGCGAGCATTTCTCCGAATGCGTTCACTTCCTGTCACCTCCGGCTCTGGTGGCCGCTGGTTCGCTGGGGCAGCCGCCACTGTTGTCTGATGCCTACCTACGGTCTCGCCGGGGCCGCAGCGATCACGTTGGGCTGTTTTGTCTGACCGATCGATTTACCCCCGGGCACGTCGATCGCTTCATCTCGTCGCGAAGCGGCGGGCCTAGGCCGATTGTCGTTGGGCGCCGTGTGGCCAGACGATGTCGACGGGAATGCCGTGCAATGCGGCGTCGTGAACTACGGCGGCTGTTCCGCCTTTGTCGGCGGGGGCTTGGCCGTCCCAGACGGCGATCAGTCGGTCACAGGCGTTGAGTAGGGTCTGGTTCGCGGCGGCGTAGGCGTCGCGGTTGGAGACCTCGAAGTCCATGACCTGCACGCTGTGGGCGCATTGGAGGAGATCGTCGAACTGGGTGGCGTGTTCGGGGGTGACTTTGCGTTCGCGGTAGTCGGCCGCGGGAAGGATGACGTGGAGCTGGCCGCCGAGATCGAGGACGACTTGAGCGAAGATGCTGTCGGCGCCCGCGGCGAGGCAGCTGACCCCGGTCAGGCTTGGTCCCGCGTGGGGGGTGACCGTTGCCCGAATGGCTTCTCGTACCAGCGGAACGCTGGCCGGGGTGAGGTTCATGTGCCCGGTGATACCGATCGTGGTCACAGACAGTTGCCCTCCTTGCTCTCTTTGGTCGTGATGTTTGGGCCGGTGTCGGACACCGCTTACGAAGCGGCGGAGAGGTCGTCGAGGCGTTCGCGGAGCTCGGCGATCGGCTTGATGGTGCGGTAGGGGTTGGTGTGCTGGTGGAACTCGGCCAGTTTGACTCGGACTCGGTCGGAGTGGGTGTGCTGGACGACCTCGACAGCGGAGTGGCCGAGGCGTGCTGCTTCTTCGGGTTCGTCTTGCACGAGCCGGGTCTCGGCCAGCCCGATCTGGTCGAGCGCGGCGCTGCGCAGGCTCCGAGGGCGGCGTAGCTCGACCGCACGCGAGATCAGGGCGGCTGCTTGAGTGGCATAGGTGGGTTGGTGGTGAGCGACCTCCAGGAGCCGTCCACCAGTCACCCCGGCCAGTTCGGCTTCGTCGAAGTACTCGATCCAGTACGGTCCTGCGGCTGGGTCGGCCTCGGTCAGGGTGTCTTCTGCTCGGCTGGTGGCGCGGCTGAACGCAGCCAGCCGGCCCTGGAGGGCGTAGCCCCAGGCCTCTCGGGTGTGCAGCATCGCCCGCACCGCCGTGGTGGCCTGTCCGTCCAGGGCATCGTGGGCCATCCGGACCAACTCGAGTCCGGAGGCGACGTGACCGAGGTAGTACTGCTGGCGTGCCATACCGGCCAGGACGTTGGCGCCGAAGGCCCGATCGCCGGCTTCTTTGGCTGCCCGCAGTGCCAGTACGTAGTACTGCTGCGCGATTGCGCCTTGGCCGCTGTCCCAGGACATGGTGGCGACGGTCTCGGCGAGCTGTGCCATCACCGCGAACAACCGCTGGGTCACCATCGGCGGGTGGCTGAAGTCGCGCAGCTCGTCGGCGACCTCGCTGAGTTGTCCCACCACCGCCTTACGCCGCAGACCACCGCCGAACTGGTCATCGGCTGACCGGAACACCCGAGCGACCTGCTCGATCTGGGCCACCTCTATCGAACCCACGCCCGTACGACGCCCGACAGGCAGCCGCCCGGGGCCGGGCAGCCACCGTTCCAGTCGTTCCAAGATCGCGACCCCGACAACCACGCCAGCGACGGCCTGGGTGACCTCACGCCTGTCCAGCGCCAGATCCGCTCGGGTGACCCGACCGATCAGTCCGGATGTCTCTTCCGGTGTCCATGCTTCGGGGCCGTCGATACCGGTTGTGCCCCGCGCTGCGGCACCAGCTCCTGGGAGCTCGAGGAGCCCAGTACGGTGAGCAACATTGCTCTTGGTCAACCCGCGCACGAACCGTTCCCGCGCGCCGGCATCAGCGCGGGCGAGCGCGGTGTCAAGCATCGCTTGGGTGTCCGGCAGTGGTGTCAGGGTCTCGCCACGAGCTTCCCACTTGTCCACCGCACGCGAACTGATCCCAAGATCTGCCGCGAAACTCTCGATAGTCAGCCGCAGCGCAACACGTAGCTGCTTGGCCTCTGCGCCACTCCATTGCCGGACCACGAGACCACGCCCAGCACCGTAGGTCGTGTCCGCGCCGTCTGTCTCGTCGATCACGTGAGCCGAGCCCTCCCGAATTCCCCCCACCGCCACCCGACGGCCGAGACCGTCAACTTTACCTAGACACCGCTCAGTGTCGGGCGATACCGCTACCCGGTTCGTGTCCGGTTCGTGCCGGGGTCGCGGTCGATCCGTGGGTGATCGCCGCCCGGGTCGGAACAGTGGTCCTCGGTACCGGACGGGGCGGAAAGCGGCCAACCCGACAAGTCCTTGGGGGAACCCGGGCTACCGCGAGGCCGCCCCGTTCGGTGCTCTCCACCACCAACTACAGCCATAACTGTCACCGGGATCGGAAGTGATCACGAACATGGACAAGATGACCATGGATCGGGCGATTGCACGTGAGGTGCTCAACGCCTACCGGCAACTGCGCCGCGCTGAGATCAACGGCGCGGCACTGCGCCACGCCACCGACCGCCCCATCGTCGCCCGGATCCGACGAGCCCGTTGGCACCGCCTGTGCTACCGGCCAGCAGCGGCCCGTTTCGATCGGGCGCTGATCGCTTTCGAGGCCCACCTCGCACACCACTTCCCAGGGTGCGGTCCCCGAGGCTTCATCGGCGCGTGCACCGCCATCCTCGACAGCGCCGACCGAAGCACCAGAAACCGTTGCGCGTAGCGGAGCGGAGTGCTGCCCCGACAAGCGGGTGATCGAGGAAATCGGGACTCTTAGCGCTACTCCTCGGGATGGTCCGGGCCGACCAGGTCTTCGATGGTGTAGCCGTCGGGGTAGATCGAGCCGGCCGGTTGGCCGGAGTGAAACGAGGGTTTGGTCGGTGGCGCGGGCCGTGAGGTGAGGCGTCTGCGGGCGGTGACCATGGCGTTCACTGTCGCCTGGGTTATCGGTCCGACTGGTGGGAGGCCGAGCGCGGTGACCGCGGACTGGGGCTCGATCAGGGCGCTGACGGCTCGCACGAGAACGGGGCGTAGGGGTCGGGGGCCGCGTTTGCGGAGTACGCCGAGCAGCGCTGCGCCGAGTTCTTGCGCTTGCGGGCTTGGTTTGATGTGTGCGGCGGCGTAGCTGTCGTACTGGTCGGCGGCGTCG
>JBOFLH010000040.1:0-2876 GCA_051657765.1 Nocardioides sp. | reverse complement strand
ACTCCAATATCCCAGGAAGTTGACCGTGCCTGCCAGGACGAGCGAAGTGACCACGGACACGATCATCGAGTCCCGCAGGCGCTTCAACTGAGGATCAAGCCGCAAACGCGCGCGCGGCCGATGGGGCACTGGGAGCGTTTGATTGAGTGGTCGGGCTCGGTGCCAGATGGAAGCGGGTTCCCGCATCGTGGCAGCGGCATCATCGGCGATCCGCCGGGCGGATAGGCGAGAGATCACCACCGCGCCGGTCCGCCTTTCTGACCTTGGTTTGTTTCTTCTACGACATCCGCATCTGAGATCACCACCCGTAGACTCGGGCACTGCCTCCGGATGAGACTGCCGATAGTGCCATCAGATTCCCCGAACTCGCGCTGATTCCGTGAGTCCGGTAGGCGACTTGCGCAGCACCCCCAGAGCGATCTGTGGCCTAGGTCGCTACCGCTTGGTCCTGATCCTATCGGGATGGCACACAGCGTTTCGTCAGTCGTTCTCCGTCGGGTCGGTTTCGGCGAGATGCCGGGCCAGACCGTCGAGAAGCAAGCCCAAGGTGAACTCGAACTCGGCCTGGCTGTCGCACCAGCCCAGCGGGTCTTCCTGATTGTCGTGGAGCTCGGCGGTGACCATGGCGGTGAGGTGGGGGAACGCCTCGGCCATGGCCGCTAGCTCGGCCTCATCGTCCATGTCGCTTTGCTCGCCGCCGTTGCCGGGGCTGAAGAGCTCCTGAGTGAGCCCCAGCACCATGCTTCCCAATGCGTGGATCGCTTGATGCGCGAGGTGATAGCTGAAGCCGCCACCGACGAGGGTGGCCAGGATCGCCTCGTAGTGGGCATAGAGGCTGGGCGGGATGGCGCTGCGTGAGCTTATGAGCTCAGGGGCCCAGCGATGGCTCAGCATGACCTGGCGTGCGGTGAGGCAGCGATGCCGCAGCAGGGCTTGCCATGGTTGACGTCCGTCAGCGTCGGCGATCGAGCCGACCGCCGCGTCGATCTCGACGACGATCTGGTCGACTAGCCCGTCGAGCAGCGCCTCCTTGCCGCGCACATGGTGATAGAGCGACATCGCCTCGACGCCGAGATCGGCGGCCACCCGTCGCATGGTGACCGCGGCGATCCCGTCCGAGTCTGCGGCGGCCATCGCCGCGGCGAGCACTCGGGCGCGACTCAGTGGCTCCCGGGTCGCCTCTGGGCTCATCGGCTTCGCTTTCCGTGCTGTCCGGCATACCAAGTGGGTGCTGGCCTGACCTGGCCCCGCTTGTCGTGCCGAACCTTACAACGTACGATCTCTCTTACAATGTAAGGCAATCGAAGGAGTAGTGATGACTGACCCCGCAATCAGTGCGTCGCCGAAACAGGTGGACACCGAGTTGCCAGTCGACATCGGCCGGATTCGCACCGCCCGACTCGCCGGTCTGCTCTATCTCGGCTTGGCCATCACCGGCGGGGTGGGATTCTTGGTGATTCGCAATCAGCTTTTGGTCGCCGGCGACCCCCAGGGCACGCTGGCTAATCTGTTGGCGCATGAGTCCCTGGCACGGTTGGGCATCGTGCTGGAAATGAGCGTCGTGGTGACCCAGGCCCTGACCGCGGTGTGGTTCTACCGGCTGTTTCGGGACGTCGATTCGTTCGCGGCCGGGTTGATCGCGGCGTTCGGACTGATCAACGCGGTAGCGATCCTGGGCAGCGCCGCCATGCTCGCAACCGCGCTCGAGGTGGCCGCGGGTGACGTACTCGCCCGGACCGGCGACACCGCAGGGATGGTTCAGCTGCTGTACGTAGTGAGCAGCCACCTGTGGGGGGTCGGCGCGATGTTCTTTGGCCTGTGGCTGATCCCGATGGGCTGGCTCGTGTTGCATTCTCGCTGGCTGCCCCGGCCGCTGGGCTGGATCCTCATCGTGGGCGGCGTCGGCTATCTACTGAGTGCTTTCGTGGACTACCTGTTTCCCGCAGCAGGTGGGGCTGTCGACCTGATGACCGTGCCGGCGACCATCGGTGAGGTGTGGATCGTCGGCTATCTGATCGTGATCGGTGTTCGCCGCGAGAGCGTCGCGCCGTGAGCTTCGGGTGGCTATCTGCGTCGGTGGAATCGGACCGCCGGGGAGTTCAGCGTGCTGGTAGGCCGGGTCGTGGGCTCTTTGGTGATGGAAGTGGCACAGGAGCTTGCCGTAGCGGAGGTTGGTCCGCCCGCCTTGTGACCACGGCGCTCGGGCGTGGTGTGCTTCGCACCAGCTGGCGGGGATGTCGCATCCTGACGCTCGGCAAACGCGGTCGCGAACCGCCATGGCTTTGCGTTGGGCGGGGCTGAAGAGCCGCCGCTTGCGGCCGAGGTCGAGGGGTTCGGACTTGCCGCCGAGCACGAGCGCGGGATGACGCCGGTCGAGCAGGCGAGTCGGCGGGCGTCGGCTGCGGTGATGACGTCCTCCGATCCCAGATGCCCGACGCCGAGGCCGTCTCGCAACGTCGCTAGGTCGATGGTCACGACGACAGTGGTGGCGTCTCCACCGTGGAGGGGAAGCCTCGCCGGGTCGAGCGTCTCCAGCAGCGAGCAGAACGCCAGCCCGAGCTTGCGGTCGTGGGGAAGACGCTCGGCCTTCGGGACGGCCCCGGTTTGCCGCGGCGAGGTGAAGGCGTGCAGACAGGTGAGCAGTCGGGTGGCGACAGGCTCGGGCATGCGGGCATAGATCTCGGTGGTGCCGTCGCCAAGCGGGCGGGTGCGGAGAACCGTGGTACGTCGGGCGTGGGCCTCCTCGGCCTCCAGGGCCTGACGCTCTGCGTCTTCGCCAAGCTCGGGCGCCACCACATCGAGCACTCGTCGGGCGAGGATCCGGAGTTCTCGTGGACCGAAGGTGCGGGCGGCGTCGAGAAGGTGGGCTTCGGCCC
>JBOFLH010000039.1:0-2872 GCA_051657765.1 Nocardioides sp. | reverse complement strand
CGACGCCGCCGACCAGTACGACAGCTACGCCGCCGCACACATCAAACCAAGCCCGCAAGCGCAAGAACTCGGCGCAGCGCTGCTCGGCGTACTCCGCAAACGCGGCCCCCGACCCCTACGCCCCGTTCTCGTGCGAGCCTTCAGCGCGCTGATCGAGCCCCAGTCCGCGGCCACCGCGCTCGGCCTCCCACCAGTCGGACCGATAACCCAGGCGACGGTGAACGCCATGGTCACCGCCCGCAGACGCCTCACCTCACGCACCGCGCCACCGACCAAACCCTCGTTCCACTCCGGCCAACCGGCCGGCACGATCTACCCCAACGGCTACACCATCGAAGACCTGGTCGGCCCGGACCATCCCGAGGAGTAGCGCTAAGAGTCCCGATTTCCTCGATCACCCGCTTGTCGGGGCAGCAGTCCGCTCCGCTACGCGTAACGGTTTCTGGTGCTTCGGTCGGCGCCATTGAGGATGGCGGTGCATGCGCCGATGAAGTCCCGGGGGCCACGCCGGGGGAAGTGGTGTGCGAGGTGGGCCTCGAAAGCAAGGAGAGCCCGATCGAAACGGGCGGTCGCTGGCCGGTAGCACAGGCGGCGCCAACGGGCTCGTCGGATCCGGGCGACGATGGGGCGGTCGGTGGCGTGGCGTAGCGCTGCGCCGTTGATCTCAGCGCGGCGCAGTTGGCGGTAGGCGAGGAGTACCTCGCGTGCAATCGCCCGATCCATGTTCGTCATGTCCATATTCGTGATCACTTCCGATCCTGATGGCAGGTAAGGCTGCTGTGGGTGGTGGAGAGCACCGGACGGGGCGGGCCTCGCGGTAGCCCCGGGTTCCCCCAAGGACTGTCGGGTTGGCCGCTTTCCGCCCCGTCCGGTACCGAGGACTACTGTTTCGACCCGGGCGGTGATCACCCACGGATCGACCGCGACCCGAGCACGAACCGGACACGAACCGGCTGGCGGTATCGCCCGACGGCGAGCGGTGTCTAGGTAAAGTTGATGCTCTCGATCGCCGGGTGGCGGCGGGACAATTCGGGAGGGCTCGGCTCACGTGATCGACGAGACAGACGGCACGGACACGACCTACGGCGCTGGGCGTGGTCTCGTGGTCCGGCAATGGAGTGGCGCGGAGGCCAAGCAGCTACGTGTCGCGCTGCGGCTGACTATCGAGAGTTTCGCGGAGAGTCTGGGGATCAGTTCGCGTGCGGTGGACAAGTGGGAAGCTCGCGGCGAGACTCTGACGCCGCTCCCGGACACCCAGGCAATGCTGGACACCACGCTCGCCCGCGCAGACCCCGGCGCGCGGGAACGGTTCATGCGTGGACTAGCCCACAGCAATGTGGCTCACCGTAGTGGGCTCCTCGAGCTGCCAGGAGCTGGTGCCCCGGTACGGGGCGCAGCCGATATCGACGGTGCCGAAGCATGGACGCCGGAGGAGACATCCGGGCTGATCGGTCGGGTCACCCGGGCGGATCTGGCGCTGGACAGGCGCGAAGTCACCCAGGCCGTCGCTGGCGTAGTTGTCGGGGTGGCGGTCTTGGAACGACTGGAACGGTGGCTGCCCGGCCCCGACCGGCCGCCGGTTCGGCGGCGTTCGGGAGTGGGTTCGATAGAGGTGGCCCAGATCGAGCAGGTCGCTCGGGTGTTCCGGTCAGCCGACGACCAGTTCGGTGGTGGCCTGCGGCGTAAGGCGGTGGTGGGACAACTCAGCGAGGTCGCTGACGAGCTGCGCGACTTCTCCCACCCACCAGCGCTGACCCAGCGGTTGTTCGCGGTGATGGCACAACTCGCCGAGACCGTCGCCACCATGTCCTGGGACAGCGGACAAGGAGCGATAGCGCAGCGGTACTACGTGCTGGCACTGCGGGCAACCAAAGAAGCCGGAGATCGAGCGTTCGGCGCCAACGTACTGGCCGGCATGGCGCGCCAGCAGTACTACCTCGGTCACGTGACCGCCGGACTCGAGCTGGTCCGGATGGCCCACGACGGCCTGGACGGACACGGCACCGCGGCGGTGCGGGCGATGCTGCGCACCCGCGAGGCATGGGGCTATGCCCTGCAGGGCCGGCTGGCTGCGTTCAGCCGTGCCACCAGCCGGGCCGAAGACAGCCTGGCCGAGGCCGGCCGGCCCTCGGAGCCGTACTGGATCGAATACTTCGACGAAGCCGAACTGGCCGGGGTCACCGGCGGCCGGCTACTGGAGGTCGCTCACCACCAACCCACCTACGCCGCCCAAGCAGCCGCCCTCATCGCTCGCGCGGTCGAGCTACGCCGCCCTCGGAGCCTGCGCAGCGCCGCGCTCGACCAGATCGGACTGGCCGAGACCCGGCTCGTGCAAGACGAACCCGAAGAAGCAGCACGCCTCGGCCACTCCGCTGTCGAGGTCGCCCAAGACACCCACTCCGACCGAGTCCGAGTCAAACTGGCCGAGTTCCACCAGCACACCAATCCCTACCGCACCATCAAGCCGATCGCCGAGCTCCGCGAACGTCTCGACGACCTCTCCGCCGCGTCGTAAGCGGTGCCCGACACAAGCCCAAACACCACGAACAAAGAGAGCAAGGAGGGCAGCCGTCCGTGACCACGATCGGTATCACCGGGCACATGAACCTCACCCCGGCCAGCGTCCCGCTGGTACGAGAAGCTATTCGGGCAGCGATCACCCCCCACGCGGGACCAAGCCTGACCGGGGTCAGTTGCCTCGCCGCGGGCGCCGACAGCATCTTCGCTCAAGTCGTCCTCGATCTCGGCGGCCAGCTCCACGTCATCCTTCCCGCGGCCGACTACCGCGAACGCAAAGTCACCCCCGATCACGCCACCCAGTTCGACAACCTCCTCCACCGCGCCCACACCGTGCAGGTCATGGACTTCGAGG
>JBOFLH010000038.1:0-4379 GCA_051657765.1 Nocardioides sp. | reverse complement strand
TCTTCGGGGTGAAGCGGCCGCCGGGGAAGGTCAAGAGTTTCGACTTGAAGTGACATGACACCAGCCCGATACGCCGGCCGTCAGTGTTGAGTTCGGCGGCGAGTGCTGGGCGGGGCATGCGGGTGATCCCGGCAGAGGTGTCGTCGCCCTGGATCGCGGTGAATTCGGTGGGGAACTCGGCGACTTGCTCGATGTTGGTCAGTTCGGGCCGTGAGAGATACCCGACGGCGATCCCCCGGGAGTCGCTGTTGGCGAGGTAGGTAAACCAGCGCCCTCCGATCCTCTGCGCGAGGTCATCGAGGGCGTCGGGGTCGCCGACTTCCTGGACCGCGAGCACGTCCGGACTCAGTTCAGTGATCGTGGCTGCCAGTGAGTCCAACTTGCCCTGATACACGCCATCGCTAGCGGGACCACTCGGCCCACCCGGCCGAAACAGGTTCTCCAGATTCCACGTCCCGATCCGCAGCGTCGTCACGCCTTCAGCCAACCACACTTGAGGAAGGTGCTCCCCAGCGGTGGCCGGTTCGGCGGTTCAGAGCATAGTCAGCAGGTTGTCTGGCTTGGGGTCCGTTCGCTTACGGCGGCGGATCAAGCCATCGACGCCGTGACGGCAACCCCGGCCATAGAGCAAGGATCTAGTTCTTGAGCACTGATCAGAACCTGTGGATGGTTCTGATCATTGCTCCGGCACCGCCGAAACCGGCGACTACCTCTCTGGACGACCGTACGCAGTCTGGCAATAGCCAGTGCAAACCGCTAGCCGGATCATCGCGTAACCGCCTGTAAGCCCGGAGACTCCGGTATCGCTGGCCGACGTCACTGTGCTAGAAGTGTCCCAATGGCCAAGAACATGTGGAACCGGTTCGCCGAACTGTGCGACACTCCTGACGATATCTTTAAGGCGCTTCAGACCCGCTGGCCAGCCGACCCAGCCGGCGAAGTTAGACCCGGGCGGACGCGCATCGGGTCGCCGGCCTCCGTCGAGTTCGGGTGGTCAAATACAGGGAACCCCGTTGTCGAGGCGGTCGCAGGCCAGCACCCGGATTGGGATTCTCTGGTCGAAAGCACTCAAGATGCCTTGACCAGCCAGCCAGCATGGTCGACCTTCGTGATGGTTGGCCGGTTCCGGAAGACTGGCGCTTTCGTGGGCACTCAGCTCCAGATCCGCCCTATTGAAACGACCGATCCCGATCAGTTCAACAGCCCGAGTCTGAACGTATTCTTAGTGGACGTCGAGTATGAGAAAACCAACTGCCCAGTCGTTGCCATGAACAGGGCGTCCAAAGCGAAATCGGAAGCAGCAAACCTACTGACGGCCGCTATGTGGCCACCTGTCTGGCTCCCGCACGGCACGCACGAGTGGACCATGATCACGTCTCCGGGCAACCCGGAGATCACCAACGCCGTCTTGCCGCGAGGTTACTGGCACCCGGGCCTGGGAGAACAAGAGGCACGGCCCGAAACCATGAACCACTCGAAAGGCAAGACCATCCCTCACAACGAGTTCGTCACGGGCCGGGTCAATTTGCTCGAGGACGGCCATCAGTACGCTACGGACGCCCTGAATGACATCCACGGGAAGCTGCGTAGCCTCCCGGTCAAGCAGCGCCGACGCGCGAACCGCGCCCTCGCCTGGATGGCCGACGGCACCAGGGTTGCCGAGGGTGATCCAGGTCGTAGTCCCTCCATCAAGACTGTCTGCCATGTCACCGGAATTGAAGCGATGCTGCCCCCCGACCCGCCCGACAGATGCCAATCCTGTAACCAGGACAAGTACAACCTGACACAGCGCGTGAAAAGCTTTCTCGACCAATACGCCGGGACAGCCACTTCGGCGATCTACCGCAATAAGATCTATCAAAAGCGCAGTAACCTCGTCCATGGCGCCCGACACCACACCGTGGACCGGTCAGAGCCCCCGGACCCACTAGACGACTGGTGGTCCGCAATAATCGCGGCTGGAACCGCATCCGCTGCCGCCCTTAACTGGATCCGAGCAGGAGCACCCGTGGTGTCCGAGCCGCCGTCCGTAGGAATAGCACGGCAGGAGTGAGCGCCTCCACATCGGCCGCTTCCAGGGGTCACGCGAAGGGCCCGCCCCCTTCAACCTGCGCTCCCGCCTCCGGAGAGCGGACCCTTACACACCTATCGCCGCAGGTCACAGGCCTATGGCCCGCGTCGAATGAGTCGCGGTGGGACGCCGGTGGGAGACTTTCGAGATCCGTTCGCGGTAGCGGGGTCCGATCAGCCGTACGGCGGTGGTTCTCGGTTGGGGTCGCGGCGGGTCTTGACTGGCCGGAACGGCGGTGAGTCATTGTCGCCGGCGGGGTCGAGGTTCTCCGCCCAGATCCACTGCTGGAACACCGCCGGAACTCCGCGGTCGTCGAGGCTGGTGAATGTGACCAGGCCGCTCCACCCGGCGCCGGTTCGGTCGTGGCGCCACTCGGTCAACAGACCGGGCGCGACGTATCCGGTGCGGTATACCCACACATGCCGACCTCCGCCGAGCCGGCGGGCGGACATGGTGTCGACCTGCACCCACAGAGAGAACCACGGGTGCGAACGCATGTTCGAACCTGTGACTCTCTGGTCCATACTGGCTCCGCCGTTCCCGGAGCGACAGCCCGATACGCCCTGGCTGCCAGTGTCGGTGCTGCCGAGCCGACCTCTATGTCATCAAGGCGCGCCTGACGGCGCGCAGGCCCCGGGCGGACCTCGCCAGACCTCCGGCCGTGGCTCAGCCACGCCCCACGGGGCCACACCCAGAACAGCCGACGCACCAGAACACGATCCGATCTCAACCAATAAACGCGGCCGCCGGATTCCGGATAGTCACCCGAGATGGCCTGGACGAGGGAGGGGGAGGCCGGTTCCCTCAGCCCGACATAGCCCCAGCTGTAACGGCCCCGCCAGTCGACCGACGTGGAGACCGCCGAAGGTTTGGCCGGGCCGCCCGGCCAACGTTCATCGTGAGCTGAGTACCCAGCGTCCTAGAGTTACGGCGTGGACCGGACCAATGTGAGTGTCGTGCTAAGGGCACCGCTCCTCCTGGTCCTGGCTGGTGTCTGGTACATCGACTCGCTCATGATCTGGAGTGGCTTTGCAGAGAAACACGAGGAGGGCTACTTCGGGCTCAACCTGGTATCGATATCAGGAGCCGTCTTCGTGCTAGCGCCGCCTGTTGTTCTTCTTGCGGGGTACTTTTTCCGAAAGGCGATCAGTTGGCCGGCTGTACTGGTCGCCGCGATGTTCGTCGTATCTGGCACGATCTACGCGGCGACGATGGTGTCTGGAGGCTTCTAGGCGTTGGGATGAGTCGAATCGACAAGTCCTGTTGGTTGCGCCGCAGTCCGAGACGCACGTGCCCCCATGGTGCCCCCGGGAGTCCGCGAGTAGCCCTCAGCAACCAGTACGTCGTGCTCGCGACCGTAGGTCCATCGCGCTCAGATTCGCCCGACTACCCGCTCCGGTACGGGCTTGCAATGAAGATGTCGCCGACAGTGTGTCCAGTGTCGGTGTCGCACGAGAGGCTTGCAACGCCCACCGGTGATCTTGGGAAGAGGAGGCGGCTGGCGATGGTGGATCGAGTTTGGCTTGACGTGTCGTTTGCTGAGAAGGACGAAGCGAAAGCAGCTGGTGCACGGTGGGACCCGCAAGCGCGGAGGTGGTTCGCCCCGCGGCCCGGCATGGCAGGCCTGGCCCGGTGGGCAGCGTTGCCGGAGCTCCCCGAGTTGTTACCTGGTGAAGACCGCAGCTACGGGGCGGGCTTGTTCGTGGATCTCGTGCCCCGGTCGTGTTGGTTCACCAACGTCCGTTCCTGCACCGACGGCCGGGACTGGGACCGGCTACGACGGATGGTCTACGCCCGGGCCGGACACCGCTGTGAGGCCTGTGGCCAACCCGAGGACCGGGATCGGCAGGTCCGGTTAGAGGCTCACGAACGGTGGCACTTCGACAACACCACCTTCACCCAGCATCTCCGCCGGCTCGTCTGCCTATGCGGACCGTGTCACGACGCAACCCACTTCGGCCTCGCGATGCTCCGACACCGCGACGGGCCGGCCCTCGCACATCTGGCCGAGGTCAACGGATGGGACCACCACACCCTCACCACCCACCTCGACCACGCATTCGACATCTGGGGCCGCCGCAACCTCAACCACTGGACACTCGACCTGTCCATCCTCACCACCGCCGACATCCGACTCGCGCCCACCCCGGATGCCCGGCGAAGGTACGGACTTGCCGCCACGCTAGGTGGGTCTCGGGCTAGCGCGGCGCTTCTTCCGCCTGCACATTCTCGATGACCCAGTCGGCGTAGGTCTCCGCTGCCTCCTCAACGGCCACCGATAGCAGGTGCGGCGTGTCGTATGGGTGCA
>JBOFLH010000037.1:0-2795 GCA_051657765.1 Nocardioides sp. | reverse complement strand
CTGTTCGACCTGCTCGGCATTCCGTTCGTCGGGAACCGGGCCGAGACGATGGCGCTCGGCCTGCACAAGGCGCAGGCCCGGGCGGTGGTCGCCGCGGCCGGGGTCAGCGTGCCCGACGGGCAGGTGGTGCGGCCCGGTGACCAGCCCTCGATCGGGCTCCCGGTGGTGGTCAAGCCGGTCGACGCCGACAACTCGGCCGGGGTGAGCCTGGTGCGGCAGCCGGCCGAGCTGGGCCCCGCCCTGGACGCGGCCTTCGCCTGCTCGACCGAGGTGCTCGTGGAGCGGTATGTCGAACTCGGCCGCGAGGTGCGGTGCGGCGTCCTCGAACGCGCGGGCGACCTGGTGGTGCTGCCGTTGGAGGAGTACGCGGTCGACCCGGTGACCAAGCCGATCCGCGATGCCACGGACAAGCTGGCCCGTGACGACCGTGGCGAGCTGGGCCTGGTGGCCAAGGACGCCGAGCACGCCTGGATCGTCGACCCGGCCGACCTGGTGACAGAGGCGGTGGCCGCAGCCGCTCGCGCCTGTCATCTCGCGCTCGGCTGCCGCCACTACGGCCTGTTCGACTTCCGTATCGACCCGGCCGGCCGGGTGTACTTCCTCGAAGCGGGTCTGTACTGCTCGTTCGCCCCGTCCAGCGTCGTCGCCGTCATGGCCGCCGCTGCCGGCATCTCCGTGCCGGACCTGTTCCGCGTGTGCGTCGACTCCGCGCTCGGCGGGGCGGTGACGTCTGCGCAGCGTGAGGCGACCGTCTGACGGGGGCGGGTTGGTCACGCCCGGGGGTGCGCCATCAGGGACTCGACCGTGAACCCGCCGAGACGGTCCGGCGGCTATTCAACTGTCGGTCCGAGCTTCTGGCTCGTTCGCTCCGTCGAACCAGAGGTCCCAGTCGTAAGTCTCGAACGAACCGGCACCGCTGTAACTCTCCTGGCCTGCGGTCACACTCCCGAGCCAGTCGGACTTTCCGCCCCAGCCCCGTTCTGCGCTGTCCAGCCAGAAGGCGCTGAGCTCCAGCGTTCCGGGTGTGTCCGTTTGATCGACTCGGTAGTAGTGAACCAGAGGGAAGCCCGACGGATGAGTGTGCTTCCACACCTCCCACCGTGCGCCGCTGAGCTCGACCGTCGCTTGATATTCACCGCCCTTGGAGCCATACGCGGGGTGAATCATGATGTCGGCCGTGATACTACTCGAGCTGGCAGAGGAGTCGGAGTGGAGCCAGATCTCCCAGAACATGTTCCAGTCGGTCCCCGCGGTGATCTGCTTGTCATAAGCCCACCGAGAGTACGTCTTCGCGCCGTCGTCGATCTGACGAGGCAGTTCTGAACCGGCCGTGTTCACTTCACTCCACGGCCACTTGCCGACCTGCAATTGGGCCGCCATGCCACCGGTGAGTCCATAGTGGTCCCACGAGCTGCCCCAGGACGTCTTGCTCGACAGCTCGTGGCACAGCGATGCCGCTTCCGGCTTCTCGTAGGCGTTGTTCACCATGTAGGCGGACTTGTCGGGGAGCTCGGTGACTGCCCAGGGATCGCAGGCCGGGGTGGCCGCACCTTGCGGCGCCGAGCCGGCATCTTGCGCTGCGTGGGCCGTCGTGCTGACTGATTGAAATGCACTGAAGAAGAGCATCGCGATCAATCCACGACAGACGGTTCTGGAACGTAGCACTGGTCCGGTCCTCAATCACTAGAGATCAGGTCGTCAATCGTCATACGAGTGTCCACACCGGCGTCGGCGTCTCGCAATGGGCTCGCCCGACGTCCGGGTTCGCGAGGTTCGCCAGCCCGCGCAGCGCGATATCGGCTGCCTCGGCGACGAGGCAGCATCTTGCCTGATGAATCAGAACCTGGGCGGCCCACTGCCCTCGCCTCCTCGAGGATGTCGCTACTCGCCGACCAGTGACGCTAGCCGAGCTTCCCGCCGCGTCACCAGGGTGCTACCACCCGGTCGACCCGACGGTGGGAGCGCCACGGCGCCGACGCTCGGGTCGGATCTGGGATGTGTTGATCTTCGTCATGCTGCTGGCGGTCGGGCAGACAGGCCAAGCCGCGGTCGAGCTGCTTGATGACCGCGGCGGGTTGTTCCTCGTGGTCGTGTTCGAACTCCGGTATGGAGTATCGCGTTCCGAGGTCGAGTGGGTTCTGGCTGGCTGCCTCGGGGCCACCGGCGCGGATCCCGCGCCGCGGGCACAGCGCCGCCTTGATGACGCAGGACGAGTACCTCGCCGCCGGTGTCCACACTCGCGGAGCCTGCGTGCTCGATGACGCGCTCGGCGACTGACCGAGGTGTTTCCCATGGGTGTTGCACGGTTCCGGGCACTCGACCGGGTCACCGTCGGGAGTGTTTCCGCTGGTCAGGGTGCGCCATCAGGGACTCGAACCCCGAACCCGCTGATTAAGAGTCAGCTGCTCTGCCAATTGAGCTAATGGCGCGCGACCGCAAACGCTAGCAGGGCGGAGGTGCCGGTCGGAAATCGGTGGGACCGGCCGTCATCCGGCCCGAGACCGGTCGTCATCCCGCGCCGGCGGCCCCGCGTCGACGGGTCGCGGCAGCCCCCACGGCGAGTGCCACGAGCAGCACGAGGCCGACCCCCGCCACCCACGGCCAGGGACCGCCCGTGTCGTCCGATGCGGGGGCGGTGGCCGGTGCGGTCGACGGTGGCGGGGTGGTCGCGACACCGCTCGGGGTGGCGGTGGGCGAGCCATCCGACGGGGTGGCGGTGGGCGAGCCATCCGACGGGGTGGCGATGGGGGAGTCGTTCGACCCCGCTGCGGCCGTGCTGGTGAACCGCACGGTGC
>JBOFLH010000036.1:0-16619 GCA_051657765.1 Nocardioides sp. | reverse complement strand
CGTCCAGTCGCCGCAGCGCATCGGCGGTCGCCAGCAGTGGCGAGGTGTGCCCTGCGGTACCGCCACCGGCCAGAAGTATCCGCATAGCTAGCGGGCCCGACGGGTGGACAGGCCGATAGGTCGACGCCGCCGCCGGGCGGCTAGCGCTCGGGCCGCCCCGGGCTCGCGCCGCGCGAAGCCGATCACCAAGCCGAGCGCCACCAGCGACGGCACCAGCGCCGACCCGCCGTAGGACACAAGCGGAAGCGGAATACCGATCACTGGCAGCAAGGCCAAGACCATACCGACGTTGATGATCATCTGGCCGAGTAGCCACACCACCACGCCGAAGGAGGCATAGCGCACGAACGGATCCTTCGTGCCCATGGCGACTGTCGTCGCGGCATAGGCAATGGCGAGGAACAGGGCGACCACTAGCAGAGTGCCCGCCAAGCCCAGTTCCTCGCCGAGCACCGCGAAGATAAAGTCTGTATGCGCCTCCGGCAGCGTCCCCCACTTCTGCTGGCTCGCACCGATACCCTGACCGAACACGCCTCCGGAGGACAGGGCCAACAAACCGTGCGCTGGTTGCCAGCCCGAGTTGGCGAAGTCGCGAAAGGGGTCGGTGAAGCTGGTCAACCGGGACAGTCGTTCCTGATCGGTTGCCGCCAGTAACAGCACCACCACCCCGACACCGGTCAAACTGAGCCAGAACAGCTTGGCTGGTGTGCCGACAATCCACAACATGGCCAGGGCGATGGCGAACAGGACCAGGGCGGTCCCGAGGTCGCCTTGCCAGAGCACCAAGCCGATCACGGTCAGCATGCCCGGGATCATCACCGGAATCAGAATGTGGTGCACGGTGCCCAGCATTCGCTCCTTGTTCGCATAGACCGAGGCCGCCCACAAGATCACCGCCAACTTCGCGATTTCCGATGGCTGCACATCGACCGGTCCCAGCGCCAGCCAGTTGGTCTGCTGATTCCTGGTGACGCCCAGCGAGGTCGTCGTCAGCGCCAGCAGCACCACGGCCACCAGCAGAGCCGGCCAGGCCAGAGCGCGAATGACGCGCACCGGTAGCCGGGAGGCCACAAAGGCGCTCGGAATGCCGATCAGTACCCAGGTGAGTTGACGCTTGACCACTGCATAGGAGTCGCCATCGAATCTCCGGTATGACCACACGCTGGACGCGCTGAGCACCATGATCAGACCGACGGTCAGCAGCAGCGCGGAGGCACCGAGCAAGATGTAGTAAGCCGTTAGCGGGCGTTCCCGGGCCCGCCGCACGGTGTCTAGCCATGCCCAGGCGGTGGAGCGCTTGAGGTTCACCCCGGCCGCTGCCCCAGCCTGGACCCCAACGTCGGTCCTAGAACTTGCCCCAACGTTTGCCCCAACGTTTGCCCCAACGTTTGCCCCAACGTTTGCCCCAACGTTTGCCGCTGTCACCGCGCCGCCACCCTTCCACCGAGTGTTGCCAGGTCCTGATCAGGAAAGTCGTCGCACGGCAGCCGCAAACGCGTTGCCCCGGTCGGCGTAGTCGGTATACATGTCCATCGAAGCGCACCCAGGGGCAAGCAGGATAGTATCTCCGCCGCGAGCCAAGCCGGTGGCCGCGGCCACGGCCACATCCATGGCTGCATGCGCCGCGGAATCGACCCCGTCCGTGCCTTCCTGAGCACGAGTCTCGCCGCCACCGGCATCGATCACGGGTACATCCGGAGCGTGTCGCGCAAGCGCTTCTGCGATCACCGTCCGATCGGCGCCCAGCAGGACCACTCCCCGGAGCCGGGACCGGACCGCCTGGACCAACTCGTCGAAACGCCCCCCCTTGGCGAGCCCGCCGGCAATCCAGACCACCGGGTCGTAGGTGCGTAGCGAGGCAAGAGCGGCATGCGGGTTAGTCGCCTTCGAATCATCCACAAAACGAATACCGCCGATCTCGGCTATCTCTGCTATCCGATGCCCATCGGCGACGACGCCGCGCAGGCCGTCTCGCACCGCGACCGGGGGTACGCCGTGCGCGCGTGCCAAAGCCGCCGCCGCCAGGGCGTTGGACACGAAGTGCGGCGCTGGGCTGGCCAACTCGGCAATCGTGCACAGCTCGGCCGCGCTGGTCGCCCTAGCGGCCACAAACGCCCGGTCGACAAGGATGTCGTCGACCACGCCGAGCATGCCCACCGACGGCGTCCCCAGGGTGATCCCAATCGCTCGGGCGCCGTCTGTGACCTCCGCGGCCCGCACCAGGCCTTCGGTTCGTGGATCGGCCACGTTGTAGACGCACGCGGTTTGCGCTCGCTGATAGATCCGACCCTTGTCGGCGAGGTACTCGTTGAACGGCGTGCCTGGTAGGCCCGCGTACCAGTCGAGGTGATCCTCGGCCACATTGAGCACGGCCGCCGACTCTGCGCTGATCGACGAGGTGTAGTGCAACTGAAAGCTCGACAGCTCCACGGCCAACACGTCGTACGGTGTTGGATCCATCACCGCCTCCACGATGGGCATGCCCACGTTACCCACCGGGGCCGACCGCAGACCGGCACTCCGCAAGATCGCGTCGAGCATCTGCACCGTGGTGGTCTTGCCGTTGGTGCCGGTGACCGCCAGCCAGGCAGCGGCATGCTCGGGATCACGCAGCCGCCACGCGAGCTCGACGTCCCCCCAGACCGGCACCTCGCGAGCCCGCGCCTGAGCCAGCAGCGGCGCCGTGGGCCGCCAGCCCGGGGAGGTCACCACCAGATCGACATCATCGGGCAACGTGGCGGTCTGGCCAGGTCCCATGCGCACCTCGGCGCCGAGGGTTCGCAGTAGATCGGCCTTCTCCCCGCGCCCATCGGATCCGGTGGCTCGCTCGTCGACGGCGAGCACATCGGCGCCCAGGAACAGCAAGTTGTCGGCAACCGCGTATCCGGACACGCCGAACCCGGCGACGACGACCTTGATGCCCTCCCACGACGCCCGCCCACTAACCTCGGCCAGCCGGGAGCGCGGCCGGCTCACGACCGAGCCACCCATTCTGCATAGAACACTCCGATGCCGGCGGCAACGCACAGGCCGGTAATGATCCAGAACCGAATCACGATCGTGACTTGATCCCAGCCGAGCATCTCGAAGTGGTGCTGCAGTGGCGCCATCCGGAACAGGCGCTTGCCCACCCCCGTTACTCGCCGGGTGCCTTTGAACCAGGCGACCTGGATAATGACCGACAGCGTGATCGCCACGAAGAGCCCGCCAAGAAGGATCAGCAAGAGCTCGGTCCGGGTGAGCACCGCTAGGCCTGCCAACGCGGCACCTAAGGACAGTGAACCGGTGTCTCCCATGAAGATGCGCGCCGGCGGGGCATTCCACCAGAGGAAGCCGAAACAGGCGCCGGTGATCGCCGCGGACACCACGGCGAGGTCGAGCGGATCGCGCACGTTGTAGCAGTTGGCCTGGACCGGGTTCAATGCGCAGGACTGGTTGTTCTGCCAGATCCCGATGAGGGTATAGGCGCCAAACACCATCACTGAGGCCCCGGTGGCCAGTCCGTCGAGGCCGTCGGTCAGATTCACTGCGTTGGATTCAGCGGTGACAATGAACCAGATCACGATGACGGCCGCGGTCATCGGCAGCGGGGCCCAAGCCAGGTCGCGAAGGAATGAGATACTCGCCGCCGCCGGGGTACGGCCACCGGAGTCAGCCAGCTGCGGCGACAGCGCGACCAACGCAAAACTCAGCGCGACCACTGCCTGGCCGACAACCTTTGCCTTGCTCCGCAGGCCAAGGCTGCGTTGTTTGACGATCTTGATGAAGTCGTCCAGGAAGCCGACGATACCCATCCCGACGAACAGGAAGAGCAACAGTAGAGCCGACGCGGACGGAGCGCTCCGAGTGAGCACCTTGGCACCGAAGTAGGCGATTACCGCGGCGACCACGATCACGATGCCGCCCATGGTCGGCGTACCGCGCTTGGTGTGATGGCTCGTCGGGCCGTCATCGCGTATCTCTTGGCCGTAGCCGGCGCGCGCGAGGATGGTGATGGCGCTCCGGGTGCCGAGCAGCGAAAGAACCAAACCGATGCTTCCGCTGAACAAGATGGCCTTCACAACTGATCCCTCTTCTGCTGCGGTGGGTGATCTGTCATCGTCTCCGCCCCCAGGGAGCTGGGTAGCGCAGCCGCCGACAAGGCGTCGGCGATGTGCTCCAGCGCCGCCCCACGGGACGCTTTGACCAAGACGACATCGGTGGCCGAGACATTCTGCCCTAACCAGGCGATCGCGTCGTCACGGCCCGCCGCGGCAACGCCAATGCCTGGCCAATGCGGGTCGCTGGAGGCCGCATCGACGATGGCGCCGGCCCGCTCTCCTACGGTGACCAGGACCCCGATTCCCGACGTGGCGATCTGGTGGCCGACCGCACGATGAAACCGCTCCGCATCGGCGCCGAGTTCGCGCATCTCCCCCAGCACCGCCACCGTACGACGTCCGCTGCGGCGCCCGATGCCGGCCAGCGTGTCGATCGCCGCCGCCATCGCTGCCGGACTGGCGTTGTAGGCGTCGTTGATCACGGCCAGGCCATCGGCGCGTTCGTGCAGTTCCATGCGCCATCGAGATGGCAGACGGCAGTTTGTCAACGCTCGGGCCACCAGGTCGAGGCTGGCACCGGCGGCGATGGCCATCGCGGCCGCCGCACATGCGTTGGCTACCTGATATCCACCGATCGCGGCTAGCTGCACCGGATGCCACACATCCTGGTAGCCGAGGTCGAAGGTCGTTCGACCGAAGTCGTCACTGTTAACTCCGCGAGCCGACACCTCACCGGCCGCGCCGAAGGTCAGCACGCGCGCCGGGGTCCGACCGGCCATCGCCATCGTGAGCGGATCGTCGGCGTTGAGTACGGCGTACCCCTCCGGGGGCAGCCGTTCCACTATCTCCCCTTTGGTCGCCGCGATCGCGTCTTGACTGCCGAACTCTCCGAGATGCGCATGTCCGACGTTGATCGCGGCCGCGATCCGTGGGCGAGCAAGGTCGCATAGATAGGCGATGTTTCCGCGGTGGCGGGCACCCATCTCGACCACCAGGAACTTCGTTCGCTGGTCCGCCTCCAGCATGGTCAGCGGCACCCCGATCTCGTTGTTGTAGTTGCCCCGTGTCGCGACACACGGGCCGAGGCTCGTCAAGATCGCCGCCAGGTAGTCCTTGGTGCCGGTCTTGCCTTGCGAACCGGTGATTGCGATGGTTACCACCTCGGGTAGCCCCGATACGACATAGTGCGCCAACCGCCCCAAAGCGACGCGTGGATCTGCGACCACGACGGTCGGCAGTTCGGTTGGTCGGCTGCCGATAGCGGCCGCGGCGCCGGCCGCGCCGGCCGCAGCCGCGAACTCATGACCGTCCACGCGCTCGCCCGGCACCGCCACGAACAGCCCCCCGACAACGGCCTGGCGACTGTCTACCGATACCCGGCTGCTGACCTCGATGTCCGCATCGGCCGACGACACCCAACCGTCGATCGCGCCGGCGATCTCGCCGAGGGTCAACCGGATCACTGCGCCAACACCTCTCGCACGACCATCCGATCATCGAACTCGGTCATCACCCCGGCGACCTCCTGTCCCGATTCGTGGCCCTTGCCTGCGATCAGGACCAGGTCTCCGGGCTCGGCCAGGGTAAGGGCCCGCTCGATCGCGCGTCGTCGATCGCCAATCTCCGTCGTCGCCGCTGGGGTGGCTCGCATTCCGGATCGAATCTGGGCCCGGATGTCCGCCGGATTCTCCGATCTCGGGTTGTCGTCGGTGATGATCACCATGTCAGCCAACTCGCCAGCTACCCGACCCATCAGCGGGCGCTTGCCCGGATCACGGTCTCCACCCGCTCCGAAGACCACGATCAATCGCTGGTTGGTCGCCTCCCGGAGCGAACTCAGGGCGGCGCGCAACGCATCCGGCTTGTGCGCATAGTCAACGACCACCCCGAAATCTTGTCCCATCGCGATCGGTTCCATGCGGCCCGGCACTCCTGCGGCGTGCCGAAGCCCTCGGACCACAAGTTCGGGATCGATGCCGGCTTCGCCACAGGCGGCGACCGCAGCGACCGCATTGGCAACATTGAAGCGACCAGGCATCGGCACGTGAACCGCCAGTTCGGCACCAGTCGGCGTCCGCACGACCGCGACCGAGCCTGTACTCGCGAGCGTGACGCTCGTGGTCTGCCAATCCGCCTCCCTTGGTGTTCGCGCGGGATATCGGCCGGCCGGACCGATCGGCGCCTGATCCGTCGGCTCGGCGGAGAAGGTCCGGATCGGAATCGACGCGCGATCGACAAGCCGCCGCCCATAGGGGTCGTCCAGATTGACAACACCCAGTCGAGCGCGTTCCGGCGTGAAAAGCGATGCTTTGGCCGCGAAGTAGTCTTCGATGTCGCGATGGAAGTCCAAGTGATCTCGGCCCAGATTGGTGAACACGGCGACGTCAAACGTGATCCCGTCGACGCGGCCGAGTACCAGCGCGTGGCTCGACACCTCCATTAAGCAGGTGTCGACCTGCTGTTCACGCATGACCGCGAACAACGCATGCAAGTCGGTGGCCTCCGGAGTGGTCAGTGCCGTCTTGACGTGTCGCCCCCGGATCCGGGTGCCCACGGTCCCCACCACGGCTGAAGCTACTGCTTGATCCTGCAATCCACTCTCGGCCAACCAGGTGGTGGTGGTCTTGCCTTGGGTGCCGGTGACGCCGATCATGCGCAGGGCGGTGGTCGGTTCACCATAGATCCAGGCGCTCAACGGACCGAGAATCCCTCGCGGCTCCTCGACAACGATCATCGGCCCGCGAAGATGCGGTTGCGCCTTGGTCTGCCAATCAGCGCCAACCGCGTCGGTGAGCACAGCCACGGCGCCGGCCGCTACGGCAGCTTCGGCGTAGCGGGCACCATGGGTGCGGGCGCCCGGCAGCCCCACGTAGAGGTCCCCGGGGCGCACCCGTTGCGAACTCAAGCTCAGCCCACTCACCGCGGTGCTGGCGGGACCGGCCAATCGCGGCACGCAGCCGGCGTCGGCCAGCCAGGTCACGATCTCGCCTAGAGTTGTTGCCGGAACCGTCCGGGGCCGCACCAAGGGGTCACCGTCGCCAGTCACGGTGCGAGGCTACCGGTCCGAGTCGCTACTAGTGGCCTTATCACGCTGTCAGGCGTGCCTGATCGGTCAGCTCAGTCAGCGCCGGGAATGCGCGCCTACCACGCGGTGGGCAGTCGTGACGGCTTGGTTCCGGTGGGCGGTACGCCGTATCGCAACAGCACGTGGCTCATCAACTTGGCGAACACCGGGCCGGCGAGCGAGCCGCCACCACCGGCAACTCGGGGATGGTTGATGACCACATAGACCGTGAACCGTGGTGTGTCCGCCGGCGCGAAGCCGGCGAAGGACACCACCGTGCCGTTGCCGGCATAGCTCCCCTTCACTACGCGCTGGGCCGTGCCGGTCTTGCCGGCTACTCGATAGCCCGGCACTGCCGCGCCCGGCGCGACGCCGTCCTCGGGATCAAGCACTCGTTCCATCACCCGAGCGGTCTGCCGAGCGGCTCGTGGGCTGACCACACGCCGCGACTCGGCGACTGCGGTGCCATATGCGCGACCGGTATCGGCGGTGGCCGCGCCTCGAATCAAGCTGGGCGAGACGCGTAGGCCACCGTTGGCGATCGTGTTGACCCCGGCCGCTACCTGCAATGCGTTGACCGACACCGACTGCCCGAAGGCAATTCGGTCCTTGGTCAACTGGGGCCATTGGGTGGGCAGGATACCGCCGGACTCCTGCCACGCACCGACGTCGGTTTTCGCACCGAGGCCGAACCGGACTAGATAGTTCCGCAGTTCCGCCGCGCTCAGCTTGTCGGCAGCCAGTACCGTCCCAATATTGGATGATTGTGCGATCACCCCGGCCATGGTCAATCGGATGGCACCGTGCTCCCACCAGTCATGGAGCACCTTACCGGCACGTCGCAACGTGCCGGGCACCCGAATTCTGGTGCGCGGAGTCACCTTTCCGGCATCGAGTAGCGAAGCCAGGGTGAGGACCTTTTGCACCGAGCCTGGTTCGTAGACGTCACTGAGGCCTCGCGACCCGCGGTCGCGAGCCGGTGACTGGTCGGGGGCGGCCGCATCGAAAGTCGGATAGTCGGCAAAGGACAAAACCTCGCCAGTGCGCGTGTCCATCACCACGGCCACCCCAGAGTCAGCCCTGGCGTCGACCACACTCGTGCGGAGGACACGCTGGGTGAACCACTGGAGATCTCGATCGATGGTGAGCTGAACGTCTCTTCCGTCGACCGGCTCGACCAGACTCGACTCACCCAGTGGCAGCCGGTTTCCTCCGGAAACTAGGACGAACTCCTCTTCGCCGTCGGTTCCCGACAGCCATTGGTTGAAGGCCAACTCCAGGCCCGCCAGGGGTTCTTCCTGCCCAACGAAGCCGACGAGGTTGGCCGCCACATCGTGCGCTGGATAGTCGCGTACCGGGTCTGGCTCGGTGTAAATCCCTTGATAGCCCAGTTCCCTCGCGCGCCGAACGACGTCATTGGCCTGGGTGGCCGGAACTTGGCGGGCCACGAAAGCGAAGTGCCCCTCGCCACGAAGTCGTTTGAGTACGGTGAAGTAGTCGACATCGAGATTGGTCGACAAGAACGCGGCGAGGGTCGGCGCCTCGGCCTTGGTCAAGGCCGGATCAACCGCGACTGCCAGGCCTTTCACCGAGGTCGCCAACGGCTCTCCGTTGCGGTCGACGATCTCGCCCCGCCGCGCGGCGAGTGGAATGGTGACTCGACTCTCCGCGGCGGCGAGCGCGGCGTAGGACTGGGGATCAACGCCCTGTAGCTGGAGCAATCGCCCACCATAAAGGGACAGCACCATCGCGATCAGCACCAGGCCGACCCGCAGGCGTCGAGTCGGCAGACCCGTCGTACGACGGCTTCGCCGCATTGGGCGCCAGGCCGCCGGGCCGGCGGGCGCTCGCGCCGAGTCGGCCTGGCGAGACCTCGTAGGCTTCGCGCCAGCGCGCTTCACGGGGATGGACTTCGATCGCGGGGACAAACGAGGCTCCAGTTCCGAGGGGACGAAGGTGAGGTTTGCTAGTTGTTGGCGTTGCCGTTGTTGGTTCTATCTGGTGCCCCCGCCCGATCGCGGGCTTGACCTCGCGGCCCCCGCGAGGAGTCGGGGGGCCGATACCGCGTGGTGGGCGGCGGAAACGCGGCTGTCGGCCGCAGCGCCGGTGGCGCATCGATCGCGAGCTGGTCAGCTCCGGACGCCGGAGCTGGATTCCCCAGCACGGTGCCGTCTCGGATGCTCAGAAACGCCGGTCGTGAAACCGGCACCATCCCCTGCGCCCGAGCCGCCTCCGCTAGGCGCTGCGGATCGCGAAGATCCTCCAACTCGATCTGCAGCGTCTGCTCTCGGTCGGTTAGTGTCTGCGCCTCCCGCGCCAACGCCGTTGCAACGAAGGACGCTTGTTGCATTGACGTGTTCACCAGCAGCAGGCCCACCACACCGCCGACCATGATCATCGACATCAGGGTCACGAATGGGAACCGTGGGGTCGGTACCGCCAACCTCTCGGGTACCGTGAGTCGAGCGCGCCGGGCGGCGCGCTGGTCGGCCCGGGCGACGCTCGGCGGCGAGCTGCCGACCGGGGGCCTGAGCGTTCGCGCCGTCGTTGTGTCGCTCATGATCTGGTCCGTTCGATAGCACGCAGCCGAACCGAGGCTGCTCGAGGATTGTTGTTCACTTCGAGATCGGTGGCGACCTCGGCACCTCGAGTGATCAAGCGATAGCGAGGCTCCATGCCGAGCGGGACAAACGGTAGGTCCTCGGGCACCGCGGCGCGGGTTACGGCGGCAAAGCTTTGTTTGACCAATCGGTCTTCCAGGGAGTGATAGGCCTCGACCACCACCCGGCCACCAATCCCAATCGCGGAGGTCGCCGCTGGGATGGCTCTTTCCAGGACGGCAAGCTCGTCATTGACCTCGATCCGCAGGGCTTGAAACGTGCGCTTGGCTGGGTGCCCGCCGGTACGGCGGGCCGGCGCCGGGATCACCTCGTACACAAGCTCGACTAGGCGAGCCGATGTGGTGAACGGCTGGCGCTCCCGGGCTTGGCCAATGGCCGCGGCAATACGGCGAGCGAACCGCTCCTCCCCGTAATCTCGCAACACACGGGCCAACTCGTCGACCGGATAGCTGTTCAACACCTCGGCTGCGGTCAAGCTGGCTTTGGGGTCCATTCGCATATCCAGCGGCGCGTTCACGCGATAGGCGAATCCGCGTTCTGCCAAGTCCAACTGCATCGATGACACCCCTAGGTCGAAGAAGATGGCATCGACCTCGGCGAGGCCGTGGTCGGCGAGCACGGCTGGCACCCGGTCGTAAACCGCGTGTACGCCGACAAATCGCCTCCCGAAGGACGCCAACCGCTCACGTGCTAGCGATAGCGCGGTGGGATCACGGTCCACCCCGAGCACCCGCGTGCCGGGGAATGCGGTCAGCACCGCTTCGGCGTGCCCGCCGAGCCCGACCGTGGCGTCGAGGAGCACCGTGCCTGCACGGTCGAGGGCGGGAGACAACAACTCGACCACGCGATCGGCCATGACTGGTCGATGCGCTGGGACCGATCTGTGGGTTGGTGGGTTATTGGTCATCATCACAGGGCACCGACGCGTCAGCGGAGGAGGCTGGTGAACGCGAATAGAGACAACACCAGGAGCACTGAGACCGACACCGAGAAACCCATGACGAACACCGCGTCGCGCGCGAGCTCGCGCACCCGTAGGAGTTCGAGTCCGGTGCGCTGGGTGCTACCTGGCGTACTGCCGGGCCGCGTCAAACGGTGCCGCGAGCGCGGCTCGGTGCTCCTCGGTGACTCGGTGTTGCCCATCTGCCTCAGCCCTCCCATCGCGGCGTCCCAGCTGTCGATGTTTCCCTTAGCTGTCGATATCGTCTCGATTCGTCAGGTGAGGTCCCTGCCCGCTTCCTGGATAGGCACCGCTTCCGGAGCCGGGGAAGTGGACCCGGAGCAGTGTGCCGAAAGCGGGCACGAGACCTCACCTGACGACGTCGTTATGGAGTTGTGGATGCGCATCGCGCGTTCAGATCGGCGGGAACAAGTCCTCACTCAATTCGGCGAAGCGCTGCTCTTGCTCGGCGGAGTACTGCTGCCACGCTCCGCTGTTCCAGATCTCGACATGGTTCATCGAGCCGATCACGGTGACCTCGCGATCGAGGCCCGCCCATGCGCGCAGCTGTGGCGACAACGTGATCCGGCCCTGCCGATCGGGAATCTCCTCCGACGAGTTCGCCGAGATCATCCGCAGGTAGAACCGGGTCTCGGCGCTGGTAATCGGCGCCGACTTGTATCGCTGGGTCGAAGCCTCGAAGTCCGCGGTTCGCCAGAGGTTGAGACAACGCTCTTGTCCGGGCGTGACCACCAGGCCGTCGGCGAACTTGTCTCGGAACTTGGCCGGCAGGAACAGCCGCCCTTTGTCGTCGACCTTGGGGGTGTAGGTGCCGAAGAACACCGTTCACCTCCTCATCCGCCTCGATCATTGACCTCTCCTCCATTTCGCTCCACAATACGCCACTTCTCCCCATCGTCAACCATCTGGTGACGTTTTGTGCCTCGATTGCCCCACGGTTCGCCCAAACCGGAGGTACTAAGCTCGTGACTTGACGCAACCGCATACCGTGTAGGCAGTGCGAAAAGTGCCCATGCGGGCCGGCTGGGTGCGGCTGGCAAGCGAAATTCACAGGAGGACCTGGACGTGAGTACGACGAACGCCTTTTCCGAGAGTTCGGGCCGGAGCCCGCGAACGCCGCGACCGCACCACACGATCGCCTCGGAGCCCGTCCGTCCCCTCACCCAGCCGGCCAAGGAAGCCGACCTGGCTACATTGGCCGCCGTGGTCGGCCGCGTACGTGCCAACGTCGAACAGGTGATCTCGGGCAAACCTGACGTAGTCTCGGCCGCGCTGGTGGTCTTGCTGGCAGGTGGACACCTGCTCCTTGAAGACGTTCCGGGGGTCGGCAAGACCATGCTCAGCAAGTCGTTGGCGCGCAGCATCGACTGCACGGTGCGCCGCATCCAATTCACCCCGGACTTGCTGCCCTCGGATGTGACCGGGGTGTCCATCTTCAATCAGGTCACTCGCGAGTTCGAGTTCCGGCCGGGGGGCATCTTCGCCAACTTCGTGGTCGGCGACGAGATCAACCGAGCGTCTCCGAAGACCCAATCGGCGCTATTGGAGTGCATGGAGGAGCGCCAAGTCACCGTCGACAACGCGACGTATCTGCTTGAGTCGCCATTCATGGTGATCGCGACGCAGAACCCCATCGAGATGGAAGGGACTTATGCGTTGCCGGAGGCCCAACGTGATCGATTCATGGCGCGGGTCTCCATCGGTTACCCGACCGAAGCCGCGGAGATCGCCATGCTGAGTTCACACACCGGCCACAACCCGCTTGACGACCTCGAGCCCGTGACCAACGCCGCCGAGATTCGCAAGCTCACCGACATCGTGGCGAGCGTCTACGTGTCGCCGGCGGTGCAGCGCTACGCGGTGGCCTTGGCCACGGCGACCCGGCACTCCCCCGACCTGGCCCTCGGCGCTTCGCCCCGGGCGACGCTTCATCTCATCCGAGCGGCCAAGGCGTTTGCCGCGATGCGCGGACGCGGCTATGTGCTACCGGACGACGTGCACACCCTGGCAAGACCGGTGCTCGCTCACCGCATTCTTCCCGGCATCGAGTCCGGCATGACTGGCCGGAGCATACTCACCGTTCTCGACAACATCGTGGCTGGCGTACCGGTGCCCGAATCTGCCGGCCCGGAGCGGCGCCGCTAACCGTGCGGGAGTCACTGCGCAGCCTCACTGCCCGAGGAAGAGCCTTCCTGGCGCTTGGCGCCGGCGTCTTCGTCGGCGGCTTGGTCATTGGCGATTCGATGCTGATCCGGGTCTCGGCGTTCATCGCGGTCCTGCCGCTCCTGTCCGCGGCGTTCGTGGGCCGCCATCGATATCGACTCGCCCTGGTTCGGACGGTGACTCCTCAGGTGGTCGCGGCCGGCCAGTCTGCCGAAGTCACGTTGACCCTCACCAACGAAGGCAAAGCTCCAAACGGCGTCCTACTACTCGAGGAGCAACTGCCGTACGTCCTGGGCGCACGCCCTCGATTCGCCCTGTCCGGAATCGGACCGGGGTGGCGCCGCGAGGTGAGCTATCTGGTGCGTTCAGAGGTGCGTGGACGCTACGACGTCGGCCCGATGACGGTACGCATGACCGATCCGTTCGGTCTGGTCGAACTGGGTCGGGCTTTCCGAGCCACTGTTCCGGTCACCGTCACTCCGCGCACGACCACACTGCCGTCGATTCCGCTGAGCGGCGCATCCACCGGCTCCGGCGACAATCGTCCCCGGGCGTTTGCCGTTGGCAGTGCCGAAGACGTCACCGTTCGTGAGTACCGGCGAGGTGATGATCTGCGGCGAGTGCATTGGCGCAGCTCGGCTCGGCTCGGCGAGCTAATGGTGCGGCGAGAGGAACAACCTTGGCAATCGCGAGCCACCGTCTTCGTCGACAACCGAACCGCCGCCCATCGGGGAGACGGGCTGACCTCATCCTTCGAGGACGCGGTATCAGCAGCCGCCTCGGTGGCTGTGCATCTCTCCCAGCGAGGGTTCCTGGTTCGGCTGGTCACCGCGTCCGGTGAACGAGAATCCGCTGGTTGGCACGTGCGCGATGCCCGGATGAACGCCCGGCCGCTACTCGAGTCATTGGCCGTCCTGCTGCCCACAACGCGAGAGAACATCGATTGCCAATGGCTCAACGAGTCCGGCCATAGCGGTGTGACGGTGGCGGTGTTCGGTTCGCTTACCAGTCAGGACAGTGCCGCCCTGCGGCGGATGTCGCGCTCGGCGAGCACCGCACTTGCCATCGTCCTCGACGTCAACCGCTGGCACTCCACCAGCCTCGCCGCCGGCGATTCGAAGGCACCGGCGATCAGCACGCTCGCCACCCAGGGCTGGCGAACCGGAGTCCTCGGACCGGCTGAACGGCTGGAGAGCGTGTGGCGGGACTTGGGCCGCGGGCAGGCCGGCCTCGGTGTTGGCGAGCCCCACTTCGCCCCGACGGGGCTGGTCCGGTGAGTGGCCTCACGCTGGATCCGGCGCCATACGCCCCCGGTCGGCAACAGAGCGATTCGGAGCCATCGGCGGCGCAGGCCGGTAGCTCGGGCAGGCGCAGTAGCCTAACCGTCCAGGCGTTTCTCTCGGCGGGGGCGGTGTGGCTCACACTCACGGCATGGACGGGCTTCACCCAGAACCCTGGGAGCTTCCTGGTACCCACCCTGATCGCCGCAGTGGCGATTGCCGCCGTCGGGACGGCGTGCCGGATTTTCGGGGTCGCCAAACCGACCACTGTCTTGATCCAATCGGTCGTGGTGCTGGCTGGGATCTATCTGGCAACAGCCGGCGCCGCCCTGCCTAGTCCAACCGGGCTCGAACGATGTTTGGCCGCGTTCTCAGGCGCACTCGAGTCGGCTCGGTCGTACACGTCCCCAATCCCCGCACAGGCGCCGGGGATCCATCCCTTACTGATCGCGGGCGGTAGCGCGTTCGTGCTGGTGTGCGACCTGTTGGTGTGCACCTTGCGTAGAGCGGTTCTCGCGGGGCCGCCACTGGTAACGATCTACCTGTTGCCGACGGCCATGAGCGGAACCCCAGTGCCCTGGTGGGTATTCGTCGCCTCGACAGCGTCCTTTCTGGCCCTGCTCTTCTTCAGCGAGGCTCACCTGGTCGATCGGTGGGGACGACACCTCGACAACGTGCGCTCCCGCCGGTCAACCCTCAATAAGTCACGAACGTCCACTACTCACTACCAGCGCCGCAATGCGATCATCATCGGCTCTCTCGCCGTCGCCGCCGCAATGCTGCTGAGCCTGGCCGCTCCTGCCTGGGACATCGCCGGCCTGGGACGTGGCCCGGGATCCGGCGGAGGGGGTAGTGAGATCACGATCGAGAGTCCGATGACGGACCTTCGGCGCGACCTAACGCGCGGCGAGGACGTGACCCTGCTCACCGTCAACACCGCTGACCCTCGACCCGACTACCTGCGAATCGCGGTGTTAAACCGATTCAGTGAGAACGCCTGGACCTCGGGCGATCGCGACTTCCCGAACGATCAGACCGCACGCGGACAAGAGCTGCCACTGACCGGCATCGACCAACGAGTCGAGCGCCGGACCTACCCATATCGGATCAGCGCGGACGACGGCTTCGATTCGAGGTGGCTGCCCACCCCGTTCCCGGTGACCGACGTGACGGCCGACGGGACATGGAAGTACGACCGCACCACCTTGGACTTCCTCGCCGCGCAGGACGGGCTGACCACCTCCGGGCTCACCTATGAAGCAACTAGCGTCGAAATCGCCCACGATGCCCAAGAACTGGCCGACGCACCATCGGGCACCGGTGCGGTATCGGCGACCTTCACCCAACTCCCCGACGACCTGCCAAATGTCGTGCCAGCACTCGCCACCAAGGTCACCAAGAAGGCCACTACCAAGTTCGAGAAGGCCGTGGCCCTGCAAGAATGGTTCCGTAACAAGGGAGGGTTCGAATACTCCCTTGACACGCCGGCCGGCACTGGTCAAGACGAGCTGGTGGCCTTCTTGACCCGCGGCGCTGGTGGCCGGATCGGGTATTGTGAACAGTTCGCCTCGGCGATGGCGGTTATGGCTCGCACACAAGGAATCCCCGCTCGGGTCGCCGTCGGGTTCCTCCGTCCCGAGCGAATAGACGCCAACCAATGGGAGTACAGCTCCTGGGATCTCCACGCCTGGCCGGAACTGTACTTCCCCGGCGCCGGGTGGGTGCGCTTTGAGCCGACGCCGAGCGCTCGCGCCGAACTCGTGCCTCGGTACACAACGCAGCGATTGAACCGACCGGAACAGAATCCCTCAGCCGGGGCGTCCCCCACGGCAGCATCGTCGCCGCGCACCGTTCCTCGCGGCGGTGGCCGGAATCTTCCCGACGAGCCAACTGTCACGACCAACCCGGCGGCATCCGCTTGGCCCAGGCTGGCCGCAGTCGTGGTCAGCGGCGCGCTGATCCTAGGTTTGTTACTGACTCCGATGACGGTTCGCTCGCTGCGCCGCCAACGACGCTGGCAGCGCACAGATTCGACCGACTGGCCCGAACACGCGTGGGCCGAGCTGCAAGACACCGTCATCGACCTTGGTCGGCGATGGCCCGGTGGGCTGTCACCTCGCGAGACCCGGAATCGACTGGTGACCTGGTTCGGCGCATCCGGGTTACCAAGCCCCGGTCGCGGGCGGTATCGCCGTGGCAATCACGTTAGCTCCCAGGAGGCGACCAGCGCGCTGGATCGCTTGGTTCTGGCGCTGGAGGAAGCACGCTACTCGGCGAACACGAGACCCCAGCTCGCGGAGTCCGCGACGATTCCAGACGATGTAGACCGATGCGTCGCCGCACTTCGCGCGGGCACGACTCCCGTCGGTCGACGCCGCGCCCGGTGGTGGCCGAGATCCGTGTTTCGCCGGCGACCTTCGCCGAACACCATCGCGATCCCTGCCGACCGCAACATGGAACTTGATCAGATCAGCTGAACAACGTCGGTTC
>JBOFLH010000035.1:0-17798 GCA_051657765.1 Nocardioides sp. | reverse complement strand
CCACGACCAGCCCACTGACCCACCCAAGAAGTGGAGGCAACGGGGGCGTCGGCTCCGGCCCGCCTGAAGAGGTCGCCTCAACCGACCTCGAAGATCCCCTATCCGACAGGGGCGCCACTACCCGGTGCACAGCGCCATTCCCGCCGGCGCCGCGCGCCGTCCTTCGAGGAACCACACCACACGTAGACGGTTGGTCAACCGGAAAGGTTGTTGGTGCCGCCGAGGTTCAGCCGGATTTGTTCACGCAGGCCGAAGATGTGAGTCCAATGCGCTGCGCCTGCCGAGAACTTCCCTGGTTAACACCAAAGTTACACACCGGGCTGATCCGTTGCTTGACCGCAACATTTCGGGGTCCGAGGTGAAACACCGGGATCAGAGCCTTGTCGTCAGTGGGGCGGACCACTTGCCAACGCAGCCGAGATCAGGGCCTGTCCTCGCGTTCGATCTACCCCTGCTCGACTTACCTTGCTCAACTTACTGAGTTCGATTTCTACGGAGGTTCGATGGACGGCTACTACACCTGGATGCTCGTCTCATCCTCGCTGGTCTTATTGATGACGGCACCCGGGCTGGCGTTGTTCTATGGCGGGATGAGCCGATCCAAGTCGGTGCTCAACATGATGATGATGTCGTTCAGCGCACTCGGCGTCGTCGGCATCGTCTACGCCCTGTGGGGCTGGTCTATGTCGTACAGCACTACGCTGGGAAACGCTGACGGCGAAGCCGGCGCCGAGTACGGCAAACTCTTCAGCAGTCCCTTCAACCAATTCGGTCTCTCGGACACCGATCCGGCCAACTACGTGTTCGTGGCCTTCCAGTTGACATTCGCGGTCATCACAGCGGCGCTGATCAGCGGCGCAATCGCTGATCGCGTGAAGTTCTCGTCCTGGTTGGTGTTCATGCCGATCTGGGTGACGTTGTCCTACTTCCCATTGGCCCACCAGGTCTGGGGCGGCGGTTTCCTGAGCAACGTTGACGGCGGGTTGGCTGCGATGGTCTACGGCGTCGCAGACGGGCTGGCCAAGGTCGCGCCCATCGACTACGCCGGCGGCACGGTCGTGCATATCAACGCCGGTATGGCCGGCCTGGTGCTGGCCTTGCTCATCGGTCGCCGACACGGGTTCGGCAAGGAGCCGATGAAGCCGCACAACCTCACGCTGACCATGATCGGTGCGGGTCTGCTCTGGTTCGGCTGGTTCGGCTTCAACGTCGGGTCGATTGTGTTCGCCTCCACCGAGGAAGAGGAGATGATCACCCAGTTCACCACCGAGACCGGTCTGGTCTGGCTGAACACGACGCTCGCCACCTGCGCGGCCATGCTGGGCTGGTTGCTGGTGGAGAAGTTCCGAGATGGCAAAGGGACGTCACTCGGTGCCGCCTCGGGTGTGGTGGCCGGCCTGGTCGCGATCACGCCGGCGTGCGGCTCGTTGTCACCGCTGGGTTCGATGGCGCTGGGCGTGGTCGCCGGTGCCGTGTGCGCCCTTGCGGTCGGCTTGAAGTACAAGTACAAGTACGACGACTCGCTCGACGTCGTCGGAGTACACCTCGTCGGTGGTCTCGTCGGCACCCTCGGCATCGGCTTCCTTGCCACCGGGACGGGATTGTTCTACGGCGGCGGCATCGACCAGCTGGTGGTCCAGTTCCTGGTTGCGCTGTACGCCGTGATCTGGTCCGGGGTCGCGACGTTGATCGTTGGCATGTTGATCAAGGTCACCATGGGGTGGCGGATCGACGACGACAGCGAACTCGAGGGCATCGACTTCGTCGAACACGGCGAGTCCGCCTACGACCTAGCGGGCGCCTCGGGTGCTCGCCGGGGAGGCGGCCTGGTCGGCGCCAATTCGTCCTCGGCGGCGGCTTCGACGGAAGCGGAGGTCTCAGCATGAAGCTCGTGACCGCGGTGATCAAGCCGCACAAGTGGGAAGACGTTCGCGAGGCGCTGGAGACCTTCGGGGTCACCGGCATGACCGTGAGCGAGGTCAGCGGCTACGGCCGACAGAAGGGTCACACCGAGGTCTACCGCGGCGCGGAGTACGACATCGCGCTGGTCCCGAAGATTCGGGTGGAGATTGTGGTGGACAGCGGTGATGTAGAAGACGTAGTGGGCATTATCGCCAAGTCGGCCCACACCGGGCGGATCGGGGATGGCAAGGTGTGGGTCAGCACGATCGAGTCCGTGGTCCGAGTGCGCACCGGCGACCGGGACGCCGCAGCGATCTGAGGACCACAGTGATTGATCCGCAGCAGTTCATTCTGCTGGGGTGACACTGCTGGGTTCCATCACAGGGCTCGACCACGATGGGTGTTCGGTTGTTCCGGCGGTTAAGCCGACGGGGGCAACCGGACACCCATCGTGGCGAAACGGGTGGGCGTGAGCGGCCATGGCGGGCCAGTGTTCACTGCTTCCCATGGGGGACAGTCTCTACCGGGACGGCAGAGAGCCGTACGCCATCTCGGGCACCGTGCCCGGGGTCATAGCTCACTGCGAGAGGAACCCAATGAAACTGATAGCCGCGGTGATCAAACCGCACAAGTGGGACGAGGTCCTGGTCCCCACGACTCTCAGTGCCGCACAGACCGGCCGGATCGGCGACGGCAAGATGTCGGTGGCGCCGATCGAATCGGTAGTTAGTGCGCGTACCGGTGAGCGCGAAGCCGTCCCGATCTAGTGACCGCCGCTGAGCGGGCCCGACGTACCGTGGCCGCCGATGCTCTCTGCCTCGATGCCTATCAAGGCTGCCTCGGACCCGCGATCGGGCTCGACGATGGCCACACCGAAGGCGTGGCCCTGATCGCGGTTGGCGGTTACGGGCGCTCCGAGCTCGCGCCGTACTCCGATCTGGACGTGGTGCTGGTTCATGATCGAGCCGGCCTCGGTGCTCCACCCGGCGCGCTTGGCGTGGCTGACAACGGGTCCCTGACCGATAGCGTGCTGGGTCTGGCTGACGATGTGGCCCTGGCTGAGCTAGCCGAGAAGCTCTGGTATCCCCTGTGGGATGGCGCAACCAAGCTCGACCATGCGGTTCGCTCGTTTGCGGAGATGATCGAGGCAGCCGAAAACGATCTCCGGGTAGCGCTCGGTCTGCTCGACATCAGACACCTTGCCGGCGACCCCAACCTGACCCTCCGGCTGCGAACCCAGATGCTCGCGCAATGGCGGCGAGACGCGAAAGCCCAGCTTCCGCAGCTGCAAGCGATGGTGCGGCAGCGTCACCAGATGGTCGGCGAGCTCGCGCACGCCTCGATCCCCGACCTCAAGGAGTGCGAAGGAGGACTGCGAGACGCCGTTGTCCTCAAGGCGCTGGTCGCCACCTGGCTGGTCGACGTTTCGCATGCCGATCTGGAGCGTTGCCGGCTGCAGCTGCTCGACATTCGAGATGTCGTTCACCAGGCAGCCGGACGAGCCACAGATCGAATCGCGCCCGAGATGTGGAGTGAGATCGCCCGAGCCATGGGTTATGAGGACGCACTAGCCGCGCAATTGCGGGTGCGCGAATTGGGGCGCCGGATAACCCATCTGTCCCGGTTGGCCTGGCGCCGAGTCCGAGCCGCCATCGACCGACCGGTGTCAGTATCGGGTCCACGGCGACCGCATCTTCGACCCGTGGCACCGGGCATCGCGATCTCCTCCGAAGAGGTCGTGCTGGCCGCGCACACCCGCCCGGAGGACGATCCGCTCTTGTTGTTGCGAGCGGCCGCTGAGGCAGCCGAACGGGACATCGTCTTGGCGCCGGCGACCGCCGCCCGGCTGGTGCGTGCCGGCGCTTGGCTCCCCGAGCCGTGGCCCGACGAGGCTCGAGACCTTATGGTGCGCTTGTTGGCGGCTGGTCGAGGCCTGCTTGCGGTCTGGGAGACCTTGGAGGAGACCGGTGCGCTTGATCGGATTCTGCCGGAGTGGGAGCGGATTCGACTGCTCCCGCACTCGTCGGTGATCCACCGATTTACTGTCGATCGCCACGTCGTGGAGACCTGCATCGAGGCGGCCGCGCTGATTCGGCATGCCGCCCGCCCCGACATACTTCTGGTGGCGGCGCTGTTGCATGACATCGGCAAGGGCGGCAACGGTTCGCACAGCGCGGCCGGCGAGCCCATCGCCCGGGTGGTGGCTGAGCGAATGGGATTCGACGAGTATTCGGTGGCCACGGTGGCGGCGTTGGTGAGGTGGCATCTCCTGCTGTCTGAGACTGCGGCCACTCGAGATCCGGACGACCCGACAACGGTCGCCATGGTAATGGAGCGGGTTGGCTCGCTCGACACACTGATGCTGTTGCGAACCTTGACCGAGGCCGATGCCCGAGCCACCGGGACGCAGGCGTGGACGACCTGGCGGGCGAGCCTGGTCGATCAGCTCGTGCGGCGGGTAGCCCGGGTGATCGAAGCGCCGCACCGTACCCCGCCCGAACGTACTGATCCTGTGGTGCAGATCTCTGGAGAGCTGGTCGGACCCGGCGGCCCTCAACCCGGCGCCGCTCGACCCCACATCGGTGCAGCTCTGCCCGCCCGCAATTTCTCCGTTGAGGTCGCGCTGGTCGGCGACGGAGCTCGAGTGACCGTGGTCGCACCAGATCGGATCGGTTTGCTCGCCGATGTGGCCGGAACGTTGGCCCTGCAACGCTGCTCGGTTCGCTCCGCACGCGCCTGGAGTCAGGGCCGGTGGGGGGTTTCGCAGTGGGAGGTCGACGACACGCACTTGGAGCCGGCCATCCTGCGGCAGCGGTTCGAGTCGATTGTCGCCGGTCGCGTCAGCCCGGCGCAGCGACTACATCGGCCGAACGCAGCGGCGTTAGCCCCCGCTGTGTTGGTGCGGCCGGAGGCGTCAACGGCGGCGACTGTTGTTGAGGTGCGGGCCGTCAATCGACCAGGCATCCTCTACTTCGTCTGCGCGGCGTTGGCAGACCTTAACCTGAGCGTGCGGTCCGCGCATGTGTCGACCGTCGGCCCACAAGCCGTAGACATATTCTATGTTCAAGAGCCGGGAGCCGGCGCGCTGGCTGATGAGCGTGCGGCCGCCGCGGCACATGCAATCCGTGATGCGTTAAGCGAGCCGGCCGCGCCCGGCGAAGGAGGACCGTCGGGCGATGACCACTGAGATCGAGGTGCGGGTTGACGACCTGACCACACCTGAGGTGGAGCGCTTCCTCACCGACCACTTCAACGAATTCCGGGGTATGTCTCCGGCCGAGAGTTGTCATGTGCTCGACCTGACCGGTCTCCGGCGCCCCGAAGTAACGGTGTGGACCGCCCGACTCGACAACCGCGTGGTCGGCGCTGGCGCCCTCAAACAACTCGAGGCGGGCCATGGGGAGATCAAGTCGATGCGCACCGCCAAGGACTTCCGGGGCCGCGGGATCGGCGGCGCGATGCTGCGGCAGCTGATGGCCGCGGCCCGATCGCGCAACCTGACGAGACTCAGCCTGGAAACCGGAGCCGACGAGTTCTTCGCCCCGGCGCGTCGGTTGTATAGACGCCACGGGTTCGTCGAGTGCCCGCCCTTCGCCGAGTATCGTCCGGACCCGTTGAGCGTGTTCCTGACCTGCGTGTTGAATCCGCTCCCACCAGATCGTGCTGCCGAGAGTCGCCTGGCGGGGGATCTACCCGGAAAGACCTACCCCAGGTGACGGTCGCGCGCCCCGGCCGGCCAATCGGCTGCTCTCCGCATCGACGGTGCGGCTAGGCTTGAGGTACCGGATGGAGCGACGTGCCCATCGGCTACGTGTTACCGACTCATGACACATCCCACCAATAGCCCAGCAAGACTTCGAGGACTGACTTGTTCGCCACACTTTCCGACCGGCTTGCCGACACGTTCAAGAACCTGCGCGGCAAGGGCAAACTGTCCGAAGCCGATATCGACGCGACGGCGCGGGAGATCCGCATCGCGCTCCTGGAGGCCGATGTCGCGTTGCCGGTGGTCAAGGACTTCGTGGCTGCCGTCAAGGAGCGTGCCCGCGGCGAGGAGGTCAGTGGTGCCCTCAATCCGGCTCAGCAGGTCATCAAGATCGTCAACGAAGAGCTGGTCGCCATTTTGGGCGGCGAGACGCGCCGACTCCGTTTCGCGAAGACCGGTCCGACCGTCATCATGTTGGCCGGCTTGCAGGGCGCTGGTAAGACCACCCTGGCTGCCAAGCTGGCGCTCTGGCTGAAGGCGCAAGGTAAAGCCCCGGTGTTGGTGGCGGCTGATCTGCAACGACCCAACGCGGTTACTCAGTTGGAGATCAACGGCGAACGGATCGGCGTGCCCGTCTTCGCCCCGGCGCCGGGCAACGGCATAGGCGATCCGGTGTTCGTGGCTCAGGAGTCGCTAGCTCATGCAAAACGCAAGCTGCACGACGTGGTGATCATCGATACAGCCGGCCGACTCGGTGTCGACGCCGAGATGATGCAACAAGCCAAAGACATCCGCGACGCGGTAGCGCCGGACGAAGTCTTGTTTGTCGTCGACGCGATGATCGGTCAGGATGCGGTGAACACCGCACTGGCATTCTCCGAGGGTGTCGGCTACGACGCAGTCGTCCTCACCAAACTCGACGGCGACGCTCGTGGCGGCGCGGCGCTGTCGATCACCTCGATCACCGGTAAGCCGGTGATGTTCGCCTCCAACGGCGAGAAGATGACGGACTTCGATCTGTTCCACCCGGACCGGATGGCCTCACGCATTCTCGACATGGGCGACATGATGACCCTCATCGAGCAGGCCGAGAAGACCTTCGACAACGAGCAAGCGCTGAAGGCCGCCGAGAAGCTCACCGGCAAGGGCGGAGACTTCACTCTCGACGACTTCCTCGCGCAAATGCAGCAGATCCGCAAACTCGGGTCGATGTCCAAGATCATGGGCATGCTGCCGGGGATGGGCCAGTTCCGTGACCAGCTCGACAACTTCGATGAGCGGGAGGTCGATCGCCTGCAGGCGATTATCCAGTCGATGACGCCGGCTGAGCGGGCCAACCCCAAGCTGATCGACGGCTCGCGCCGGGCCCGGATTGCCCGTGGTGCGGGCCGGGCGGTCAACGATGTCAATCAGTTGGTTGATCGCTTCTTCGAGGCGCGAAAGATGATGGAGTCGATGGCCAGAGGCGGCGGCATACCAGGAATGCCGGGTATGCCTGGTGCGCCTGGCGCTGGTGGCGGCAAACGAGCGAGGGGACGCAAGCCACCAGCAAAGTCCAAGAACAAGCGAGTCTCCGGAAACCCGGCCAAGGCGGCGCAGCAGCGTGCCTCGATGGTCAAAGCGGCGAGTGAGCGCTCGACGACGAACCCGTTCGGCGCGCCGGCTGGTGACCTCGACTACGAGAAGGCCGCCGCCGCTTTGGATCTGCCGAAGGACTTCTCCAAGTTCTTGAAGTAGCTAGGCCAGGCCCACCAGCGCGAGTGCCGTCGCGAGATAGACGCACAGGGTGACCGCGCCATAGAGATAGCGTGCTCGATGGCGAAGCTGCCAGAGCTGAATCGCGCCGAACGTGCAGACGGCGGCGCCGAGAATCTGCAATGCGATCCCACCCGCACCCAGGAGCCCGGCCAGTGCCCCGGTGGCGGAGACGGCCGGCACGACCAGGTAGCTCAGCAGGCAGCGGACCGCGCTGATGTAGATCCCCATCCGGACCTGCTCCTGCGCGGCGTCGGCCTCGATCGCCAGGTCGTCAACAGTCATGTCGACTACGCTACCTGCCCGGTCGCTGAACCAGCAGGCTGACGACTAGCGTCGGACCATGCCTGCCCTCCGCTTCTCCGGCTTGGTGTTGCCCGAGCACGACCAACGCGAGCTGTATGTCGTCGGCGGCCAAGTCAGCTATGTGCCGGTGGCCGATGCCGAGTTGATCGCAACCGGCTGGATCGTTCCGGGGCTGGTGGATGCGCACTGCCATATCGGCCTCGACGACGACGGTCCGGTGTCCGAGGAGGAGGCGGAGCGGCAAGCCCTGCACGATCGAGATGGTGGTGCTCTGCTAATTCGAGATGCCGGGTCTGCGTTGGACACGACCTGGATGCAGGCTCGGGTCGATCTGCCGCGGTTGATCCGCTGTGGGCGGCATATCGCGCGGACCGGGCGCTACCTGCGCAACTACGCCCACGAGGTCGAGCCGGCGGAATTGTCCGGTCGGGTGGCTCGAGAAGCCCAGCGTAGCGACGGCTGGGTCAAGTTGATCGGTGACTGGATCTCACGGGAGGCTGGTGACCTCCACCCCAGTTTCTCGGCGAGCGAATTCGCTGAGGCGATTGGTGTGGCCCACCGCCACGGAGCCAAGGTGACCGCGCACTGCTTCGGCGAGGAGGTGTTGGCGGGTCTGATCGCGGCTGGCATCGACTGTATCGAGCACGGGACCGGGCTGACTGAGGACCTGATCGACGCGATGGTTGCGCGTGGCACCGCTATGGTGCCCACCGTGATGCAAGTGGCGAAGTTTCCCCAGTATGCTGCTGCCGGAGCAGTCAAGTTCCCGGCCTACTCGGCCACCATGAGAAACCTGCACCGCCGAACACGCGACACGCTGATGGCCGCCTACGAGGCTGGCGTGCCGCTCTTTGCTGGATCGGACGGCGGCGGTGTCGCGCGCCACGGCAACCTGGCCGGGGAAGTGATTGCGATGGCTGAGCTGGGCATGCCTGCGGAGTACGCGTTGGGTGCGGCATCGTGGCGGGCCCGCGAATGGCTAGGCTGGAATCCAACTCTGGATGAGCGCGCTCCCGCCGACTTCGTGGTCTACGACAGCAATCCGCTTGCCGACCTGCGAGTCCTGCGCAGGCCGCGCTGCGTGGTGCTCCGAGGTCGGGTGGTCAGCAGGGCAGCGTAGGAAGGGCCACCTCGGCGGACGGCTCGCCGCCGGCGCCGCGACGGCATACGCGATGACCGATTGCCGATCGCGATGGCTGCGGGATTTTCGTCGGCCCGGCAATCTCTGGCAGAATGCGACGCTGAGTCCTGTGCGCCTGGACCCTCTCAACCAGTCGCTCGGAACCCCTCGAGGAACCCGACCCGGTGGCCCCACCTGGCGACGCGCCCTCGCCCACCTCCACAGTCAAGGAGACACCACAAACGTGGCCGTCAAGATTCGTTTGAAGCGCCTGGGCAAGATCCGGGTCCCGCAGTATCGCATTGTCGTCGTGGACGCCCGCAAGAAGCGGGACGGCCGGGTGATCGAAGAGATCGGCAAGTATCACCCCAAAGAGGACCCCTCACTTATCGACGTGGCCGGCGACCGCGCGCAGTACTGGTTGGGCGTCGGCGCTCAGCCGACCGAGGCCGTGGCCAAGATCCTCAAGATCACCGGTGATTGGCAGACCTTCAAGGGGCTCCCCGGCGCCGAAGGCACCCTTCGAGTGAAGGACGCCAAGCCGAGCAAGCTCGATTTGTTCAACGAGGCGCTCAAAGAGGCTGCAAACGAGCCAAAGGCCGAGGCCGTGACCAAGAAGAAGGCGGCAGCCAAGTCGACGAAGGCGCCCGTCTCGACCGACCCGCCCGAGAAGTCGACCGATAAAGCCGAGAAGCCGGCCGCAGCCGCCTCTGATGTAGAGGTATCGCCCGATGCGCCGGCCTCGACCGCGGACACCGCGTCAGCTGTGGACACCGCGTCAGCTGTGGACACCGCGTCAGCTGTGGACACCGCCTCGACGGAGAACACCTCCGCCTCCGACGGCGCCGCCGCGGCAACCGAGGACTGAGCGTGTTGGTCGAAGCACTCGAACACCTGGTGCGCGGCGTGGTTGACCATCCCGACGACGTCACCGTGCGGGACAGGCAACTGCGCCGCGGATCAGTTCTAGAGGTTCGAGTGCACCCCGATGACCTCGGCAAGGTGATCGGCCGCAACGGTCGCACGGCGACGGCGTTCCGCACGGTCATCTCGGCCTTGGCTGGTCGAGGTGGCGCGCGCATCGACTTCGTCGACGTGGACCGAGGCGGCCGCTGAGTCCTCGGGGCGTTCTTACCTTCGCCGAGCCGTTCGCGAGAGCAGAGCGGCTATTGAGGCGATCACCAGTGCGGTGATCAGATGGCGGATCACGATGCCCGTTGAGCCGTCTGCGGCATACACCAGCCAGGCGTCGGTCAACGGTAGTGTGACCGCTAGTGCGAAGAGTCCGGCGAGCGTTCGCCAGTCTCGGCGCACCATGAGGAGGACGGCCAGGCCGACCAGGACCGCGGTGCGCGTGGCGTAGACCCGAACAAAGGTGACATCCTCCGCCGATGCCAAGGGTGTGCCGAAGAAGGTGGCGAAGCCACTTGGGTTGATGAGGGCGCGAGCCACGTTGATGGTCAGGTAGCCGGCAGCGAGCGCGGCCAGCACGACTCCGGGCTCGACCCGAACGCGGGCGGATCCGGTGTTGGTTGATGAGTTCATGGCCTCAGTGAATAGGGTGGAGTTGACTCCAAGGCAAGAGCGTGAACAAAAGGGGGTGGCGGCATGCTCGCCGTCGGGCAGCTCACTATCGGACAGTTGGCCGAGCAGAGCGGTACTCCGGCCACCAAGTTGCGCTACTACGACCGGATCGGCCTGCTCGTCCCGGAGCGCACGACCAACGGCTACCGTCGCTATCTCCCGGACGCCGTCGAGCGGCTTCGCCTGATCACGTTGTGCCAAGCGCTCGGCTTCACGCTGGCGGAGATCGGTGCCCTGCTCTTCGCCGGCGCCACCGAGCACCGACGAGCGGTTGCTCGGGCGAAGCTGTCCGAAGTCCGCGATCAGCAAGCTCGGTTGCAGGCGGCATCGGCGGTCCTGGGTCATCTCAGCGAATGTGAGCACCTTGGCTCGGAAGGCGAGTTGTGCCGCCGAACCATCCGCTCGCTGCTCGGGCAGCTCGCGTCCCCTGCACCACTATCCTTGCGCGGTGAGTGACATCGAGCCGCCACGGCACGCCGAGTCCACTGGCCAGGTCGGCCCAGCTGGGCACGACCGTGCTGGGTCCGACCTTCCTGGGCACATCGAGGTAGTCGTCGGGCGAATCGGCAAACCGCACGGCCTGCGCGGTGACGTCACGATCGACGTGCGCACCGACGAGCCGGAGCGGAGATTCGCCAGCGGAGTCCGATTGCGCGCCGAGCGGGCGAACGGCCCCGGGTATGCGCCGCCGGTGTTGACCGTGGCTCATGCCCGTTGGCACGGGTCGGTATTGCTCGCCACATTCGTCGAGCTCCCCGATCGCACCGCGGCGGAGGGCGCGCGCGGGGTGTTCCTGCACACCACGCTCGCCAGCGATGCCCGACCGGCGGATCCCGAGGAGTACTACGACCATCAACTTGTCGGCCTGGTGGCCTACGACGTCTCCGGCGTCGAGTTGGGGAAGATCAGCGCGGTAAGCCACGGCGCTGCCCAGGACTTGCTCGTTGTGACCACAGCAGACGGCCGGGACGCATTGGTTCCTTTCGTGGCCGCACTGGTTCCTGAGGTCGACCTCTCGGCCGGCCGGGTAACCATCCTCGACCGGCCCGGCCTGGTCACGCCCTTCCCGGACGAGAACGCCCGGCGTCGTGAGGATCGACCGGCGATGGGGATCGACCGGTGCTGAGAATCGACATAGTCTCGATCTTCCCGGAGTACCTGCGGCCACTGGACTTGTCGCTAGCCGGGAAGGCGCGCGAACGAGGGCTACTCGACATCCGAGTGCACGACCTTCGCGACTGGGCTCACGATCGTCACCAAACAGTTGACGATGCTCCGACCGGCGGCGGAGCGGGCATGGTGATGCGACCTGAACCATGGGGTGAGGCCCTCGATGCGCTGGGCATCACCAGCGATGTCCCGCTGGACGGCGTGTTGGGCGGCGCGGTGGCGGGAGAGCCCTCGGTAGCCATCGCGGTGGACGGCCCAGAAAGCGGCCCAGAAAACGGCCCAGAAAACGGCCCAGGAATCAGCACGCTGATCGTGCCCAGCCCCTCAGGCGAGGTCTTTGACCAGTCGATTGCTCGTGAGCTGGCGAACCGGCACCGTTTGGTGATCGCGTGCGGGCGCTATGAGGGGATCGACCAACGTGTCATCGACTACGCGGCCGCGCGTGTCGAGGTGCGCGAGATCTCACTCGGTGACTACGTTCTCAACGGCGGGGAGGTGGCTGCGTTGGCGATCGTCGAGGCCGTCGCGCGGCTGCTGCCCGGCTTCGTCGGAAACGCCGAGTCGTTGGTCGAGGAGTCGCACGAAGCTGGCTTGCTGGAATATCCGTGCTACACCAAGCCGCGGTCGTGGCGAGGGCTGGACGTGCCCGAGGTGTTGTTGTCGGGCGATCACGGCGCCATCGCCAGCTGGCGGCGCCACCAGGCGACTAGGCGCACGATCGAGCGCCGCCCGGATCTGCGGCATCCCAGCGAGGCCACCGAGCAGGGCGAGCTGCGGCTGGCTCGACCCTCGGATGCCGGTGAGCTGATGACTTTGCAGCGCGCCTGCTGGGTCCAGGAGCAACAGGCGAATCCCACAGTCGAGATCCCGCCACTGCACGAATCCCTCACCGATGTGCGGGCGTGGCTGAGCGAGTGGACGGTGCTGGTCCTGCACCGAGGTGGCCGGTTGATCGGTGCCGCGCGGGGTCGGGCCTACGGCGAGATTTGGGATATCGGTCGACTGATGGTCGCGCCGGATCTGCAGGGCGCCGGGGTGGGTCGGTTTCTGTTGCGCGCCATGGAGGACGCGGCACCCGGTGAGGTGACCGCGTACGAACTGTTCACCGGGGTGGGCAGCGTCGACAACATCCGGATGTACCAGAAGGCCGGCTATCGGCGGGTGGGCTGGCGCACGGCTCCGGTCCCGGGCGCCGTACGGCTGGTGAAACAGCGAGCGAGTGCCAGCGCGATCACCAGCCCGGGCCCGCCCGGCTAGCGTCGTAGTACAACTCGGCTGGTAGCCGAAGTCGGCGCGCAGCAATTTCGTACGTCGCGGGTGGCTGTGGCACACTCGTCCATCGGTCCACTCGACCACAATCACCGGCTTCGATGAGGTTGATCCTCGCCAGGGATTGGTGTGCGCACCTGCCACAGGGGGCGCCACACAACGGGCGGCGCGCGACCGGAATCGCATCCGTTTCACCGATTGCGTGGTTGACCTGTGGCAGTCGCGAGGAGCACATCATGGGCCGCAAGCTAGGTACCGCCGTTGCCGATCTGGGCGCCGCGCAAAAGCGCGACGATATCCCCCCTTTCCGCGCGGGAGACACCATCAAGGTGCACGTGAAGGTTGTCGAAGGCAACCGATCGCGGATCCAGATCTTCCAGGGCGTTGTCATCCGGGTGCACGGTGCCGGCGTCGGACGCACCTTCACGGTCCGGAAGATCTCTTTCGGCATCGGTGTCGAGCGCACCTTCCCGTTGCACTCGCCGATCTTCGAGACGATCGAGATCGTCACTCGTGGCGACGTACGTCGGGCCAAGTTGTACTACCTCCGGAATCTGCGTGGAAAGGCCGCCAAGATCAAGGAACGGCGGGAAGTCTGATCGCGAACGTACGGTTCGGCGACCTGGGGTTAGCTAGGCTCATTCGGTGACCTCCGACCTCGGCAATGCCGCCCCCGACGGCGAACCGGCAGCCACAACCTCCGAACTAGCGACCGCCGACAGCAACGCTCCGCTGCTGATCTCCTTGCCGCGCAAGCTCAAGAAGGAAGCCAAGAAGAAAAAGCAACTGCCATTGTGGCAGGAGACGATTCTGCTGTTGACCATCGCGCTGGGCCTGTCCGTGCTGATCAAGGCGATCTTGCTGCAAGCGTTCTACATTCCGTCCGAATCGATGGAGCCCGGTCTGGTCGTGAACGACCGCATCCTCGTGCAGAAGGTCTCCTACTGGGGTGGCGGCGAGCCGCAACGCGGTGACGTGGTGGTGTTCAAAGACCCGGGGGACTGGTTGCCCGACACCCAATCGATCGGCCCGACGAACCCGATTGCCAAGGTGATGGCGAAGATCGGCCTTTATCCCTCGGGCGGGCACCTCGTCAAGCGGGTCGTCGGCGTATCAGGCGACGTGATCGTGTGCTGCGACAAACAAGGCCGGATCGAGGTCAATGGCGTGGCCCTGGAGGAGGCGGCCTACATCAAGAACATCGACAGTCTCTCGTGCAACGGGCCGATGACCCAGAACTGTCGGTGGACCGCCGGACCGGTGCCCAAGGGCAGTGTCTTCGTGATGGGCGACAATCGCGCCAATTCGTCGGACTCCACGGTACATCTGTGCCGGAAGAAGGAGACCGACTGTGTGCCGGGTACCGAGTTCGTCTCGAGCGACCTGGTTGTCGGTAAGGTATTCGCCCTGGTCTGGCCGCGCGGTCGCATGGGCTGGATTCCCCGTGCCGATTCCTTCGCGGACGTGCCCGACGCCTCCTAGCTATCAGAGGCTCCTGGCGAGATGAGTGACCTTCCTCGTGGTTCGACGGTACGTCGCGACGCCGGCCTCTATGGCTACGAGCGCGCCTTGCGACGGGTGGGTATCGATCCCATCGCCGGCGTAGACGAAGCCGGCCGTGGCGCCTGTGCCGGCCCGTTGGTCGCCGGTGCGGCCATCCTTCCGGACGGGCCGCGTGGGATCATCCCGGGACTAGCCGACTCCAAGCTGCTAACCGCAACGGCTCGCGAACGGTGTTATCACCACATCCTCCGGCGCGCGATGGCCTGGTCGGTGGTGGTGATCGAGGCCGACGAGTGCGATCGCCTGGGCATGCACGTGGCGAACGTCGAGGCGTTACGCCGGGCGGTCGCGCTGCTGGATCAACGCCCCGCCTATGTGTTGACTGATGGGTTTCCGGTGGATGGATTGGGCGCGCCGGGTCTCGCAGTCTGGAAGGGTGACCGGGTGGCGGCGTGCATTGCGGCCGCGTCGGTGTTGGCAAAGGTGACCCGGGACCGGATCATGTGTGCTGTGGACGTCGACTGGCCGGCATACGACTTCAAGACGCACAAGGGCTATGTCACCGAAGGTCACAATGCCGCTCTTCGCGAGCACGGTCCGGCCCCGGTGCATCGCATGCGATTCGTCAACGTGCGGCGAGCTGCCGGACTCGAACCGGAGGTGTCGGGCGCCAACCGATGGCATGGTGACGAATTGCATGATGACGATTTGTGCGGTGACGATTTTGCGCGGTGAGGAGTTGCCGGGCGACAAGGTGCACGATGGCAATGTCTGGACCGCTAGAAGTGCCCAACGGGAGGGGTCGCGGTGAGTGCCGAAGATTTAGAGAAGTACGAAACTGAGATGGAGCTAACCCTCTATCGCGAGTATCGCGATGTGGTGTCGATCTTCAAGTTCGTTGTGGAAACCGACCGACGATTCTACTTGTGCAATCAGGTCGATGTGACGGCGCGCACTGAGGCCGACGATGTCTTCTTCGAGGTGTCCATGAGCGATGCCTGGGTATGGGACATGTACCGACCGGCGCGGTTCGCCAAGAACGTCAAGGTGCTGACCTTCAAGGACGTCAACGTCGAAGAACTGGCCGCACCAGAGATCGACCCCACTGAGGCATAGCCGCGCAAGTTACCCCGTGCTTGACGCGGAGGCTCGGGCCAGCTTCGGCCTCAGCCGTTGACCCGTTGACCCGTTGACCCGTTGAGCCAGCTTCGCGGCACAGATCCGCGGGTGTCGGTTTTCTGCACATCCGCGGATCTGCCAATCCGTCCAGGCCGCCACCGGGGAGTTTGCTGGACCTACGTGATCGACCAGTGAGATCGATCAGTAGGTGAAGTCGACCAGCAGATGAAGGAGAGATCGGCGAATGAATGCGACGGCCGCACAACGAAACGCCCTCGGTTCCTACGGTGAAGCCGTGGCGGCGCGGCACTTGAGTCAACTCGGCATGGTTGTTCTCGACCGCAACTGGCGCTGCGAGTCCGGTGAGATCGATCTGGTTCTGCGCGATGGCGAGGTGCTCGTGGTGTGTGAGGTCAAGACTCGAACGTCAACCGCCCACGGCCATCCGCTGGAAGCGGTGAGCGATGTCAAAGTATCAAGATTGCGGCGACTTGCCGCAGCTTGGATTCGGCAACGTCAGGTGCATCCAGCCGAGATTCGCATCGACGTGGTCGGCGTGCTTCAGCCCGCTTGTGGCGCGGCGCGAATCGAACATGTCGCCGGGATCGGCTGATGCCGGTTGCCACGGCATACGCGGTGTCGTTGCAAGGCACCCTGGGCCATCTGATCAACGTGCAAGCCGACGTCTCTCCCGGGGTGATCAAGACAGTGCTGGTCGGACGCCCCGACTCCGCGCTGACCGAAGCGCGCGATCGATGTCGCATGGCGATCGCGAACAGTCGTCTGGAGACTCCGCTAGCCTGGCCCAGCACCCGCCGGGTCACCATCTTGCTGGCCCCGGCCGACTTGCCCAAGCGGGGCACGCACTTCGACCTGGCGATCGCCGTCGCGGTGTTGGCCGCGTCGGGCCAGGTTCCTGCGGAGTCCCTAGCGGACTCCGCATTCGCGGGCGAACTCAACTTGGACGGTGGCATGCGTTCAGTGCCCGGTGTGCTGGCGATGACCTTGACGGCGTCGGCCCATGGCCTACGCCGAGTTTTTGTTCCCGAGCCTCAGGCAGCCGAGGCTGCCATGGTGACCGATATGGAGGTGATCGGAGCTCGGTCGTTGGCGCAGGTCGTTGCCGAGCTTCGAGGCGCCGAGGTTCCGTCCGCGCCGCCAGTGGCACCAGTGTCTGGTAGCCCCTTGTTGTCTTGGCGTGGTCAAGCTCGCCTGGCCGAGCTGGACCTCGCCGACGTCGTGGGCCTTCCGGACGCGAGATACGCCCTGGAGGTGGCGGCGGCCGGCGGCCACGCGACACACCTCTCCGGTCCCAAAGGGGCTGGCAAGACCACCTTGGCCGAGCGGATTCCAGCGCTGTTGCCCGACCTCACACCGGAGGAGTCGATGGAGTTGGCTGCCATCAATTCGTTGGCTGCTCCGTTGGGTCCCGGCAAGGCGATGCCGGTGCGTCCACCATTCATTGCGCCGCACCACAGCGCAAGTCGCACCAGCCTCTTGGGCGGCGGCTCGGGCCGGGTGCGTCCCGGCGAGATCAGCCGTGCGCACTGCGGAGTGCTGTTTCTCGATGAGTTTCCGCTCTTCAACGCCGACGTCATCGAGGCCCTTCGCCAGCCACTGGAAAGTGGGGAGGTGACCATCGCGCGAGGCGAGGAGACTGCGACCTTCCCGGCGCTCGGTCTGGTGGTCGTGGCCTCCAACCCGTGCCCGTGCGGCAACTATCATCCGGACGCGCGGGAGAACACGTGCGTGTGTACCGAGGTGCAACGGCGACACTACCGCCGCAAAGTCGGCGGCCCGTTGGCCGATCGCATCGACATCGTCCGCCACCTGACGCCGATGCGCCCGCACCAGCGGGCTGATCCACTGGCGGCGCCGGAGTCGTCGGCTGTCGTGCGCGCCCGGGTGGCCGAGGCCCGCGCCAGGCAGGGGGTACGATTCGGCGGCCGATCCTGGAGGCTCAACGCCCACGCCCCCGGACCGGAACTCCGCACCAGTTGGCCGCTGACCCCCCAGGCGCAGGCGATGGTCGAGGACCAGGTGTATGCCGGCACGCTTTCGCGTCGCGGCGCCACTCGGGTACATCGGCTGGCCTGGACAGTCGCCGACTTGGCAGGGGTGAACCGGCCGGGCCTTGCCGAGGCCGCGATAGCCCTGCGGCTACGCACCGGTGAACCCCTGCTGATGGAGTGGCTGCCGTCGCCAAGCCCGAGCCGATGACGGCGTGCGAAGCCGACCGGCTAGCGCGTGTCGCGCTCAGCAGGCTTGCCGAGCCCGGCGATCTGCGGGTGGCGAACTTGGTCGCCGAGTTGGGCGCGGTCCGGGTCTATGACCACCTGGCCGCTGAGCGGGACCTGCGCGGGG
>JBOFLH010000034.1:0-3672 GCA_051657765.1 Nocardioides sp. | reverse complement strand
TTCAGGAAGCCTGGCCGGTCCGATATCCTCGACCAGTCGCGGTCGTCCAGGCCGTGTCGAGCGCCTGTAGCTCAACGGATAGAGCATCTGACTACGGATCAGAAGGTTTGGGGTTCGAATCCCTACAGGCGCGCCACCTGAAATCGGCCCTGACCCAGCGTTTGCGCAGGTCAGGGCCGGTTTCATTCTGTCCGGCCCTCTCCGGCCGTCACCGGGCGACTACGGGTGTTTGTGCCTCAATTGTGCCCGAGCGCTCTCCTCCTCGACAGCTCGGCTTCAGCAAGATTGGGCCCACCGGAGGCCAACAAGCGGGCGGCGCTGCGGAAGGTCACCCCGGGCGCCAATGCTCGACACATGGATCGGCACCGGGGACGCACCTCATCACAGGAGGCGTGCTGTCTTGGGAGTCGAGCCCATACAAGCGCGGCTACTACTGAGAGAATCAGTGCCGTCGTCAGAAGGGAGCTAGCCAGAGTGTCAACGATCTATGGCTTGGAGCCGCGACCACGCGTATTGGTCGTCGGCCTGGCCGAGTCCGGCTCGTCCCCGGGCTGGTCGAGCGTCGCCCCCACCGTGCGATTTATCGACCACGACGCATTCGTCAGCGATCGTGTTAGCCAGCTCGATTGGGAACTCATCGTTCTTTGGGACTGTGATGCCGAGGTGCGCACAGGTGTCTGTGTGGTGCAGTTCGGGGGAACGTACACCCCGAGCAACTTGTGGAACGGGAACCGATTCTCTTGGATGATGACTACGCCGCGACCATCAGCGACCTACGCCGCTGCAGACGAGCTGGTACCGGCCGTTCGGCCGCTCATCCCCTCTCTCGCTGATCAATTAGTCGAGTCCGGCATGAGTCCAGTCATGAGACCCGCGATCTCGCCGGAACCGGTCGGCGTACTCTCCCCGTTCTTGCTGAACAGTGAACGCCTACCGGTTGCCGGCTACTTCCGCAGAAATGGCGACATCATCGATGAGTGCTGGTGGCTGCCACTCGAAGCTCCTGGGCCAGAGAAGTGGATCGCCGCCGCTCTCGCTACATGGCGGAAGACATATCCTGAGAGGTTCACACCTGAAGAGGCCAACTGGAGCGCGGGGTCGGAGTGGCAGTCGAGTGAGGAGCGACAGCTCACACTTGCGCTGGCCGACCTCGACGCTCTGCACAGCGATGCAATCCGGAAGTACGAAGCCGATCGCAACAAGCTTGTCGTCGAGATGCAGGTTGCCTCGGAGCGCGCCGAAGTGGGTCCGCGCCGGCTCCTCACGGCGCAAGGAGAGGATCTCAAAAACGAAGTTGCAGAGGCCCTTAGAGACCTTGGATATCTTGTCGAGGACAGCGACATCGAGAGCGCCAAGAAAGGCGACCTGCTCGAAGATCTCCGGATCAGAGATCCTAACGACACAACCTGGATCGCGCTAGCGGAGGTGCGCGGCTACACAGGTGGCGCCAAGCTCAGCGACCTCCAACGAATCGCCCGCTTCGTTTCCAGGTACGCGGCCGCGAACAGCACTCTGCCATCCGCTAGCTGGTACATCGTGAACCAGTTCGTCTCAAACGACCCGGCCAAGCGACCTACGCCACTCGCCTCAAACCCGGAGGAAGTCGCTGAATTCGCCGAAGGTGGTGGGCTGGTAGTCGACACCAGAGACCTGTTCCAGCTTAGGGAGCGTGTCCGTGCAGGCGACCTGTCAAAGGACGGTGGGCGCGCGACCCTGAAGGCAACGGGCCGGTTCTCCCCCGACCAAGACAGTGGACCGAGCTAGCCAGCTGACAGCACCCCTGACCCGGCAGGGCCAAGATCCATCGAACAATTGAGTTGGCGGTCTGGGCGTCGCCACCGTCGCGGAGGCCAAGCACATTTCTGAGTTCTTAGGGCTGATCACGCTCATCGAGGGCTTCCTCGATTCGGCGCATGGCGGCGTCGGCCTGACCGTCGATGACGTGTGCGTAGACCCTGAGGAGGACAGCAACACTGTGCCCTGCCCAGGCCGCTACCTGGGTCGGAGGTACGCCGGCCGCGAGCCAGGTGGACACGGCTGCATGCCGGAGATCGTAGGTCCGCTGCACCAGCGGTGATCGTTGCTCGGCCTCGCTCAGCGCCTTGAGGCGCGCGGCCTTCAAAGTGCGGTTCACTGTGGCGAGTGGTACCGGCCTTGCGAGCGTGCCGGCGAGTGGACGACCTAGCGGCCCGGTTCTGGTGACGAACAGCCAACCCGAGGCTGTGCCGAATCTGGTGAGGTGGTCCTGCAGGAGCACGACAAGAGGCGGAGGAATCGGCACAGGACGTGTAGCGGTGCGTGCCCGGTGTTTGAGCGCCCTTTCCTCCCCTAGCGTGCCGTCGTCGGTCCAGCCTTTGCCCGAGTCCTGATAGGACCCGTGGAGTACAGCCTCGCCCCATCCGGTCTCGGGTAGATCCAGGTCGGTCCGACGGAGGTTACGAACCTCCCCGGGCCGCATCGCCGCGTAGTAGACGCATCCGAAGAACGCTTCGAGGGCGGGCTCCTCGACACGAACGGCAGCAAGCAACGCCTTGCCCTGTCGATGGTTGACGACTACCCGACTGTCGATTGCCTCGATGGTATAGCGGCGCTTGGTCTTCACCCGAGCCAGCGGATTGCTGTCGAGATATCCGCGCTCGATGGCATAGCCGATCGCACTGGACAGGGCAGCTCGCTTGACACTTAACGTCGCCGGTGCGGCCGGCTGGCCGTCGAGTTTGCGTCCGAGCGCGTCGAGCACAGATCGCACCACGGCCAGGTCCGCGAGATCACCAAGTGGCCGGGTGTGCTTGGTGATCCAGCCAATCGCGTCGGCGAACTCGATCGGCGGCGTCGGGCTCTTGCGCCGTGCGGTGGTGTTAAACGCCCATGTCTTGAGTGCCTTGCGGAGCAACGCGGCATTCGGTGGTTGATCGGTCGTATCGGTCATTGCGGTGGTGATCCTCACCAACCCGTCAGCAGTGCTGTGCCGGTGGCGCGGTGACGCCTCGGTCCACTTCACGTCGATGAACTCCATGGCAAAGTCGAGCCAGGTCGGCCCGCTTCGGCGAGGTCTCATCGAAACCGGCAGGCCGGTATCGATCTCGAATGCCTCGCCTTTACGTGCGGCGCTGAGGAGACTGGCTCGGAACGACTCTGCGAGCTTGATGGTTCGAAAGGTCTCGCTTTTTCGGATCGCGGCTACCTGCCAGCGCACGCGGTAGGAGGTTCCTCGGGCGCCACTTCGAGGATTGAGCTTGAAGATCTTCACGTCGTACGTGCTCGCGTTCATGCGATGCCCTCTTCTAGGCCGGTGAGCCAGGTATCAAGGTCGATTCGGCGGATGCGGATCTCACCGTTGGGGAGCTTGATGCTCCGGGGGCCGGCGCCTTTGGCGCGCCAGTCGTAGAAGGTGGACCGGGCTACGCCGAGTTCGGCGCAGAGGTCGAGCACGGTCAGATGCGTGGCGGTACTGACGGCGGGTCGCCGAGACATGGCTTCTCCTTGCCGGTGCGTGGGCGAATGGCGTTTGCGGTCGTGCTCTGTGGTGGTCATTGGCCGGGGTCGCAGGTGGGGTGGGTGCCGGTGGGGTCGTCGATAGTCATGGGTTGGCCGCAGATGCGGCAGAGGTGTGGTGTTGGGAGTGGGTGAGCCGTCCCAGCCGTCCCAGCCGTCCCAATTTGGTGTTTGGCC
>JBOFLH010000033.1:0-4697 GCA_051657765.1 Nocardioides sp. | reverse complement strand
GTCCGCGGTGGGCTGACTGGCCCCGGGCAGCGGGTGGTCTTCATCCGACACGCGCTGCCTGGCGAACGGGTGGTTCTGGAGGTCACCGAAGGCGCCGACGGAGACCGATTCTGGCGAGCCGACGCGGTGGAGATCCTGGTGCCGTCGCCGGACCGAGTGGTCGCTCCGTGCCCGGTCGCCGGGCCCGGTCTCTGCGGCGGCTGCGACTTCCAACACGTTGCGCTCTCCCGGCAGCGCGACATGAAGGCCGAGGTAGTGCGCGAGCAGCTCCAGCGTCTGGCCGGAGTGGAGATGCCGATCGTTGTCGAGCCGGTGCCGGGCGACCAAGGCGGGCTTCGGTGGCGAACCCGCATGCGCTACGCGCAGGCCCCTGACGGTCGGGTAGGGCTTCGAGCACATCGCTCCAGGAAGGTGGTGCCGATCGACGATTGCTTGATCGCGGCCGAAACAGCGGGAGCGCCTACGGCGGTCAAACGCGTCGAGACCGACTTCGGACGTCATGAGTTCCGTCATGACGACGACGGATTCTGGCAGATTCATCCCGGTGCGCCACGGGTGCTGGTGGAGACGGTATTGGCGATGTTGGCGCCGAGCCCGCGGGAGCGTGTTTTGGACCTCTACGCCGGTGTTGGCCTCTTTGCTCGATTTCTCAGCGAGGCAGTCGGTGGCTTCGGCCGCGTCGTTCTGGTCGAGGGCGACCGTTCGGCGTGTCGGCACGCGCAGGAGAATCTGACGAACGCTTCGAGCGCGACCAGGATCGTCCGTGGCGATGTCGCGGAGGTGCTCGCCACAGGGATTGACGAGCCCTTCGATCTTGTCGTTCTCGATCCGCCGCGCGAGGGTGCGAAACGGGCTGTGGTGGCGCAGGTGGCGGACCGAGCGCCTCGTGCGGTCGCCTACGTCGCGTGTGATCCAGCCGCACTGGCGCGGGACGTCGCCGTGTTCGCCGAGCATGGCTATCACCTGGCCGGACTGCGGGTCTTCGATCTCTTCCCGATGACCCACCACGTCGAATGTGTCGCATTGCTCACGAAAAGCGGCGCTGACCTGCGGTGATGCGATTGTCCGCGGAGGGGGCGGCCTCTGAAGTCGGCGCTTGGGGCGCACCTGTAGGGGCTTTTCGCAATCGGGTGTGGTTCGGGTTCCGACTCCGTCGGTCTCGAGCAGGTTCCTGGCGATGTAGTTGGTGACGGTGCGGCGTCCGAGGGCGCGCCGTGCGGGTCGCGATGGCGAGCGCATCGATCGGCGCAACGGACAGCCGTGTGGGGAGTTCCCTGATGAGCTCGCTGATTGGCCCATCAGCGAGCTCAGCCCACAGGGTGATTCGCGGGAGTCTTGTGGCAGCGAAGATTGACCTCGGCGTGCGGTCGCGGTCTCAGACCCTGCGGCGAACCACGTTCCACGTCTGGCCAGTTCCGTATCGGAGAAGACCTATGGTTATCGGGACACCGACCTTGCTCCCAGGCTCGTATCGCGGTGCGATAGGTGGCGCCGTCAGATGGCGCCAGGTGGTATCGCCGGTGCTTGCGCGGTCCGGGGTGCTCGCTGCGCTCATCAGCGGCTTTCTGTTGCTGGTGGCGTCGCTGCCCCCGCAGCTGGCCGATCGCGAGTCGTGGTTCTGGGTGCCGGCATCCTTCGGCGGCGTTGCGGTTCTCATGTCGCCACGGCGCCCCGTCGTCGTGCTGGCGTTCTGGACGGGTGCCGTCGCCGCCTACGTCCTGGCCGTGGCGGACCCGACTGCCACCTGGGTGCCGACTGCCGCAGTGCTGTACCAGGTGACCTCCTACGGAGCTCGGGCCGCAGTCCCGTTTATCGGTGTGGCGGGAGGCGGGATCATCTTGTCGACGCTGGTCATCTCGGCCTGGAGGTACGACGCGGACTGGACCGAGGCGTCGGTCGTGGTCTATGTGGTCGCGATCCCGCTGCTCGGTGTGGGGTGGGGAGCGGCCAGTCGAGAGCTGCGGCGACGCAACGAGGAGTTGGTGCGCTTGCGGGTGGTCGAGTTGCGTTCCGCGATCGCTGAGGAGCGGCGCCGGATCGCAGGCGAGGTTCACGACGACGTCGGGCATCACCTGGCGGCGATCTCTGTACGGGCCCGCACGATGGGCCGGTCGCAGACGAACGCGGCGGAGGCCCGGTCGACGCTTTGCTCGATCGCCGACACGGCGTCACAGGCGCTTACCTCCATGCGCGGCGTCGTCTCGATGCTGCACAAAGACGATGACTTGGTCCCGTGGTCGCCGCGACCGGGTCTCGCTAACCTATGTGATCTGTTAGCCGGTATCCGGGCAACCGGCCTGCATGTGGACCTCGAGATCGACCAGGACTTCGGGCAGCTGGTCGGCGAGGTCGATCGCGCGGCGTACCGGATCGTGCAGGAGGCGCTGGCCAATGTGCTGCACCACGCAGCCGCGACTCGCGTACTGGTGACGGTGCGCCGCGGCCCGCTCGGCATACGGATCACGATCGCCGACGACGGAGGGTCCGTGCCACCGCACGCTGGTTCGGTGGATGCGGCGAAGGGGCGAGGGATCGTTGGCATGCAGCAACGGGCGGCCGCGGCCGGCGGATCGGTGAGCATCGGCGCAACCGGTCGCCTCGGCGGGTGGCTAGTCTGCGCAGACCTTCCGCTGGGGCCCGAATGAGCTCCCAGCCGCTTCGGGTGGTGGTGGCCGACGACCACCCGTGGGTCCGTGAGGACTTCGTCATCCTGCTTTCGGCCGAGGCGGACATCGATGTCGTGGGGCAAGCCGGTGACGGGCGACATGCCGTCGACCTGACCGCCGAGCTGCGTCCGGACGTCGTGCTGATGGATATCCGGATGCCCAAGATGGACGGGCTGAGCGCACTGAGGGAGATTAACGCACGGATCGTACCGCGCCCCCCGGCCGTGCTTGTGGTCACCACGTTCGAGCTGGACGAGTACGTCTTCACCGCGCTGCGCGGTTCGGCGGCCGGCTTCTTGCTGAAGGACCACGCTGCGAACGATCTGCCGGGCGCGATCCGCACCGTTGCTCGCGGCGATGCGATGCTGTCCCCGTCGGTGACCCGTCGGATGATCAGCGCGTTCGCGCGCCCGGCCGGAGATCCGGTGGCCGTGTCTGCCCTCGCCTCCCTCAGCGAGCGTGAGCTCGGGGTGTTGCGATTGCTCGCAAGCGGAGCCACCAACGAGCGGATCGCTGACCAATTGGTCATCAGCATGGCAACGGTCAAGAGCCATGTCCGAAGTATCTTCCGCAAAACGGGGTCGGACACGCGCACCCAAGCGGTGATCCTCGCCTACGAAGGCGGCCTCATTCGTCCTGGTAGCTGTTGAGCGACGAGCGCCGGCAGGTCGCGTCGTGACAGTTCAGCCCTGGGGCTGAGTGCAGACGTCGGTTCATCGACGACGCTGGGTGCAGAGATGGAGCCACTGCTCGCTGAGGAGAACCGTTGTCGGTGGGATTCACGGGCCGCCCACAAGGAGGAAGAGTGTTGAAGGACGCATCGCCGAAGGTCTCGCCATCTGGGACGGAAGCCAGCCCCGCAAACAGTGAAGCCAGCCGCCAATCAGCGGGGCGATTGCGGGAGCTCGACCTGCTGCGCGGGTTCACCTTGCTGATGATCTTCACGGTCAACGCGAGCGGCTACTTCTCGGACGCGGTGATCGGAGCAGCGACGGGCTCGACTCCAGCGTCGTCGCCGGTTGACTTCCTTTCGGCGGTCTTTACCTCGCTGACTCCCATGCGTTCCTACCTGATCTTCTCGTTCGTGTTCGGCTACGGTTTCATCGTCTGGCTGACCAGGCGTGAGATCGATCGCGCGACGATGCGGCGCCGCAGCCTGGCTCTCGTCGGCCTGGGTGTGGCTCACGGCCTGCTGCTGTTCGAGTTCGACATTCTGTTGACCTACGGAGTGCTGGGCTACCTGCTCTACAAGATCCAAGGGCGGTTGACCGACCGGCTGCTGGTCCTCTGGGCCGCGATCATCGTTACCGGGGTGAGCGCGCTCCTGCTGGTGATCGTTTCGGCGCTGCTGGTCTATTTCGACGGAACGATTCCTCTCGGAGACCTTGGCGGCGACGTCGGTGCCTCCGGCTACCAAGGACTTGCCGACGGCCCATTCAACGCGTGGGCGTCAGGTCGCTTTTCGACCTGGTGGACGGGCCAGAGCGGTATTGCCGTCGGCCAGTGGTGGGGGGTGTTCACCATGTTCCTGCTCGGTGCGTACGCCGGGCGCAACAATCTTCTGGCGCACTCTCCGCAACGCGACCGGCTCACGAAGACGATCCTGCGCGTCGGAGCGCCCGTCGTCCTGGTCGTCCTCGTAGCCGGCACCTATCTCCTGCTGGCGGGCGGAGGTGGCGGTGAGTCGAGCGCAAGCGGTGGTGTGCCAACGGAGATCGGAGCCTCCGCGTTGCTGGTGGCTGCGGTTCCTGGGCTGACGGTCCTGAGTTCGCTGACCTACATCGTGGGCTTCGTTTGGCTCGGCGACAGGATCTGCGACACGGCGTTCGGGAAGGCGATTGCGGCCGCGGGTTCGATGTCGCTGACGGGCTACATGCTTCAGTCAGCCGTGATCATGGTGGTGTTCACCTGGCCGGGCCTCGGTCTCATGAACGAGATCGCCCCGGGTTGGGGATACCTCGGTGTGATCGGTTTGTGGGTCGTGCAGTGCTTTGTCGCTGCCCAGTGGCTCACCAGGTTCCGGCTGGGACC
>JBOFLH010000032.1:0-2948 GCA_051657765.1 Nocardioides sp. | reverse complement strand
CAACCACTCGAATCGGCCGAGGTACAGACGGCTGAACCAGACCAGGAGGAGGCCCTACTCCCATGACCACGCACCCGAACCCCACCAAAACCCGTTCCCTGATACGCAACACGAGCCGGAATCCCAGGAAGACCCCGAAACCTAACCCGGAAACCCGGAAACCCGGCAAAACCCCACCTGACCAGCCGAAACAGTTTCCGGGTTATGAAGACTGCACCACCGTTCAATACCCGGAAACCCGGCAAACTGTCGCGCCATACGCAACAACACCGGGTTTCCGGGTATTGAACCACCACTCAACTTCTCTAACCCGGCGACAAAACCCCAGGTCAGAGGCCCTTTGCCGGGTTTCCGGGTTTCCGGGTTACGAAACCACCTGCCCTATACGCGCGCGCGACACCACGACCCACCCGCGAGACAGGAGCTGAACCCTGATGGAACCCCACTATGACGAGCTGCCGGCACTGATCTCGGTGACCCGTGCGGCCGAGCTGATCGGGATCTCCCGCAGTAGCGCCTACATCCTCGCCAAAGCTGGCGAGCTGCCCTCTCGCCGGCTCGGTGGTCGGGTCTTCGTGATCACCAGCAGGATCCACGACTTCATCCACGGCACCAACGCGCAGCACAGAGACGGAGCAGCATGAACAGCAAGCGACCGAGGATCCCCGGTGTCACCGTGTGGCAGCGCGGTCGCAAGTGGGCCTACTGGCTCGAAGACGACCCCGATCCGCTGACTGGCCGACGGGTCCGCACGGGCTATCGAGGCGGCTTCGCAACCTACGAAGAGGCCCTCGCCGCCGCGGTCACTGCCAAGGCCGACCGTGATGCCGGCAAACCGCGCGACAAGCGACTCCGCGTCTCGGTGTTCTTCACCGAATGGACCGAAACCGTGCTGCCCACGTTGAAGCCCACCACCCAGGCCGGCTACCGCGAAGTGATAGATAAGTACATCCTCCCCACCCTTGGCGACCGCTGGCTCGCCGACCTCACGGCGCCGGTCCTGAACCGCTTCTACGCCCATCTCCTCGCCGAAGGCCGGCTCGGCGGCGACGGCAATCAGCGCATGCACGCCTACTGGTCTCAGCACCTCGACGAGCGAGGGGGCCTCGGGCCGGCCCCGAAGCGCATCGCCGACGAGTGCGACACCTCGCATGCGGCAGCGAAAGCCGCGGTACTTCGCTACCGCCGGGGCAGGGTGCCGGCGGAGTATCAACCGGGGCTCTCGGCGAAGTCGGTGCAGAACGTGCATGCGGTCCTGCGCGTGGCGCTCAAGGATGCCGTCGGTTGGGGCTACCTGGCTCTCAATCACGCTCTTCATGCTGCCGTACCTCGCGGCGTGCGCCGAGAAGCCCGCAGAGAGGCTCGTGGCGGGCGGAGGCAGGTGTGGACGGTCGAGCAGCTCGGCGCATGGCTTGCCGTCGCTCTCGGGGACCGCTACGCCGGCCTGTGGGTGCTCGCCGCGACGACTGGCATGAGGCGCTCCGAACTGGTCCGGCGAACCGTCGGGGACATCGACCTCACCGAGCGCACGCTCAGCGTGCTTGCTACCGAGGTAGTCGCCGCCGGCACTGCTGTGGAGTCCGACGGCAAGACCGAAGCCGGCCGGCGGTACATCGCGCTCGATGCGTTCACCTGCGCAGCGCTGGAACGGCACCTGGCGATGCTCGATGAGGAACGGGAGGCGCACGGCGCTACCTACCCGACCCACGGCCGGCTCCTGGTCAACGAGGAAGGCCGGCCGCTGTACCCCGACACGGTCACCAAACGGTTCAACCGGCTCGTCGACAGAGCCGGGGTGCCGCAGATTCGTCTCCACGACGTACGTCACACCTACGCCACCCTCGCGATGGACTCTGGCGCAGTCGTCAAGATCCTCGCCGATCGGATCGGACACGGAGACTCCGCCGTTACCAGGCGCATCTACGGCCACCGCAGTACCGGCCACGACCGTGAACTCGCCGACGCCCTTGGTGCACTCATCGCCGCCGCGATCCCGGTCTCCGAGGACTGTGAGAGGGACGTCCAGCACGACCGCTGAACACCGCCTGTGGCGTCTTGGCATCAAACAGTCGGCTGGCGGATACTCGGGCAGGTGATTCCGCTGTGCTCATTGCCGACCCTCGATTGGGGCGACGTGCCTTCATGGATTGCGGCGATCGCAACACTCGGCGCACTTGTGGCGGCCGGCTGGGCAGTCAAGAAGGCAAGCGACACCTTCAAGCTGGAGCTAAAGCGCGACTCCGAGCGGCAGGCTCACGATGAGCAAGCCGAGCAAGCAGACCTGATCGCCGCATGGTCCGCGTGGCTAAAGCCAGATGACACTCGTATGCGCGCCGGGTGGGGAGCGCTGATCGTGAATGGCAGCCCGCTACCTGTCTACGAAGCAACTATCGAACTCTATGGACCAGTCGGCGATCTGCGAGTGAGCCAACCTAAGAACCTCCTGCCGCCAGGTGACACGCCGTTGATTTGGAACACGACGATCTTCAAGGACGACGAGCACGTTAGCTTCGGACAGTACCTCCAGGTCGCCCTAAAGTTTCGAGACTCCGCTGGCAGGCTGTGGCACCGGGACCGACACGGCCAGCTCAGTCGGATCGGACGCGCGATCTTCGCAGAAGACACCGCCACCATCTCTGTGGAGGCCAGGGGCGGCGAGGACGCGGACGAGTAGCTTGGGCGGCCCAAACATCCGGGCCTTCATCCGCCGTAATTCCGGCGCTCTTGGTGACAGTTCTGGTGACAATCAGCTGTTCCAGCTACGCCCGACCGGTGAGGCCGACCGCCGATCAGGCTTGTGACCTGGAGGTTCTCGGGTGGGCGCAACAGGGATCGAACCTGTGACCGCTGGTTTGTAAGACCAGTGCTCTACCGCTGAGCTATGCGCCCCTGAAGTGTCTGCAGAACCGGCCCGACGGTATCCGAACGCCAGCCTGGGGCAAAGTCGG
>JBOFLH010000031.1:0-2884 GCA_051657765.1 Nocardioides sp. | reverse complement strand
CAACGTGCTGCGCGCTTTGGGCCGGCTGGACCAAGCTGTCAGCGCGCTTGATCCTTATGAAACCGACCTCGGGCGCGCTCGCGCAGACCAGATCCTGCCGAAACGGGTCCGCCCCTGATGGACACCCAGCTGGAGGTCGATCTCGCGCACGGCGACCAAACCATTCGAGTGGGCACCGCCTACTTCACTCGACGCGGTCGCACGGTGGCGACCACCTTCAGCTACGCGCCTAGCTACCTAGCGCGCCCCGACGCATATCCCATTGACCCCACCCTGCCGTTGGACACGGGCCGCGGGCACACCGTCGGACTACCCGGCGCTTTCGCCGACAGCGCGCCCGACCGGTGGGGCAGACGACTGATCGAGAGAGCGTGGGCTGGTTCCGCCTCGATCGGAGAAGTTGATTACCTCGTCGGAGTCTCCGACCACTCACGGCAGGGCGCCTTGCGATACCGGCGACCCGACACCACCGACTACGTCGCCGCGTCGCAGAACATCCCACGGCTGATCGATCTGGGTCGCCTGGTGCACGCGTCCGACCAGCTCACCGGCGGCAACCAGGCAACCGACGAATTGCGCGCGGTCCGCGAACTCCTCGACGTTGGCGGCACCACGCTGGGCGGCGCACGCCCCAAGGCATCGGTCATCGACACCGACCGTGCCCTGTCGATCGCCAAGTTTCCGCACTCGGGTGATAGCTGGGACGTCATGGCCTGGGAGAAGACCGCCCTTGACCTTGCTGAGCGGGCCGGTCTTGCGACCCCGGCACGCCACCTCGTCACCGTCAACGGTCGCAGCGTGTTGATCCTCCGCCGATTCGATCGCGGCAGCGTTGGCCAAAGGCTGGGGTATGCCAGCGCGATGACGCTGACCGGCTGCAACGACGGCGACCCGGCTGACTACCTTGACCTTGCGGCGGCGATCACGGACCACTCGGCCCGTCCGGACCGCGACCTGGTCGACTTGTGGCGCAGGATCGCGGTGTCCATCGCCATCCACAACATCGACGACCACTTCCGCAACCATGGTTTCCTCCGCGCCACGGGCGGCTGGAACCTCGCTCCGGCATTCGACCTCAACCCGAACCCCGACCCGAACCTGACCCGAGCAACATCGATCGGCGGCACGACCTCTCGCGCCGAGGAACGCGAAGCTCTTCTTGAGTTTGCCCCCTACTTCGGACTGAACGCCGATCAAGGCGCGGTGATCCTCGCCCAGGTCCGCGAGGCCACGACGTCCTGGCGCGCCATCGCGACAGGCAACGGCATCCCCAACAACGAGCTGCGCCTGTTTGCCGAGATCTTCTCGAGCTAACCCGGCATGCCAGGCGGTGGCCGGCGAGATAGAGACCGCCGGGTCGCCACCAACCCGCACGTCAACCCTCGGCCGGGTCAACCGGTGAGCACCCGGAGCCCCGACCGGGCCGGAGTTGGCGCTTCGGTCGGCGGCGGAGCGGCTGGGGTATGCGGCCAGGACGCGCCGCGTCGCGCTACCCTCCTTGCGCGCTGGTCGCCGCTACCAAGAGCTGGCTCTCCGAGATCGTGATCGCCAGATTCGCGACCGTGAGCCGGCCGCGCTCGACGATACCCACCTGTTCGTCGCTCAGGCCGGACAACACCTCGCTGTCAGCGCTGGCGATGCCCAGGAACGGCCCGGCCGCGATGGCATCGGGGCGAGCTAGCCGCTGAGTCACCACCAGATTGGCCGACCGGGTAGACGGCAACCACCCCAAAGAGAGCTCGGGCAGCAGTGTCAGCACGCATTGCCACGGCTGCGGGGCGATGCGGACCGGGCTGCGCAATGAAGCTTGATCGACCACGACCAGCAGTGGGCGCGCCGCATGCGGATGCATCGCTCGAACGGCACCAGGATCCTCCAAAAGCGGGGACTCGGTCGCCGACAAGATCACCGTCCCCGGGTCATCGACGGCCAGCCGCCGCAACGGCACCCAATGCTCGGCACGGGTGGAGATCACGTGGATGCGCGCACCGACCGCCAGCGCTCGATAGCACAACACCAAAGCCACCCCGGGATCGAGCATGGCAGAAACCGCACACGGCCGGTCGGCGAAAAGTTGCACACTCAACGGGTCGCCGAACTCGCCGGCGTTCCCGATACGCCGACCGATCGCGAGGCCGCAGCGACCGATCGGCAGCTGCAGCTCCGGCACCCGCGGATCGAACCACGACGGGGACGCATGCGGGGTCGGCTGATGGCGCCATCCGCGGACACAGATCGGGAGGGTCTCCGCAAGCGCGATCGCCTGCTCACCGTCAAGCGGATAGGCCGAAGTCCGATGGCGACGGGCGACCGCTTGGATCTCGCCGTCCACGCCTTCGGCGTCTTCGGGAAGACTGGTCGTGCGCAGCACCACCCGCATCTCGTCCTCACCGCGAGCGTCGTGAACGATCGCCACGCTGAGGGTGCTACCCAAGCAGGGCACCTGACTGAGTTCACCGAGCAGGGCATCAGGATTGTCAGCGGCACCCAGGTGCAGCCGATAACTCCGGTGAATCGCTCGGGCACTAGCCACTTGTCCCCACTCCTCGGCGAAGCTGTCCGTGGCGTCGTTGCCACCCGCCTCGCCGACGACCCGCTCACCGACCACCGGGTCACCGATCGCGGTAGCCAGCACCGAACGGATCTGGTCCGGACCTAGCACCCGGGCCTGCACGTGCGGAGCGAGCGCCACCACCAGGCGAGCCGCCAGGCTGGCTAGCGCTCGTTGCGCGCCGAGCACTCCGTCGGCCCGAGCGGCAACGGCCACCGGGCACAGCGATGGATCCAGGCTCAGCACCAGCCAGGCCAGCCGCTGGGTGACGGGCTGGCCGGCGCTCAATTCCTGATAGGACGTGGCGATCGGCGCACGTGGATCCACGTGCGG
>JBOFLH010000030.1:0-6189 GCA_051657765.1 Nocardioides sp. | reverse complement strand
AGTCGTGGGGGAGTCGACACACTGGGGCAAGCGTTGTCGGCGGCCGACCGGATCGGCTATCCGTTGATGCTCAAGGCGACGGCCGGAGGTGGTGGGCGTGGCATCCGGATGGTGGCGAGCGCCGCCGATCTAGAGGATGCCTACCAACGCACCCGGGACGAGGCTGCGCGTGCGTTCGGATCCGGAGTGGTGTTCTTGGAACGGCTGGTGACTGGTGCCCGGCACGTCGAGGTGCAGGTCATCGCCGACGGGCACGGCACGGCCTGGGCACTCGGCGTACGTGACTGCTCGGTCCAGCGTCGCAATCAGAAGATCATCGAAGAATCCGCCTCGCCGCTGCTGAGCGCCGATCAGGCAGAGGAGCTCAAGGCCGCCGCCGAGCGCTTGGCGTTGGCGGTCGGCTATTGCGGCGCCGGAACGGTGGAGTTTCTCTACCATCCGGACGAGAAGTCGTTTGCCTTCCTCGAGGTGAACACCCGACTCCAGGTGGAGCATCCCATCACCGAGGTCACCACCGACACCGACCTGGTCAAGGCGCAGATCCATGTCGCCGCGGGTGGGGCGCTGGTCGGCGCCAAACCGGTCGAACGCGGACATGCCGTAGAAGCACGATTGAACGCCGAGGACCCGGACCGCGACTTCGCGCCGGCGCCAGGTCGAATCGTGCGGCTCGACCTGCCGGCTGGGCCGGGAGTGCGAGTGGATACGGGCGTCGCCGAAGGTGACAGCATCCCGGCGGACTTTGATTCGATGATCGCGAAGATAATCGCCTTCGGTGCCACTCGTGACGAAGCGCTTGCGCGGCTTCGGCGAGCGATGGCCGAGACCACGGTCGTTATCGAGGGTGGCGCGACCAACAAGAGTTTCGTTCTCGACCTGCTAGATCAGCCCGAGGTGGTCGGCCCCGGGCCGTGGTGCTCAACGGGATGGATCGATCAGATGCGCAGCGAGGGCCGGCTGGTGCTGGAGCGGCACTCGGGAGTCGCGTTGGTCGCCGCCGCCATCGAAGCCTACGAAGATGAAGAGGCCGTGGAGATCGCCCGGTTGCTGGAGACGGCGTACGGTGGCCGACCGCAGGTGCAGCACAAGGTAGGCCGAGCGGTTGATCTCAAGCTGCGCGGCACGACCTACCAGGTGAGCGTGATTCAGGTCGGCCCGTCCCGTTTTGGCGTCACGGTCGCGGTCGGGGAACACGAACGCACCGTCGAGGCCGTGATCGAGCGGATCGACGACTTCCACGCCAGGTTGTCCATCGATCAGGAACGTTTCAAGTTGGTCACCGCGACCCATGGCCCGGTACACATGGTCGAGGTCAACTCAGTGGCGCACCGAGTCAGTCGTGACGAAGGGGGCATGGTTCGCGCTCCCGCGCCGGCGTTGGTGGTGGCCACACCGGTCGCGGTCGGTGACCTCGTCACGCCGGGCGCACCAGTCTTGGTCCTGGAGTCGATGAAGATGGAGACGGTGATCGGCGCGCCATTCGCGGGTCGAGTCAAGGAACTCTTGGTGATGCCCGGCAGCCAGGTCGAGACCGGTGCCGCTCTGGTCCGCCTGGAACAGCTCGGCGACTCGGACGCGCCCGAGGCTTCCGAACGGCCATCGGCGCCCGCCGAGATCGCGTCCGGCCTTGATCTTCCGCCGGCTCGACAGTGGGATAACCCCGCCGAGCGTGCGGCACACGCACTTGCCGGTCTCAAGTCGCTCTTGTTGGGCTTCGACATCGACCATCGCGCGGAGGTCAGCACGCTGGCCCGGTATCTCGCCGCGCGCGACGAGCTTCGCTCTGACGGCGTCGACATGGTCACTGACGAGATCGGGCTGTTGGGTCTGTTCGCCGACCTCGCCGAGCTGAGCCGTAACCGGCCGGCCACCGAGGAGTTGCGCAACGAGCTGCGGGTGCACAGTTCTCGGGAGCACTTCCACACCTATTTGCAGAGTCTCGACGTCGAGCGTGGCGGGCTCCCGAACCAGTTTCGCGATCGCCTGCGCACTGTCGTGGCGCACTATGGCGTCACCAGCCTGGACCGCACGCCGGCACTGGAGGAGGCCGTTTTCCGGATCTTCCTCGCTCAACAAAGAATGGCCCGACAACGTTCGATTCCGGATCTGCACGTGGTCACCACGATTCTTCAACGGTGGCAGTCCGATCCGGCGCCCGAAGGCGAGCGGGCCGGTCGCGCGCGCGCCGAGCTGGAACGACTCGTGCGGGCCACCCAGTTGCGGTTCCCGGCCGTCGGCGACCTGGCTCGGAGCATCCGATTCCGGTGGTTCGATCAGCCGCAGGTTGATCGGGAACGAGCCGAAGTGCTGGCCGGTGTACACGAAGAAGTCGCCGCCTTGGCTACCGATCCGACCACCGCCGACTATGCCGATCGGATCGATGCGATCGCCGCCATCCCCGAGCAGATCGTGGACTTCCTTGCCGACCGGCTCGAGCACGGCATTCCGGAGTACGAACCGCTGCTGGAGGTGATGATCAAGCGGCACTACCTAGAGTTCGACCTCCACGGATTGCGGTCCTTGCAGACCGGCTGCCGAACTGTTGCCGTGGCGGACTACGCCCTGGAAGGCCGGCCCACCCGCATTGTGGCCACCGTGGGCCGACGCAGCGAACTAGAGGAGACCGACGGACAGCTCAATGCCGCGATCGCCGCGCAGACGGCGGCCCGCAGGCCGGGTGACGAGGTGGTCGTCGAGGTTTATGCATCCTGGCCGCAGGCGCCCCGCGATCCGGACGAGACCTCGGCCGAGCTGCGGGGTGTGCTCTCGGTCTTGCCGTGGGTTCGGGAGGTCCGCCGGGTCGCGGTAGCCGTAGCGGCCGGTTCCGGCCGTGAGGTTGTCTACTTCACCTTCCGTTGGCTCGACGATCAGCTCGCCGAGGACGCCCGAGTGCGCGGCCTGCACCCCATGGTCGGCCGCCGGCTGAACCTGTGGCGGTTGCGCGAGTTCGACGTGACCCGAATTGCCGCGCCGGCCGATGTGCTGCTCTACGAGTGCGTCGCCAAGTCCAATCCGGCCGATCGTCGGCTGGTCGCGATGGCGCAGGTCCGCCAGCTGGCGGTGGTGCGTGACGAATCCGGACGGGTATTGGGCTTGCCACATGCTGAACGGGCGGTCGAGAACTGCCTGGAGGCGATCCGCCGCGCGCGCACCTCCCGCGGTGCGAGCGGTTCGGGCGACGCCAGCTGGGACATGAATCACGTGTGGGTTCAGGTATGGCCTTTGGTTGATGCGGACCTGGACCAACTCACCGCGTTGCAACGCAAGATCACCCCGCTCAGCGAAGGAGCGGGCATCGAGGAGGTGCTCGCCCAGGGGCGGATCGCGGGGCCGGACGGCTCGATCCGGCCTATCGGCATCCGGTTTCACTCGCGTCCGGGCGCTGGGGTGGTAGCCGAGGTGGTGCCGCCGCCGACCGATGCCCTCAAGCCGTTGGACGAGTACGCCGGCAAGGTGCTGCGGGCGCGTCGCCGGGGGCTGGTCTACCCATACGAACTGGCTGACCTGCTTGCCGGCCCGGGCGGTTCGCTGGTTGAGCACGATCTCGATCCCACCGGCGCGTTGGTCCCAGTAGATCGCGCCCCCGGGTTGAACTCCGCCGGCCTGGTGGTGGGCGTGGCGACGACCCCGACGGCGCGATATCCCGAAGGCATGACTCGGGTGGTGTTGTCCGGAGATCCGACCAAGGCGCTCGGGGCTGTGGCTGAACCGGAGTGCGCTCGGATCATCGCCGCTCTGGATCTGGCCGAGCGAATGGGGGTGCCCGTCGAGTGGTTCGCCTTGTCGGCCGGCGCGCGGATCTCGATGAAGTCCGGCACTGAGAACATGGACTGGGTAGGTGCGGCCTTGCGTCGGATTATCGGGTTCACCCAGGCAGGCGGCGAGATCAACGTCATCGTGGCCGGTATCAACGTCGGCGCGCAACCCTATTGGAACGCGGAAGCGACGATGCTTATGCACACCAAGGGCATCTTGGTGATGACTCCGGACAGTGCGATGGTGCTGACGGGCAAGCAGTCCCTGGACTTCTCCGGTGGCGTGTCGGCCGAGGACAACTTCGGCATCGGCGGCTACGACCGGGTGATGGGACCCAACGGCCAGGCACAGTACTGGGCACCCGACCTCGCCGGAGCGTTCGAGGTGCTACTCGCCTACTACGACCACACCTATGTGATTCCTGGGGAAGGCGCACCACGGCGTAGGCCCACCGCCGACCCGGTCGACCGGGACATTTCACCGTACCCGCACGCTTTGGAAGGCAGCGACTTCACCACGGTCGGCGAGATCTTCTCCGCCGAAGCCAATCCGGATCGCAAGAAGGCGTTCGACATTCGCACGGTGATGCGGGCGGTGGCCGATGCGGACGACGAGCCACTGGAGCGGTGGGCCGGGATGGTCGACGCCGACACGGCCGTGGTTTATGACACCCGATTGGGGGGTCTGTCTGTCTGCCTGGTGGGCATCGAGTCGCGACCGTTGGTCCGCCGCGGCTTTCCTCCTTCCGACGGCCCCGACACCTACACCGCCGGCACCTTGTTTCCGCGCTCCTCCAAGAAGGTGGCGCGCGCGATCAACGCGGCCAGCGGCAATCGGCCTTTGGTGGTGCTAGCCAATCTGTCCGGGTTCGACGGGTCACCGGAGTCGATGCGCGAGCTCCAGCTGGAGTACGGCGCGGAGATCGGCCGGGCGATCGTGAACTTTGGCGGACCGATCATCTTCACAGTGATCTCCCGCTATCACGGGGGCGCGTTCGTGGTGTTCTCCAAGACGCTGAACCCGCGGATGCAGGTGCTCGCGGTGGAGGGTTCGTTCGCGTCGGTGATCGGTGGCGCTCCGGCAGCCGCGGTGGTCTTCGCCGGTGAGGTCGAGAGACGCATCTCGGCCGATGTTCGGGTGCGAGAGCTGGACGGGCGGATCGCTTCCAGGGTCGGCGCCGAACGCGGCGCGCTCCTGGTGGAGCTGTCGGATCTCAGGGCGGCCGTTCGTAGCGAGAAGATCAGCGAGATTGCCGCCGAATTCGACGCGGTTCACGATATCCATCGAGCCGTCCGGATGGGGTCGGTGGACCGGGTTATCGCGGCCGCGCAACTGCGTCCCGCCATCATCGACGCTCTGGAGACCGCCCTGGACCCAGGCTCCAAGACCGGCCCAGCCAAAGGTAACTGACACGTCACAAAGTCCCGGTGACACGTCACAAAGGGCGTGCCGCTATCGCAACAGGGAAACGTCGAAACTGAACTTCGAGTTGTCGTATGTGGGCACGCCCTGGCAGGAATAGCTGCCACGCTGGAAGCAGCCGTACTTGGTCGACGCGTTCACCAACGTCAGTGTTACCTGGGTGACCCGTGTGCCGAACCGCATGGCGGCGGAGCCCTTGCCCCATCGGTTCAGCTTGATTCGTTTCCTGGTCACCTCGCCGTCGACGAAGTAGATGCGCGCGATCGCGTCCGGTCGAGTCCGGCGTCGCGGGCCATCCACATCGATTTGTAGCCGCCACTTGCCGGTCAGTGACCTGCCTCGGGTAAAGGCGTAACTGGTGCTGGAAAGGTGTCGCAGGCGTATCTCCTTGAGTCCGCTGGCAGGGTATCGGGTGCTCATCCAAAACGAGCGGGCCACGGGGGTCGCCGGATAGGTGGCCCCTTCGGAATAGGAGAGCGACGGGGTGAGGTTTCCGGATGCGAACCGCGCGTAGAATCGCCGAAACGGCATGCCTTGTTTCTTAAGGTACTTCCGGACGCCTTGGATCGAGTAGTGGTCGGCGGCGCCTTCGCTGGCATCGAGTCGATGCCAGATGCGACGTATTGCCCGTTCGCCGTATCGTTCGTGGATCTTCTCGAAGAAGATCCAGTTGCCGTATTGGCCGAGGCCGCCTGGGGTGTCCAGTGGTATGCGTGGTTTGGAGAGCTGGCTGGCCGGGAGGTACTGACGGTTGTCGTTGATGTCATCGGCATACCGTTCCTCCATCCAAGTCGCGGTGGCCTCCATGATCCAGCGGTCCTCGGCGACGTCGTAGTTGAACTGAATGGCGTGAAAGAACTCGTGGGCGGCGGTCACGTTGAGGCTCTGCGTTGCGCCGGCCGGAAACTCGGCGAAGTCGTTGTCGAGCACGCAATAGGCAGCGGTACGGAACTTCTGTCCACGGATCGGGTCCTCGGGAGCGCAATAGCCGTAGTAGGTCGGACCGATGTC
>JBOFLH010000029.1:0-2663 GCA_051657765.1 Nocardioides sp. | reverse complement strand
ACCTGGCATTACCTTGAAACTCTTCCTCGCCCGAAAACCCATACCCGGCAGCCTACGTCGCCGCCGGGCACTCTGTTGCCCGTTCAGCCAACCCGCTTTCCAAGTCCTCACATGCCCGTTCGTGGTCGTGTTCCAGGTGGGCGCTAGGCGCAGGTGTGACCGGCGCTTCGGGCGACGAACGGTCACGTACGGCCGTGAATGAGACAAAACTGAGACTAGATCAGCTCATGTTCTCACAAGAAGCTAGCTGTCGAGAGCGCGTAGCCCGATACTTCAACCATGACTCCCTGTCGAGGCGTGAGTGGCACTAGTGCGCCGATTATGGCGACGACGGTAGGCATTGTCGGCCTTGGTTACGGGGCCTGACCGGCTAGAGATCTGGCTGGTCTGCGTGCACAACTCCACCTTCCAAGTCCTCGCGCGGCCGCCCGATCGAACTCATGGACCACGACACGGCGCCCATCGAGGCGCAGGAGACTGCACCGCACGGTGGAAATATTTTGCACGATCGCCAACGATATATTATCGTCATGTGCACAATAAACTCACACTGGAGGTCTCATGACGAACTACTCAACCTACGAGGAGCTGGGAGGGCTAGTCGACTCTGAAGATGGCCTCGTGCTCACCACAATGGAAGAGCTGCGAGATGCCCACGGTGTCGGGAAGCTCGGTGTGCATGTCCGTGCTGCTATCCATGAGCGCCTAGCTGGCCAGGGACTAGGTCACCTTCCCTACGAGTTGCCGAGCTACCAGCACGAGGAGGTTCGGATCTACAGGTTGGGTTCTCAGATTGCCAAGGTGGTCAATGCTGTGATTCGACCCAGCGCTACCGGCGATGACATTCTCCGGCAAAGTGTTGGTACCGACGCCCAGAAGACGCTAGCCCAGGTGCGTGAGTTGATCTGCTCCTAGCGTGAGGTGGATCTGGTTGGGCTGACAGGATCTGAACCTGCGACCCCTTGACCCCCAGATCGGCGAGGGTTGTGTTTCACGCTCATCTGGCGTGTGCATTGGTGTGGATCGGTGGTGCCGTCGGGCAGGGCGTGTGGGGCGTTGGGGACAATTTGGGGACTACTCCTGGGAGTAGTCGAGCACAACTTCGTCAACTACCGATACTGACGGGCGGGCCGCGTCCAGCGACAAAGGTTCCAGCTGGCGCCACGGAGCAAGCTCATAGAGGTCTGCAACAGCCAGCTCGGCGACAGCTCCCCAGTTCTTTCTGGCAAGACTAGGTCGGTGGCTGGTTCTTAAAAATTGCCATCAATTGGGCGAGTTCGGTCAAGCTGAGCGAACCGCGACGCGTTCTCAGTCCACCGGTCTCGCTTGTCTGCGCCTCGGGGGCAAAAACCCGTCTCGCGATTTCGGTACGTAGAGTTCCGGGGTCGTCGACGTTTTGGAGGAACGGATCGAGGGCCGCCAGGTCGAGTGCAAGCCGTTTGGCAGTTCGCTCCTCGCTTCGGTGCTCACTCGCCTGGCGCGCGCAATAGCCAGCGACGATCAGGCCGATCACCGAGATGCTGGTCTTGTAGACGGTGAACTGGATCGAGTCGTCGGCGGCCGAGCGGATGGCATAGATCAGACCCACCACGGTACCGAGCCCAATGGTCACGGTCACCACTGTCCAGCAGAAGGCTGCTCTCGCCTGTCGGGATGCCCACGTCCCATAGTCGCCAGACACCGCGTGGCGGCTAGTCGTATCAACTAGGGCCGCCGCCTGTTTCTCATGCGCTTTCAATGAGGCGAGGGCCGCCGTTGCTGCAGCGTCCTGGCTTTCACGCGCCTTCTTGGCCGCAGTGGCCTCTTTCTCGACTCGCGCTTCTTCATCTTTTGACCGCTCGGCCTCGGCTGCCTTGAATGTTGCCGCACGCTCGGTCGCTTCGGTCTCGTAGGCAGTTCTTTGCGCGTCGATCTGAGCATTGAGTTTGGTGGCTAGACGGTCAATCTCCGAATTGCTGGTATCCATCTTGTCTTGAAGATCCGAGAGGGCACCGTTCGCTGAATCGTGATTTGCGACCTGTCGATTCTCCGTTTCCATGACCAACGCTTCGAGTTCGTGGATCCGCGTCTTTAAACCATCGACCTCGGCATCGAGCGCATGCCTGTACCGAGTGGAGGCAGCTTTGGCTGCGCGGGTCGCCTCATCCGACATGTTGATTGGAAAGTGCTGCCGAGCCGAAGTGAGGACATTTTGTAAGTAATCAGCCGCAGCGCGGAGTTGAGGTTGGTAACCCTCTGGGTTGGATACATACAAATCGAGATAGTTGACGATCTGAGTCAGGTGCGAATTGATATCGCCAAACGCACCCGGCTCCAGCAAGGCCGGATCGGCACCCCGAAGCAGGTCCAGGTACTCGACCAGGGCATGCAGTCGATGGACGGCATACCTTTCGTCCTCGTTGCTGGGCCTGAGGTCTGGCGAGAGCCGATCCTCAAGGTTCGCCAAGGTCGTCCATACGGCTTGGCCGTTGAACTCGGCTTGTTTCACTCACGTCTCCCATCCTGCAGGCTCCAAGGCCCTCAAGTCCTAGCTTGAAGCGTAGTCGAACGCCTCGTAGGTAGTGGACCGGAACCGTACTCGATCTCGCGTCATCTAGGCATCGGTCGAGTTTGGCGAATCACTTTCGCCGCGTGCTGCATCCTCGTCAGGGGGCTGGTACTCG
>JBOFLH010000028.1:0-7483 GCA_051657765.1 Nocardioides sp. | reverse complement strand
CCGTCGGGGTCGCTCTGTTGTGCTGGAGCCGGTGTCAGCCGGGCCGGCGGAGCAGGTTCGGCCAGGTAGCTCAGTTGGTACGAGCGTCCGACTGAAAATCGGAAGGTCGGCGGTTCGACCCCGCCCCTGGCCACCCATCCATCAGCACTTGCCAAGTTGGCGCCCGCCGGCCATCTGCGCAGTTCAGAGCCCTTTTCAACTGTCACGAGCGCCGTCCAACTGCGCTCCGTGCCGGTGCGCACCGCGTCCGCCAAGCGTCCAACTGGCCGCGACTGGTCACCGATTGGTCACGAGCGCCACGACTCTCAGCCGCTGCCGTCCGGCCTTCGGTGGCTTTACAGCGATTCAGTTGCCGGGCTTGGTCAGGATCTGGCATGCGGCAGCATCGGTGGCGGCGTTCTGCGCGGTCTCGATGGCGTCGTCTGGTTGGGTGGTGACGTTCAGGACGAATCCTTGGCGGCCCGTGTGGTTGTTCCAGGCGAATGTCTCGTAGCCCGGTGCGTTGCCGTCGTTGCCCCAGACGCGGCCGCATGGTGTCTGCTGGCTGTAGAGGCCGAGACCGTACTCGTAGCCCGGCCGCGCTTCGACCGTGGTTTGCATCTGGGCGAGCTGGGCCGGGGGTAGCAGCCGGCCGCCGAGCAGGGCGCGGAAGAAGCGCCGCAGGTCGCCGGCCGTCGACACCAGCGCGCCAGCTGATCCCAGCGCGGTGGGGCTGATCCGGGTGATGTCGACGTAGCCGGCTCCGGTGAGCGAGGGTGGGAGGTAGCCATGGGCGTGGAAGCCCGGAATGTCAGGAGACCTGACCGGCAGGTACGTCTGCTCCAACTTGAGCGGTCCGGTGATCCGATCACGCACCAGGGCGGAGACCGAACGGCCAGTGGCGCGCTCGAGGACGAGGCCGAGCAACACGTAGCCGGTGTTGGAATAGCCCCAGTCGGTGCCGGGCTCGAACACCGGAGGGTGGGCGGTGGCGATCCGCACGAGCTGCACCGGGGTGTACTCGCGCAGCGGATCGGTCAGCACCGCCCGGAAGAAGTCCTGGTCCCTCACGAGATCGAACAGTCCACTGGTGTGGTTCAGCAGCTGCCGCAAGGTGATGCGGTCGCCGTCCGGCACCAGGCCGGGCAACCAACGCTCGACGGTGTCGTCCAGGCGTAGCCGCTTCTCCGCCGCTGCCTGCAGCACCAGGGTGGCGACGAACGTCTTGGTCACGCTACCGACCCTCAGCTTCGCGCCCTGGCGCATGGCGACGCGAGGGTCAAGGCGTGCGGCCCCGGCCACGTAGGTGTTGGTGTCGCGCTGGTGGTCGACGCGCAGGACCGCGCCGCTCGCACCAGCCGCGACGATGTCGCCCAACGCTTCCCGCAGTTGATGGTCGGTTCGGACGTCGCCCGGCGGCACGGCGGCCACGGTTGCGCTATCAACGAGTAGAAGTGGACACAGCAGTCCTGCCACGACTGCAACGAGTAAGGTCCGGAATCGGCGGTCGAGCATGGTTGAGTCCTGTCCCGCGCCCTGAGGTTCACTCGGCGCTGTCATACGAGCGGCCCCCCTGGTCCTTGGTCGTGAGGGGGAAGCGGCTGTCGAGTCTTGGTCCGAACACCGACTTCCGCAGAAACAGCACGACGAGCAAGCCTCCAACCCAGTACGCCGGAACCACGAGGATCGCCGCACCCGAGCTCGTCGGCGAGGAGACCATGATGATGGCGGCGGCGGTGACAGCGAGACCGAGAGCGAAGTAGAGGTAGAACCAGCCCCTCTGGGCACGCTCGGCACTCGCCCGGGCGCGCCGCTCCACGTCGATCCGAGAGTCCAACCCATCCACCGCGACGCTCAGGTCATGGTTCTCCAGTGAGACGAACAGGTCGCGCACCGGCACCTCCAGCGCCCCCGCCACCAACGCCAGTGTTTCCAGGCTCGCTTCGTTGCCTGCCTCCAGACGTTGGATGGTGCGCACGGCGACGCCGCTCACCTCAGCCAGACGTTCCTGATTCCAGCCCCGCGCAGTGCGCAGCTCCTTGATCCGAACCTCGTTCATGACGGTCATCCTTCCCGTTCGTGTTCATCATTCCGAACGTAGGAGCCGAACGAGGCGCGCTCCACGACCCAAGCCCGCCACCTAGGCGACAACAGCCCGCCAGCAACCCGACACGAATCCCGCCCCGAACATGCCCGCATGCCGATCACTGATCGCGGCAAAGTCGGACGCTCCCCGTCGACGGCGGGAGCAACAAGGAGCTCGGCTCGGGCCCGAAAGTCGCCTGACCTGGCCTCAGCCCGCCAACTCCACGGCGATCTCCTCGGCGATGTCGTAGCCCTCTTGCATTCCCGCCTCCATTCCTGAGCCGATGATCGCGTCACGCGTCGCCTATGCGTGGGTTGTGACAGCCCAAAGGTGTGGGTGTCGATGACGGGTGGGATCAGCGCCTGGAATGGTCCCACAGCGGGTCAATGAGCCAGGATGGGACCGCGGGCACGGTGACTCCTCAACAGCAGTGTTGTTCTCACACTTCACACTGGTAACAGGCGCCGTGCCCGCCTCACCGGACCGCCACGCCATCACCTACCCGCGCGACCTCTTAGTCCTGGTCGGCGTGCCATCGGCGGACTGCGTCGCCCCCGTCGTGGTACAGAAGTTGGTTGCCGGCGCCCGAGGCGGCTCGCAGCGTCGCCGTGACCTCCGCCAGGTCGTCTACCTTGAAGAAGTCGCGGACGTGCGCCAGGTCAGATGTCCGTCGCCTGTGCAAGCCGTGCAGCACCGGCAACGCATGCAGTAGGTCGTTGCGGTCCACATGGGCCGACTCCAGTTCGTCAATGAACGTCGCCATACCGGGCACTTCTGGCTTCGACGGTTTCGTCTGACACCGCTTGTAGATGAGTTCTGACACCACCGGAGCATGATCCGCGCCAGAGATGTTGGTTTGCCAGGACACCACTCCTCATCGCGGCATACAGCTCAACTCGGCTCCCCGCCATCAGGCGCCGCCTCCGATGCCAGGGACATCGTGGCGTTCGCGTCGCGGCGGCCGGGACAACGCCGAATCCCTCAGTTGGTCGCCGAATCTTGGTCGTCTCGCGCTTCGGCTTGGCCGTGGTCTTCGGCGTGGGCAACGCCGGGTCGCCACGGCTCGTGCACGTGCGCGAGCCAGACCTTCTCGGGATCGAGCGCGCGGATTCGCCGTTGCGCTTCGGTGTGTGGCTCGTCCAACTCACCGAACCACACCGCGGTGTCGCCACAGATGACGACTGGACGTTCCCCGGCTTCGACCACTACGACCTGTGAACCGGGCGTATGGCCCGGTGCTGGGACGAGCCGGACGCCGGGAAGCAACTCCCGTTCTCCGTCGACCGGCACGTACTGCAGGTCGGGAGCGTCGACCCACTCGCGAATCGTGTAGTCGTCCTCGTTGTGGGCGTCGTCGAGCTCCCGGCGCTGAACGTAGATCGGCCGTCCGGTGAAGAGGTGGTTTCCGCCGCAATGATCGGCGTGAAGGTGCGTGTTGACGACGATGTCGATGCCGTCGACGTCGACGTCCTGCTCGCTCAATGGATAGAGGTGGGGATTGAAGGCGGCCACCACTGCCGGGTGCAGTTCCGTCATGCCGGTGTCGACCAGAACCCGGCCATCGGGATGGTCGATAACGTGCACGCATACGGGCATTATTTCGCCTTCGACGAGCAGCTCGGCAACGACGATCGGTGTGACGGTGATGGCGCCGGAGGCGTTCATCGGTCTCGGGTTTCGCCGTTGGCAGCGACTGTGGTGAGTCCCTGGCTGAGAATCGGAATGATGATGCACGCAGCCAACAGGTGGGTCGCGACCAGAACCGCCTTGGTGGCGGCGTCGTCCGGTAGTGCCATTGGCGGGATAAGCGACAACCCGGTAGCGACAGTGGCCAGTACGAGGAACCGGCGGCGACCGCGAAGAAGTCTGGCCATCAGAACGCCCAGGGCAGCCCCGACGACGGTCCACAACGTGAAGGCGGGGATTGGAATGGGTGTGGCGTCTACTTCGAGGCTGACGTCAGCGGCGCGTGCGATGGCAGCCACGGAGGTGGTGCCCACGGCCGCGATCGCGCCGGCCAAGGCGCCACGTCGAATGAGGGCCAGGGTGCTCGGCTCGGCGGACGTGATGCTCGGCTCTTGATGTGCGGACTGCGCGGTTTTCATCGGTGAGTTCCTTCCTTGGGCTGTGCGGCGTTGAGATGCCCGACGAGTTTGTCGAGCCACGGCGCTTGCTCGTCGGGTCCGAACGGGACGGTGCCCCAGCCGGCCACCATTTCGGAGAAATACTCGTTCTCCCAGTCCGCTCCGCTCCCGTACGAGCTCGACACGACGCGGAGGATGCAACTGCCACCTGACGCTGCCTCTATCAAGAACTCGGTAGCGATCGGGGAGATCGACGCCAGTTCCTCGTCGGTGACCTCGTGTCCGGCGGTGTCGGCCACCCACTCGCGCATCTCCTCGGTCATCGGCCACGGCTCTTCATACGCGAAACGCTGATTCGGGGTGTAGTCGGTGATGACACCGGTCGATCGGAACCCGCCGTGATCGAACGAGACTTCGCCACCGATCTGGGGGTCCAGCCGGGTTGGCACCATCCACGCCGAGATCCCATCGGCAGTGGCGATGGCGTCCCACACCTGCTCCGAAGTGGCGGCCAGCTCTCGAGTGTGCTCGGCCCGGTGTCCGACGCGGTCGCTGCGGTCGGGATTGGTCACGAGTTCTCCTTGGGCTTGGGGTACGACGAGACGGTGAGGCGGTGGGGTCGTCCGTCATCGTGGTGATATCTGGCGGCCAGGTCGGTGAGGGCCGATTGCAGTTCGGCAGCGAATGCAGCGCGATCCTCGGGAGACTTGAACCCGATCACCGTGTCGACGGTCAGGGTCGGCACCCGCGTCCCAGTCGTCGCGTTGCTGGCGATCGACCCGACCTCGGATACGGTCCGAGCGTTCACCGCTACCAGGTACGCGGCTGAGAGACGATCGGCGATCTCGTTCGGGTCGGGGACTTTGCCTTCAAGCACGTCGGGAGCGACGATGAGATGTCGTGCCGAGCGCTGCACGTAGCGTTCGGTGATACCGCCCCATGCGCGTTCGCCGGCTGGCTCGACCAGTCCATGTGCCTCCAGCGACTTCAGGTGATAGTTCACTTTCTGACGAGTCAACCCGACGGTCGCCGCAACCGATGCTGCTGACCCCGGTTCAGCCAGAGCATGGAGGATCGAGGTCCGAGTCGGATCGAGCGCCACTTCGACCGCGACGGCGTCTTTGAGTACTCGAATGTCGTCCACGGCTCGACGATAGGCCTTGACAGGAATGTTTGTCAACGCGTCGATGGTTGCCTGCTGAGGGACTACCGGCACCGACCGTGGTGTCGGATCCCGGCGACACTCAGCCCTACGCAGCGTGAGTGGCGCTGATCGAGGTCGACAATCGGTGCCCGATGAGAGCGACAGAGTCCCACGTCGTCGTTGTCGGCCATCTCCCTGAGACGCTGGATCAGAGTGCCCAGGGGATCGTTGTACATGCGCTGAGCCGCTACCCCGCCGAACACTCGGGCCAGGTCGAAGCAGGTACCTGCGACGCCCGCGGCGGCATAGGTAGCTCGCCCCAACTCCGCCCCAAACTCCAACAGCCGGATTCCGTTCTCGGGGTGACGCGGGTCCCCCGGATAGGTCACCTCATGGTCGGTCACCAACCCAGTCTGGCAACTTGGAGCGACCGCACGCAGCCGTTCACCTATCTCTGCGGTGCTGGGTGAGCAGCTGCGTTGCGACGTCGACCTGGGCCGCCGTTGCCTGCTTCATCACGTGCGCGTAGACCTGCCTGGTCACCACCGGCGACGAGTGGCCGAGGATCATCTGGACCACCTCGATGGGTACTCCGCCGGCCAGCAGAAGCGAGCACGCGCCGTGACGGGTGTCGTGTAGTCGGACGACCGGGAGACCACAGTCCCGCACATGGCGCTCGAACGACGCCGTGACGCTACCCGGTCGCAGCGGCGTCCCACCGGGCTCAGCGAAGACAAGGTCGTGATCGCTGTAGTCCGGTCCAAAGTCCGCTCGTTCGGCATCCTGCCGCCGGCGGTGCTCGTCTAAGGCGTCACGGGCCGGCTTGGCGAGCGGAACCCACCGCTGCCCACGGCGCGATTTGGGTCGCTTGATGAGACGCCCGACGTGCTCTTTCCCGCACGTCGGGCAGATGCGTTGCTGCTCAGTCAAGTTGGCCTGAGCGACCTCTACAACGGTCTGGCGGATCGTGACGCCCGCACCATCAGGATCGAGGTCGGCCCACCTCACACCGCACAGCTCGGCACGCCGCAAACCGGCGTAGGCCGCCAACTCGTACAACGCGACCAGAGGGTCGTCGGCGACGTGCTCGAGGAACCGGGCTGTCTGGTTCGGCTGCCAGATCGCCAGCTCGGTGTCGTACTCGCGATCAGGTATCGAGTCCATCCGCCCCTGCGCCGGGTTGATCGTGATGAGCCCGCGGCGCTGCGCAGCCGAGAGGGCAGAGCGCAGGGTGCGCCGGTATCCGTCGACGGTGGTTGATCGGCGCTGGTCGATTCGTCGGCCTACGTTGCCGCGTCCTCGGGCTTGCGCATCGATCGGCTGGGACAGCTCGGCCAGCACTTTCTCAACGTGGGCGCGCCGAAGGTCCCGCAGCCGCATCCGGCCGAGCCGAGGGCGCCAGATGTCCCGAACGTGCCCGCGGTAGTTGGCGAGGGTCTTGGGTGACCGGCCACGCTCGGCGAGCTCGCCGAGCCACTGGTCGAGCCAGTCGCCGACGGTGATGCCTTTGTCGTCGGTCCACGAGCCGGTGCTCGTGGCGGTCAGGGCCTCGTTCAGCGCTTCCTCGGCCTCGTCGCGGGTGCGGAAGCCGGACCGCTTTACCTGCTGCCTGCGGCCGGTGGAGGGGTCGCGGCCGACGTCGAGGACGAAGGACCAGGAGCCGTGCGCCTTGCGGCATCCCTTGACCTCGCGACCGTCTGCGTCGCGGCACTGGCAGCGTTTGCGGATCGACCCTCTCATCGCGCGTCACCGCCGTTGGTGAGGTCGGGGTCGCTGTCGAGCCATTGGTGGAACCGGTGCCTGGGGATCACCCAGCGTGAGCCGAGCCGCCTGGCGGGAATCTCGCCGGCGCCGAGCAGGGCGTAGGTGTTAGCTCGGGACATGCCGAGCAGGGCGGCGACCTCGGAGACGGTGTAGGTGACCCGGCCGCGGGTGGCGTCGGGTCGACGCTCGGCCAGGTCGATGACGTTGCTCATGTCGGTCCTCTCGGTTGTGCTCATCGAGTCGCTTCGTTGTGGTCGCGGCGTCCGGTGGGGCGGTCCGTTGGTGGGTGAGCCATGCGGGGTTCTCCGTCGAGATGTGGCGGGTTGGGGGTGGGTGAGCCGTCCCAGCCGTCCCAGCCGTCCCGTTTGGGTGTTTCCGCTGGTCAGGGCCGGTTTGGGGTGGGACGGCAGTGGGACGGCTGGGACG
>JBOFLH010000027.1:0-2600 GCA_051657765.1 Nocardioides sp. | reverse complement strand
GGCAGATCCTCGACGTGATGGGTGGGTTGGAGGTTCGTGCGGGGGTCTACGTGATGCGTACCCGTGATCACCGGGCGGGCCGACAGGCCTGTCTGAGCCGAATACTGGACTGGGTGCTGACAGAAGGTGCCTCGCACCTGGTGCTGGAGCTTGACGAGTCCGTCGCGGCCGCCGATCGCCATCTGGTGGCTGCGCGATTCAGTAGAGAGGACGACCCGCCGGTGTATCGGCAACTCCGAGCCAAAGAGGAACCGTTGCTGTGGGTCAGCGACGCAATAGCCTGGTCCTACCAGCGGGGCGGCGAGTGGCGGACTCGCATAGAACCCATGATCACCGACACCGTCGAACTCCGCTGACGGCCCCCTGGGAAAGCGCAAGCCCGGCTCGTTTACCGTCCGGTAAACTGCCGGGCTAACTTCTCAGGGCTACTGCCCCTCGCATCAGCAACGATACCACCGCACCCACACGACTGCGCGTGCGCGTTGATGCGTCAAAGTCGACGGTCAACGGCTTGTGCCACGCCCCGCTGGGCATGTTGGCCCCGAGTGTTGGGGTCTGGTGGTGGGTTGAGGCGGATGCCGGCGGAGGTGAGGATGGACAGGTCGAGTACCCAGGTGTTGAGGTTGCGGCGGCCCCAGATGTCGAAGGCGTGGTCGAGGTGGTTGGTGATGGTGTGGTGGTCCCAGCCGTTGACCTCGGCCAGGTGTGCGAGGGCCGGCCCGCCGCGGCGCTGGAGCATCGCGAGGCCGAAGTGGGTCGCGTCGTGACACGGTCCGCATAGACAGACCAGCCGGCGGAGATGCTGGGTGAAAGTGGTGTTGTCGAAGTGCCACCGCTCGTGAGCCTCAAGCCGGACCTGCCGGTCCCGGTCCTCGCGCTGGCCACAGGCCTCACAGCGGTTGCCGGCACGGGTGTAGACCATCCGTCGTAGCCGGTCCCAGTCCCGGCCGTCGGTGCAGGAGCGGACGTTGGTGAACCAGCACGACCGCGGGACGAGGTCCACGAACAAGCCCGCCCCGTAGCTGCGGTCTTCACCAGGTAGCACCTCGGGGAGTTCCGGCAACGCTGCCCACCGGGCCAGGCCCGCCATGCCGGAATGCGGGGCGAACCACCTCCGCGCTTGCGGGTCCCACCGCGCACCAGCTGCTTTCGCTTCGCCCTTCTCAGCAAACGACACGTCCAGCCAAACTCGATCCACCATCGCCAGCCGCCTCCTCTTCCAAGATCACCGGTAGGCGTTGCAAGCCTCTCGTGCGACACCGACACTGGACGAGGCGACCGCTTCATTACAAGCCCGTCCCTGTGCCGGCCAGTTGGCGCGTTCGGGTGGGACCGACCGATGATCCTGCGAGCAGCGTGACGGTAGTCAAGGGCTGTTCGCGGCCTCCTGGGGGCACCACGGGGGCACGCTCCCAGTTCGGGCCATGTCGTTCGCCTAGCATGCTGCCCTGTGACTAGTAGCGCCGCTTGCCTCGAAGACCCCGCCCGCTGGATCGGCGTCTTCATCGCAATCGTCGGCGCGCTGGTCGCGAACCCTGATGCGACCGCACACGGGTGGGCGTTGTTTCGAGGTCAAGTGGGTCAGATTGGACGCCAGACTCGGGCCAAGCTGGCGAATTTCATCCCGGCGTTGCGGCTAAAGGCCAATGTCCGTTCGATCACTGCAGCTGGTTCGCTTGAGCTTAGCGGCTCGGTGGCGTCAGCTAGAGGAATAACAGGTTGGGCGCCGGACGCCTCCGTCGAGGAAAAGATCGATGTACTTGACCAGCGGACTCGCGTACTGGGTGGCGATATCGATGAACTGCGCGTGAAGTTGAACCAGACCCAGGACTCCCTGCGCGACGAGTTCCGCCGTGCTGTCAGCGAGACCAGGATGGAGCTTGAAGCGGTGAGCCAAGACGTCAAGGACTTGCATCAACAGATAGTCAGGTCAGACGCCAGTGCTCTACCAATCATCGTGGTCGGCATTGTGCTCAGCGGCCTCGCTCCCGAGGTGGGACGGGCTCCCTTGTGGCTCGGCGCGCTGGCGATTGCGATCGCGGTTGCAATCGCGGTTGCGATAGTCGTCTGGAGACTGCGGGCAATTCGCCAGGGCCGGCAAGGCTCGCCAATCAGTTGATCATGGGCGTGATTCCCTCCTCTGGAGAAGGTTTCGATGCTGGGGTACGCAGCGCACCTGGAACGTTGGCCGGGCGGCCCGGCCAAACCTTCGGCGGTCTCCACTTCCGATGAGTGGCAGGACCGGGACAGCTGGGGCTATGCCGGGCTGAGGGAACTGGGCTCCCCCTCCCTCGTCCAGGCCATCTCGGGCGACTATCCGGAATCCGGCGGCCGCGTACATTCGACGAGATCGGATCGTGTTCTGGTGCGTCGGCTGTTCTGGTGTCCGCCCGGGGCCTGCGCGCCGGTAGGCGCGCCTTGATCAAATCGAGGTCAGCTCGGCAGTACCCGTTATCGGCCAGCCTCGCAACGGGTCGAGGCAGGCATCCGGAACACCCGGGCCGGTGTGGACCACGCAACCAGTTGTTCGAACAGACGTTCGCACTTGTGCGAGGCTCTGTAGATGCAAGTCGACAGCATGACTGCCCGGCGACTCGGTG
>JBOFLH010000026.1:0-5323 GCA_051657765.1 Nocardioides sp. | reverse complement strand
GTGCCAGGAGGACATGTCCGGGCCCACCTTCAGCGCGCTTCCCTTCACCTCGGTCTACCTGCGTGACGACGAATGGGCCGCCGAGGTCGCCAACCGCACTGCGCACGCCGTGATGCACATCGGCTGGGTTCCGAACCCGGCCGGTGGATATCGTGGCCAAATGGCTGTGTACGCCCGACCCAACGGTCGGCTCGGCACCACTTATCTGCGAGCGATATCCCCCGTGCGCCACCTACTCTTGTACCCGCGCATGCTGAAAGAAATCGAGCGCGATTGGCAGAGCACCGGCTAATCAGGCTCGCCCCACCGGGACCCGCGACACGGGGAGCACATCCCGGGCACCGTGACCAACGAGGTGCGTCAGGCTCTAGCAGCCAACAGCTCCGCAATCTGCACAGTGTTCAGCGCCGCACCTTTACGTAAGTTGTCGTTGCTGACGAACAACGCGAGTCCTCGGTTGTCGGCAACGCCGGGGTCGTGGCGAATCCGGCCGACATACGACGGATCGTTGCCGGCGGCCTGGAGTGGGGTCGGAATGTCAGTCAGCTGTACACCCGGGGCAGCCGCGAGGAGTTCCGCAGCCCGCTGGGGCGTCATCGGCCGGGCGAATTCGGCGTTGATCGCCAAGGAGTGACCGGTGAAGACCGGGACCCGCACGCAGATCCCGGAGACAGACAGATCCGGGATGCCGAGAATCTTGCGTGACTCGTTGCGCAGCTTCTGCTCCTCGTCGGTCTCGCCTCGACCGTCGTCAACGATCGAGCCGGCCATCGGCAACACGTTGTATGCGATGGTGCGCGCGTACTTCGCCGGCTCCGGGAAAGCCACCGCCTCGCCGTCGTAGGCGAGCTCGCGGGCCTTGTCGCCAGCCGCTGCCACCTGGCTGGCGAGTTCCTCGACACCGGCAACACCGGAACCGGACACCGCCTGATAGGTCGAGGCGATCAGCCGCACCAGCCCGGCCTCGTCGTGCAACGGCTTCAGCACCGGCATCGCGGCCATGGTCGTGCAGTTCGGGTTGGCGATGATTCCCTTGCGGGCCTCAGCGATCGCCTCAGGGTTGACCTCGGAGACAACCAGCGGAATGTCCGGATCCATCCGGAACGCCGACGAGTTGTCCACCACGATCACGCCGGCTGCGGCGAACTTGGGGGCCAGCGCTCGCGAAGTGGTGGCACCGGCGGAAAACAACGCGATGTCCAGGCCGCTGGGGTCGGCGGTGCTGGCATCCTCGACCAACACGTCCCGACCGGCGTACGGCAACACCGTTCCGGCGGACCGAGCAGACGCAAAGAACCGAATCTGCTTGACCGGGAAGTTCCGCTCGGCCAGGATCTGACGCATCGCCACCCCGACCTGACCGGTCGCCCCGACGACGCCGATCCGCATTCCGCGACGATTCGAGAGGACCTCTGTCATCGCCCGGTCCCGCCATAAACGACGGCCTCAACTTCGGCCGCGTCGAGATCGAACGCCGAGTGCGTCGCCCGAACAGCCGCATCCACTTGGGCTTCGTCGACAACCACCGAGATTCGGATCTCCGAGGTGGAGATCATCTCGATGTTGACGCCGGCCGACGCCAGTGCCGCGAAGAACTTCGCGGTGATCCCCGGGTGCGACCGCATGCCGGCACCGATCAACGAGACCTTGCCGATCTGGTCGTCATACAACAACTTGTCGTAGCCGACCTCGGTCTGTATCCGCGCCAACGCGGTCATCGCGGCCTGTCCGTCGGTGCGTGGCAGCGTGAAGGAGATATCGGTCAATCCGGTGGCGGCCGCCGAGATGTTCTGGACCACCATGTCGATATTGACCTCGACCGCGGCGATCGTCTCGAAGATGCGGGCCGCCTCACCGACCTTGTCGGGCACCCCGACAACCGTGATCTTGGCTTCGCTGCGATCGTGAGCGACACCGGCAATAATGGCCTGTTCCATGGAAGTTTCCTCTCCGGAGTCCGGGATGATCCAGGTGCCTTCCTTCTGTGAGAAGGATGAACGAACGTGCACGGGCATGGTGTAGCGGCGGGCATACTCCACACAGCGCAAGTGCAGGATTTTGGCACCCGAGGCGGCCATCTCCAGCATGACCTCGGTGGACACCCGATCCAGCTTGCGAGCCGAGGCCACGATGCGTGGATCGGCGGTGAAAACCCCGTCTACATCGCTGTAGATCTCGCACACCTCGGCGCCTAGGGCCGCGGCCAAGGCCACCGCGGTGGTGTCGGAGGCCCCACGGCCAAGCGTGGTGATGTCCTTGGTGTCCTGAGACACCCCTTGGAAGCCCGCCACAATCGCGATGGCGCCGTCTGCCAACGCCCGCTCGATGCGTCCGGGCGAGATATCGATGATCTTGGCCTTGCCGTGTGCCGAGTCCGTGATCACGCCCGCCTGGGATCCCGTGAACGACTGGGCTTTGTGACCCAGCTGGGCGATCGCCATCGCAACCAACGCCATCGAGATCCGCTCACCCGCGGTCAGCAGCATGTCGAGTTCGCGCGGCGGTGGGAGCGGCGTTACCTGCTCGGCGAGGTCACGCAACTCGTCGGTGGTGTCCCCCATGGCCGACACCACGACCACCACATCCTTGCCGGACTTGCGGGTGGCCACGATGCGCTGGGCCACCCGTTTGATGCCGGCGGCGTCGGCGAGCGAGGAGCCGCCGTACTTCTGTACGACGATTCCCGACGGCTGGTGCACCGCGCTCGACGACTCAGCGGGCTGAGACCTCGACGCTGCCGGGCCGGTGAAGGCGGTACTCACGTGGTACGTCCTGATCTAGATAGTGAGGCCAGATGAACGGTGCGACTGAACAGCAGATCGTGCCGGGTACCGTAGCGGCGCAAACGACCGGGCAGGTGACCAGGCCAGAGTCTACCGGGCTCGCGACACCACACCCGGAGCTTTCTCACCAGCGCGAGCAGGCCTAGTCGACTCAGCCCTCAGGCGTCGGGGACCGACGCGGCCAGCATCTCGTTGGCCACCGCGATCCGATCGGCGTCGGGATGGTCGTCGGAGTCCAACCGGTCGTGCGACACCACCGAAAGCAACGCATTGAGCGCCGCGCCGCCGAGATTTCCCCAGGACGACACATAGGAGAACTGCCACCACCACAGTGCTTCCAGAACACGGCCGGATCGGTAGTGGCGCAACCCGTTCTCCAGGTCCGACGCGATCTGGGTGAGGTCATCGGAGAGCTGGCTCTGCACGACTTCGGGGACGTAAGGGTCGAAGACGAAGCCGTAGGTGTCCACGTTGCCCAACATGTCGGCCAGCCGCAGCCGCATGCCGTCAAGATCGGGGTCGGGCCCGACGTCGGGTTGGAACTGATCAACCGGGGTGAAGTCCCGCTGCGCACCCAGTCGGGCCCCAGCCAGCAGAACCTGGGACACCTCCAGCAACAACAACGAGATCACCCCGCCGCCGTCGGACTCTCGAGCGACCGCCTTCAAGGCGAGCAGAAAGCTCTCGATCTGGTCGGCGATCTGCTGCGCGAAGTCCTCGGTCTCCGCGTCGATCGGCACGAACGAGTCAGTCATCGGTAGATCGCCTCCCAGCGAGTGCACGGCCCAAGGTGACCTCATCGGCATACTCCAGGTCACCGCCCACCGGTAGTCCACTAGCCAATCGAGTTACGCGCAACTCCAGGGGGTTCAACATGCGGATGAGATAGGTGGCGGTGGCCTCGCCCTCCAGGTTCGGGTCCGTGGCCAGAATGACCTCGGTGACCGCGCTGTCAGCCAGCCGCGTCATCAACTCCCGGATCCGCAACTGCTCGGGTCCGAGACCGTCGATGGGCGAGATCGCTCCGCCCAACACGTGATAGCGACCGCGGAACTCTCGGGTCCGCTCGATCGCCACGACGTCCTTGTACTCCTCCACCACACACAACACACTCGGGTCGCGACGCGGGTCCCGGCAGATCCGACACTGATCGTCCTCGCTCACGTTGAAGCAGATCGTGCAGAACTTCACGCGGGCCTTGACTTGGACGAGGACATCGGCCAGACGGCGTACGTCGACGGGGTCGGCCTGCAACAGGTGAAACGCGATGCGCTGAGCGCTCTTGGGACCTACCCCGGGCAACCGGCCCAGCTCGTCGATCAGGTCTTGGACGACGCCTTCGTACACGTCAGCCGGACCCAGCCAGGTCGGCACCCGGCGCGGCGGCGCCCGGCTGAGCGACGCCGCCACCGAGCAGCTGCGTCATCGGCTCCAACGTCTCCGCGGCCTTGGCGTCAGCGCGCACCTTGGCATCGCGATAGGCCGCCACCACCAGATCCCCCAGGTCGGCAAGATCCTCCGCGTTGTTGCCGTCGAACCCGCCCGGCTTGATGGCGACGGCCTTAAGGTCTCCCACCCCGCTGACGGTGACGGTAACCGCGCCGCCGCCAGCACTGCCCTCGACCGTGGACTCGGCCAAGGTGCGCTGGGTCTGCTGGAGTTGCGGCTGCATCTGCTGGGCCTGGTGCAGCAGCAACTCCATGTCGATGCCGCCGCCAATGCCACCACCTGCGCCGCCGATGCCGCCCCCCAGACCGTCGCTGGAGCCCCCGAGACCCAAGGCCTCGAGCGGATTGGCCTGCCGGCCGGGCTGGTCTACCGATTCCTCGCTCATTTCTTCCTTTCTTCGATGATCTCGGCGCCGAGTTCGCGCCGGAGCAACTCAGCACCGGTCAACTCCGACGTCTCGGCATCGGGGTCGTCTCGGCGTGCCTCAGCGTCGGCCAACGCCGCCGCGCCGTCGGTGCGGTCAGCTGGCGCTCCGGGTGCTCGCGTCTGAAGAATCGCTTCGCGGGCCGAGGCAGCCTCGGTCGCCCACTCCGGGGCCTCGGCGTCCGACCCGAAGCCGGCTTCCGGCGCCGCCGACGGGCTGGGCATGCGTGAGCGAGAAGTGGCCGAAGGGGACGCGAAGCCCGGGGCGACCGCGGAGCCAGGGCTCGCACCCGGGTCGACGACCGCGTCGATCCGCCAGTCGGTGCCGACCACGTCGATCGCGGCCTGCCGCACGACATCAGCGCTGCCCCCGCCGACGAACGAGTCCCTGGCACCGGCATTGGCGAACCCCAATGTCAAGGTCGTCGCGTCAACGGCGACGACCTGCGCATGTTGGGTCAGGTGGATCCAGGTCACGCGTCGGCGAGTCTTGGTGGCCTCGACGATGTCGGGCCACAGCCTCCGGACATCGACCAGGGAGAGACCTCCAGATGCCTGCTGAGCCGCCGGTTGCACGCCCCCCCGTCCGGACTGGGTGGAATCGGACTGGGTCGGGTCGGGCTGGGTCGGGTCGGACTGGGCTGGGTCGGACTGGGCTGGGTCGGACT
>JBOFLH010000025.1:0-30132 GCA_051657765.1 Nocardioides sp. | reverse complement strand
AGGCCGCGCGATGACTGGTGGCCGGATTTCTGACGGTTTCTCGCCGAACTTGCATGTGTTCGAGTCTGGTTTGGCCCGAATACCGGACAGGTTCTTGCTCGCGAGTTGATAATGGGAGCCTCTCCGCAATTGGTGCGGTGCCTCGGGAATGGGTGGTGTCGGTATGGATCCGGTGTCGTTGGTAGTCGCGGCTCTGGCGGCTGGAGCGTTGGCCGGCGTTGGTGATGTCGCCGGACAGGCCATCAAGGATGGTTATGCCGGGCTGAAGGAACTGGTGGTGAGCCGGCTCGGTGGAGACGACCACGCGACCGAGCTAGTGACCGAATATCAGGCCAACCCCGGCGCACATCAGGAGCCACTGCGCAAGGAACTAGCCGCCCTGCCGGCCGGTGTGGACCAAGAACTCATCTCTGTGGCTTCACAGGTGTTGGAGCTGGCTGACCCTGACGGAGTGCGGGCCGGCAAGTATGCGGTGACCGTCTCCGGCGACAGCGCCAAGGTCGTGATCGGCGACGGCAACAACATCACCATGAACTAGCCAGTAACCGTGCTCGGGATAGGTGGTTGCCATGGTCGACAACAGAGAGATCGGTCAAGCAGAACCAGACCCTGTTGAGTCGACAGTGATCCATCCGGATCCGGCGGATCCATCAGTGGTTCATGTCGCTGGAGACCATTCGCAGGTCGTGATCGGTGACGGCAATCAGATCAGCATGACCCAGCCACGGCGCGCGGTGGCGTGGCCTGTTCGAATAGGCCAGGCGCCGGAGCGGGCAACGGGATACCAGCAACGACACGAGGTCCTAGCCGGTATCGCCGACGTTTCGGGGACGGTGGTGCTGACGCAGGTCCTCGCCGGTGACGGTGGCGTGGGGAAGAGTCAGATCGCTGCTGGACTGTACGCCGAAGCCGATACCGATTTGGCTGTGTGGGCGACAGCTGAGTCCCAGGCCGCCGTGGTCAGCCTCTATGCGCAGGCCGCATGGCAATTGGACCTCGTCGACGATGACCGTGATGTCGAGGACGCCGCCGCCCAGTTCCTGTCGTTTCTGTCCGCCACAGATCGGTCCTGGCTCGTCGTCCTCGACGACATCCAAGACCCCGCCGACCTGAAAGGGCTATGGCCCCAGGGAGACGGTCGGGTAGTCGCAACCACCCGACGCCGCGACGCCGCCCTGTCCGATGGCGGACGAACCCTGCTCGAAGTGAGCGTCTTCACCCCAGACGAAGCCAGCCAATACCTGGCCGATCGCCTGCACAATCACCTCACGGCCGGGCGAGTCAAAGCGGATGCCTTGACCGAAGCCGACGAGCTGGCCGAAGAACTAGGGTTCCTCCCCTTGGCCTTGGCCCACGCTACGGCGGTCATCATCGATGACGGCAGCAGCTGTGCCGAGTTCCAGCGACGCTTCCGGGACCGGACCCGCAGCCTTGCGGAGTTGTTCCCGGACGACAAACTCGTCGACGGGTATCGCCGGACGATCGCGTCGACGTGGTCGATAGCAATCGAACAGGCCAACCAGATCCCGCCTGCGGGCCTCGCGTTGCCGATGGCACGGTTGATCGCCCTGATGGATCCGGCAGGGCTTCCCGAGGAGGTATGTCTTGGGCCTGCCGCCCAGACCTTCCTCGGCGCGCCATCACCGACGGAGGACCCAATGTCCGCCGACCTGTGTCGAGGTGCGCTACGTGCGTTGCACCGGCTATCCCTGATTGAGCACCGTCCCGACGGCGGCCCGCGGGCGGTGCGAATGCACCAACTGACCCAACGCGCCGTACAAGAAGCACTCGATAGAGGAGGGCTGCTCCGGGTCGCGGCCGACGCCCTACTTGAGGCATGGCCAACCGACGATAATCAGGACACGGCCGAACGTGCAGATGCGTTCAGAGCAAACACCCTCGCGGTAATCAACCACCCCGACAACGCCAGCCTATGGGAGCCCGACGCACACCCGGTGATGTCCCGGTGCGGTGCAAGCCTACTCACCTATGGTCTCTACAACGACGCCATCGACTATTGGCACGAGCTCGCCACCACCAGCCATCACCGGCTCGGCGACGACCATCTCAGCACTCTGGTCGCACGCGGCGCCCTCGCCGGAGCGTACCGTTCGGGCGGGCGATTCCAGGAGGAATTGGCGCTGCTAGAACAAGGGCTGGCCGACCTCGAGCGGCTGTCCGGCAGCGACGATCCGAACACGCTGGTCACGCGGGACAGCCTCGCCTTGGCGTATCGAAATGCGGGGCGAATAGATGAGGCGATCGCGCTACAAGAACAAGTGGTAGCCGACTTCGACCGAGTGTTCGGGTACGACCACCCAGAGCGGCTGATTGCGTGGGACAACCTCGCCTCGTCATATCGGGAGGCGGGACGAACCGACGACGCGATCGCCCTGCAAGAACAACTAGTCGCTGACTTCGAGCGCGTACTCGGCAGCGAACACCCGGATACTTGGACGGCCCGCCGGGGCCTTGCCACCTCCTATCAAAACGCGGGTCAAACCGATAAGGCGATCGGGTTACACGAACAGGCGTTGGCCGCCGTCGAGCGCGTGTTCGGCAGTGACCACCCCGAAACCTTGACCGCACGAGGCGGGCTGGCAAGCTCGTATCGGGACGCCGGAAACCACCAACAGGCGCTTGCACTGTTCGAGAAACTGCTGCCCGACTTCGAGCGGGTGCTGGGTCACGCGCACCCCGCCACGTTGACTGCCCGGGAAAACCTCGCCACCTCATACCTATCGTCTAGCAGAGTCCCAGAAGCCATCGCACTGTTTGGACAGGTGCTGGCCGACCGTGAACGGGTGCTCGGCCACGACCATCCCGCCACCAGCACCACGCGTGACATCCTGACCGCCCTCGTCACGCGAGGGGCGATACCGGACCACCCCAACACGCTCCTGGCCCGTCACCACTGTGCCGCTGCCCATCAAGATGCTGGGGAATGGGACCACGCGGTCGCACTCTACGAAGACATCCTGACCGACTCCGAACGGGTACTGGGGCCTGACGATCCCAACACCCTCGCCGCCCGCTACAACCTCGCCCTGGCCTACACACAGATCGGTGACTGGGCCAAAGCGGTGGACTCCCTCCACGAAGCCTTTACTGCGCACAAGCGGGTGCTAGGACCCGACCACGAAATGACCACGATCACTCAGGGTTACCTTGGCTGTGCCTACGCAGAGACCGGCAACTGGGCAAAAGCGATCGCGACCTTCAACGCCACCCTCGATGCCCAGGAGCGAGTGCTGGGACCCGACCACGCCCACACCCGCGTTACACGCGAGAACCTGGCCAGAATCGCAACTCAACCACCACCGCCGCCGGCACGACCTCGCACACGATGGTGGCGACGTACCTAACCGAGCCGCGCCGAGTGACCCACACCCACCGACCCCGATATCCGATTCGGTCAGGTCACCCTGAGGAACTTGTGGCCGGACGATCGCACGAACCTCCTTCACGGCCTTAGGTAGCTGGAGGTGGTGACCGCGTGCGACCAGCAACAGTGACCGCAACGAGCAGCCAGGCCGAGGGCTGGGCAGGAGCCAGTGCGGCAAGTAGGCGGGTAGTCCTTGTTCGTGGCGACGCCGCGGGCGTGAGGTGAAGAGGCTCCTCCTGGTCGCGCTGCCCGTCGTGCTGATCCTGGCCGGGTTGCCGATCGCCGCGGCGGTGATCGTGGCCATGACTTCGACCGCGGCCGCCGAATGCACCACCAGCACCCAGACAACGGCGGCGGAGATCCCGGGTGGGGTGGGGGAGATCGGCAACACCGACGGTCCGATCGGTGGCCCGGTACGCGGCAGGGTCGGGGTGGCTCAGGCCAACATCCCGCTCCGCTCCGGCCTGTCCGGGTTCCAGGCTTCGATGCCGAAGGTGCTGTCGGCAGGCCCGGACTTCGTGACCCTCAATGAGGCCTCCGGCTGGACCCTGGCCCAGATCGAGGACGCTGCCCCCGGCTACCAAGCCTTCCGCCACTCCCAGAGCACGGGGGATGCGAACTCGATGGCCAACGTCGTTGCCTGGAAAGACCAGGAGTGGACGCGGGTCAACGCCGGCCGGGTGCAGCTGGTCGCCGACGACCGGTTCTACTTCCGGGGCCGGCCGGTGGTCTGGGACCGGTTCGCGACATGGGTCATGCTGCAACGCCGCAGTGACGGTGCGGTGGTCTCGGTGATCGCGACCCACCACATGATCAACCCCCGCAACCATCCCCGCCAGCACGGCAACCCTTCATTGACCCGGCCCGAGCAGTACGCCGAAGGCATGGACCACCTCCTGCAGCTCCGCGACACCCTCGCTGTCCATGGGCCGGTCCTGATCGGCGGCGACATGAACACCCACGCCACCGACACCGCCCTGCCGTGGGCTGCGGCCGCGAAGATGAAAGCCGCCGGCCACCGCTGGCACCACCACGCCGTGGACTTCCTCTTCTACCCCCACCACCAAGGCGTCACCCTCACCGACGCCAGGTCGGGGACGATGGCCTCCGACCACCACTGGATCGCCGCCACCTTGGACATGAACGGCGCCGGCCCCGACACCACCACCAGCAGCGGAGGTGCGGTGTCGACGGCTGCTGGTGGTTGTGCCACCCCCACGGCGGCGGGGTGTGCGGCGGCCTTGAGCTATGAGTTGGGGAAGGTCACCCCCGAACTGGTGCAGCTGGTCAACATCCTCGGCCCGAGGTTCGACATCACCACTGTCGGGGGGTACCGGCCCAGCGCGACCGACCCGAACGGCCACCCCGCCGGCCTCGCCGCCGACTTCATGACCACCACCAAAACCCAAGGCAACCGACTCGCCGCTTACGCCCAGGCCCACGCCGGCGAGCTCGGGATCGACTACATCATCTGGTGGCAACAGATCTGGTCGATCGACCGCGCGGCCGAGGGGTGGCGGCCCATGGACGACCGGGGCGGTGGCACCGAGAACCACCGAGACCACGTCCACATCAACATCCGTCCCGGCGCCCCCGTGCACCACCCCGCCGCCGGCGGCGGTGGATCTGGCGGGGGTGGGTGTGGTGCGGTCGTCTACCCGGTCGGTGCGGAGTATGTCGGTGCCGACCGCCGCAACTGGCGGGCCGCGGGTGGGTCGTGGTCGAGCTGGCACACCGGCACCGACTTCTCCACCCCGTGTGGGGTGCCGGTGTACGCCGCGCACGCCGGCACCGTCGAGATCGACACCACCCAATCCTGGGCCGGCCCGCACCTCGTCAAGATCAGCACCGGCCCGGGTGCGTTGGCCACCTGGTACGCCCACCTGGCCGCGGTCACCGTCAGCCGGGGCCAACACGTCGAGGCCGGGGATCCGATCGGGCTTGTCGGAGACCAAGGCAACGCCACCGGCTGCCACCTCCACTTCGAGGTCCACCTCAAAGATGGCCCGATCTACGGACCCGACAACACCGACCCCTCGGTGTGGCTGGCCGAGAGCGCCACCCCACCCACCCACACCACATAGAAATAGAACAGAAGGTGAGCAGTGTTGCAGCGTGAACGACGACGAAACCCCTACCCGTGGACCTGGGAGATCCCCGCCGCCGCCATCACGGTAGTCGTGGTGGTGGTCGTGGCCGGGATCCAGCTCGCCCGCGGAATCGCCAACCTCCTGGTCGGGGCTGGGTGGACATGGCCCGACACCACCACGGCCGGCGGCGTCCCCACACCGGTCGGGACCGCGTTTTGGACCAGCCTCCCCAACATCCTCGCCGGCGACGCCGGCGCCGGACTCGCCGCGCCGGCGCCCGCTGAGGTGGCCGGGCCGGGTCTGTTGTGGACCTGCCTCGCCCTCACCCAAACTCTCCTCCTGGCCGCCACGGTGGGGGCCGGGGTCTACATATACCTGCGGTGGGGTCCGGGGCGGATGCAGGGCATGGCCACCCCGGCCGAAGCCGAACGACTCCTCGGGCTGACCCGGCTCCGCAAAGTCGCCGGCATCATCCGCCCCGACCTCTACGGCAGGCCTTCCGCCCACCTGGAGCCGGTGCACCACACTGCCGGCGGCACCGAAGGGGTGGGGGAGCATCCGGGGTTGGTGCTCGGCCGCGGCCTCAGCCCCTGGCTGCTGGACCGGCGCCTCACCACCCGCGACAAGACGAAGACGGGGGAGGGGCGGTGAGGCTGCATGTGGACCCGTGGCAGGTCGGGTGGCGGATCGGTACCGCCCATGAGCCCCGCGGCCGGGACTTGTGGGTGCCGTGGGACCTCACCGCCGGCGTGATCGGCCCCCAAGGGTCCGGGAAAACCCTGGACCTGCTCACCCCGGCCCTGCTCGGCGCACCAGGTGCTGCTTTGGTGACGTTGACCAAGGTCGAGGACCTCCTGCTGAGCCTCACCGAACGCTCCACCAGCGGTCGGCCGTGTGTGGTGCTCGACCCGTTCGGGCTCGCCGAAGGCATCGCCATCGAACTGGTCTGGGACCCCATCGCCGGGTGTGTGGACCCCAAAGTCGCCGAACGCCGCGCGAAGGCCTTCACCGCCGGCACCGTCAAAGGCGCCATCAACGGCGGCACCGGCGACGACGCGGCCCGGTTCTACGCCGCCGAGTCCGCCAAAGTCCTCCAGGGCTACTTCCACGCCGCCGCGCTGACCGGGAAAACCCTCGACGACGTCCTCGGGTGGGTCGCCAACCCACCAGCGGCTACCCAACCGGTCGAGATCCTGCGCCGCCACCCCCACGCCGAACCCTTCTGGTACGGCCTCCTCCACGGCGCCCTGAACGGCGATGACCGCACCGCCGGCAACACCATCACCACCGTCCAACAAGCCGTGTCGCTGTTCTTCCAAGCCGACACCCGCCGCCGCTGCGTCCCCCGCCCCGGACACCCCGCCAGCGACCTGGCCGACGTGATCGCCCGTCGCGGCACCATCTACCTCCTCGGCCGTGAAGACCCCTACGCCTCAGCCAGCCCGCTGATGACCGCCGTGGCCGAACACGTCCTCGACACCGGTCTCGCCCTGGCCGCCAAGTCGCCGTGGGGCGGCCGGCTTTGCCCGCCGTTGTTGTCGGTGCTCGACGAACTCCCCTCCACCGCACCCCTCCCGACGCTGCGGACCAGGATGGCCAACGAACGCGCCCTCGGACTCTCCTTCATCTGGGCCGCGCAAACCCGACCCCAACTCACCAGCATCTTCGGCGAACACGAAGCCCGCGCCCTGTTCGGCCTCACCAACACCCTGATCATGTTCGGCGGATCCAAAGACGTCGCGTTCAACCAAGAGATCTCTGACCTCCTCGGCACCGTCCGCGTCGGCCGGGTCAGCTACTCCACCGGGGGCTACAACGGCGGCGGCCGCAGCATCTCCGGCGACGACATCCCCATCCTCCGACCCGAAGAAGTACGCCAACTCCCCGAACGCCGCGCCCTAGTCATCGCCGAAAACGGCCGACCCATCATCGCCAAACTCACCCGCTGCGTCGAAGGCACCACCGGCGCCCGGCTCCTGGCCAACCAGCGCCGGCTGCGTCACCAGCTCACCACCGGCCGGCCCATGAACATCACCCCCGAAGCCCGCGCCGCCGCCGCCCACGCCGAAGCCCGCCGCCTCGGATTCACCGACGAAAACACCCACCCATGACCGCCACCAACCCGAATCCCACACCCGCCCCGCTCATCCATCCTTTCCCCACCCCAGGTGAACTTGTCCGCCACGCCTACAGCGAACTCCACATCGCCATCAACGGCACACCCGAACAACAACAAGCGCTCGGCAACCACGCCCACCTACCCAGACCCTGGGAACCCGCCACCTGCCTCGACCCCGAACTCCGCCACCAACTCTGGGCCTGGCTCGACGACGTCGTCACCTGGCTCAACCACGACTACACCTGGGACGCCACCGGCCTCATCCCCACCTGCTGGCCCCACCACCCCCACCTCACCCACGAAATCGCGGTCCTCGCCGACCAACGCCGCCGAGCCGGCCTCGCCAAAACCAGCGACGCCCTCGAAGAATGGCACCGCTACAGCCTCCCCGCCTTCACCGAACGCATGCGCACCCGACTCCGCAGCCACTGCGACCACGGCCACCAACCCTGGCCCGCACGACCCCGCCACACCGAACACACCAACCCCACCAACACCCAACAACGACACACCCTCTACACCGGCGACATCCACACCCTCCTCCCCACCACCACCAACCACACCCCCGACCCACACCGGCCACCACGCCTCGGACTCGTCGACCTCGACACCGGCGAAATCCACGACCCCCCACCCCCACCCGACCCACGCACCCGCACCCCCAAAGGACCCCGCGAATGACCACCCACGACAGTCCACCGAGACCATCAACCACCCACCATCAGACACGAACTCGGCCACGCCCGCGACCACATGGCACCTGTCACCCCGGCCCAGACCAGTTCGGTGAGATCGGCGTCGTCGGTGGCCACGATCCGGGTACGGCCGACGATGGCGAGTTGGGAGGCTTGTTCGTCGGTAAGCCCGGGCTGGGGCCCGGCTAGCCAGAGCAGCTGTCGAGGTGCAGCGAACCCTCCTGCGCGGCCCGCCTGGCGGAAATCTTGCACCACTGGGGGAACTCAGTACCCAGGTTCTGGTTTAACCGCCTTCTGTGGATTCATGATAGTGACGCCTCGGTTGTATTTTCCTGCGCCAATGATCATGTCCCCTTCGGGGGTGCTGACTGTGGTGAGATGCTGGTACCACCCAGATTTAATTGGGGTGAGGAGGAATGAGAATAGCGATATCTCACCGACTTGGGACCCGTTGATCGGGTCCCATAGGGTCGTCTCCGGCCCGTTCCCGCCGACACATATATAGATCCGCGATTCGATCGCGACCGCGCAGATTGCCCATAGCGCATGCGGTGCAGCGCGCCACGTTCTTATGGTTCTTCCGGCGTGACGTTCCGTTATGGCGATATGCCCGTCAATGCCACAGGTCGCGACGCAGTCGAGGCCGTCAAGTTGTACCGGTGCCAGATCCGATACTAGACCTCGATGGACCTGGACCTGATAACGACGCTGCCCGGTATCGGCATCCCATGCTGTCAGCGCGCCCGAGGTGTCACCAGTGAGGACAAGATCGTTTTCTACGTCAGCGATCATGCTCTGGATGCCCCCGGCCTTGACCCGCCACCGCACCTCTCCGGTCATCGCGTTCCTGACCGCAATCTGCCAATTGTCACTGATCGCGAGTTGAGCGTGGCCGCCCAGGTCGGCGAGTTCACATATCGCACGCACCGAGTACCCGGTACCTGGCAACGCGCCGCGCCATTTCCCGGAGGTGAGGTCCCAAAGGTGCACCCGTCCTTCGGTCCCACCCGACGCGACCAAGCCACTGGCGGCACCGCGTACAAGCGGACAGACGGCGAGGACGAGTCCCGGGGTGAGGCGCATAGGCCAGTTGAGGCGCTCCTCCGGTCCGTCAATGGCGGATATGACGAGATCGATTCCGCTACCGGCGCTATTCACCCGAAGGTTGGTCAAGCGGCCGCCCTCGACCTGACCCCAAAAGAGCTGATTGCCACGTCCACCAAGAACGACACGATCACCAGCACTGGCATCGACCCCATCAGGGGCTGGGATGGCAGTAGCGCAAGGAAACAGGAGGCCCGTCCAGTACGCATGTGCTGCACCAACGATCGCGGCCCCCATCGTGGTGACTCCCAGGACGAAACCCGTAGCGGCCAGCGACACGGAGTCGGAGTCGAATAGGTATTGTCCTAGTGTCGTGTACACGAGCATGGGAGCTGCCAGGGTACCGAGTAGTCGAGCAGCTGAGCTGAGCAGTGGCGGGACCGGCTCACCAAGCGAGTCCACGCCACCCATGGAGTCCCCGCCACCCATGGCGGGCAGCGACGTTCGCGAAACCCATACCTCGACTACAACTGCGCCGATGGCCCCGGTGACGGCAAGCGCAGGTATCACCCAAGAGGGACCGAAAATGGTCAGCAGAGCCGTGAGGACGGCCAAAGCCAGAACGAACCGGGTAGTGCCTGACGAGGTCCAGTCAGGTAGGACAACTACCAACAAGATGACCACAACGACGAAGAAGACTGGTCCGAGTTCCAACTCCTCCTGAGTCGCAACGGCAACAGAAAAGAGGACCAGCGCATTGAGGGTAGGGAAACGGTACAGGAGCCAGAAGTACCAGTTCTTCAGTAGCCGTGTCGCTACCGTCAAGACGAATGCGCAGGCGACCAGGCCGATGTCCCCGTGACCAAACACGGAGCCAGCGTCAGCGACACCGAGCATCGACAAGACCAGCCACGCGAACCCGACCTCGGTAGGAAATGCTGGAATAATCCGGCGGCCAACCGCAACGATCAATGTCCAGGTGGCATACAGAACAAATAGGAACCACCTCGGGTCGCGCAACCGCCACATGTATACCTCCCGAGCACTCTCGATCCGGGCAATCTGCACCCGATACGGACCCGCCCAACCGTGAAAGAAGAATATCTTGTCCACCCACAACGAGATCCGCCACCGTTACACGGCCGCATGAACGCCGAGGCTAGGCTCTCGCCGAGCGGCGTGCTGGCGGCGGATGGTACGGGTGATGGCGAGAGGGCCGTGTCGCCCGTCGAGGCGAGGGGACCGTGATGGGATCCGTGGGCCTGTCACGGCCGGAGATGACGCCATTCTGAAGTAGCGACATGCTGGCCGCTAAGCGCTTTGGTGCATTCGCGGAGTCGCTGGTCGAGAGCGGTGACGTGGCGCCGGAGCTCGTGGACGAGGTCCTCGGCAGCCTCGGCTCGCGCGAGAACCTCGAGGTAGCGGTGTGCTTCGGAGTCGGCTGCTGCGAGTCGACGCCGGTGGTGGGCGAGTGCGTGCAGTTGCTCGGCAGTGCTGGAGGTGGTTGTCATGGTTGGGCCTGCCCGGCTCGTAGTTCGCGGAGGTCGGGGATGTGGTTGTAGAGAGTGCCGGGGCTGACGCCGAGGAGCTTCGCGATCGAGGTGATCGAGTGTTCTGGGTTGGGGAGCAGGTCTCGGGCGGCGCGGATGAGGTCGGCGTTGACCACGGTTGGTCGGCCCCCGACGCGGCCGCGTGCTCGGGCTGCGGCGAGACCTTCGTGGGTGCCGGCGACGATGAGTTCGCGGATGAACTCTGCGAGTGCGGCGAAGACGTGGAAGACCAGCCGTCCGCCTGGTGTGGTGGTGTCGAGGTTCTCGTGCAGCGAGGTGAAGCCGATGCCACGGCTGCGGAGGTCGCCGACCATGCTGATCAGGTCTTGGAGGCTGCGGCCGTAGCGGTCCAGCGATGGGACGACGAGGGTATCGCCGGGGTCGAGGAATGCGTGGCAGGCATTCAGTTCGGGGCGGAGCGCGGTCTTGCCGGACTTCTTGTCGGCGAAGATCTTGCGGCAGCCGGCGGCGGTGAGGGCGTCGATCTGTCGCTCGAGGTTCTGGTCGGCGGTCGAGACGCGGGCGTACCCGATCTTGATCTCGGTGCGCGCGATCGGCTCCGCGACCAACAGGTCGCTGGTGCCGTGGGGTGGGACGGCTGTCATAGCCCGAGGTTGTCAGATAACGGCGGTGTCGAGTTGTTGAACACGCTGGGTTGTTGAACGAGTTTTTGAAGGGCTCGCTCCTCTGAGGCCGGGAAGCCGACGGGTCGCTTCAAGAATCGATCGTTTCTTGACGATCAACCCCAGCTGCCCACCAAGCTCGCCACCCCCGCGCGGTGGGGGAGGTGGCTGAGTGTTCTGGACGGGTTCTGCACGGGTTCTGGTCGCGCGTGTCGTGGGTGTGTGGGAAATGGCCTTACCGAACGGCCGCCAGCCGTGCTCGGAGGGAGCGAATCGACGGGTTCTCGAGACCGCCGTTGCGCTTCCTCGTCGCCGAGTAACTCAAGCGCGGCGCGCGGGAGCTCTCGATCAAGAGCATCGTCCACCGCACGAAGTGTGATGGAGTAGGCCGGGGAGCGATCGCGTCGGTGAGATTGCACTGATCGCCCAGGAGGAGACCATCAGCCAGTTGGCGCCGCCCGGCGTGGAGTCGAATCAGAGTCTGATCGTTGGGCGCAGCAAGTGGAGCCCCAGTCCATGCAGGGCTGCGCAAGCCTCACCGAAGTGCTCCCAACGTTGGTCCGCGCTGTCAACGATGGCGGCGGGCATTCGGCCATCCCAAAAGGCATCTACAGACTCGTGAATGACAGCCGCTACGTCATCCGCTCGATCCCGTACTTGGCCAAGCGCCTGCTGCAAATCGGGCTCCACTACTAGAAGCGAAGCAGTAACAAGTCTCTGTTGCAGATCCCTCATAGAGGCCTCGGTCGTGTCTGCTAGCGCACTGGCCCGCTCCTCACCCAGCAATGCCCACTTCCTTACATCAGCCAGGACCCGGCCGTGACGATCGAAGGTCTTCGCCGTCGCGAGAAGCTCAGCCAGGGCGGTACGAGCGTCCGCTCTGTAAGCGTCTTCGCGGGTGGTCTTGTCCTTACGTTGGTCTCGCCGATTTGTGAACCACAACGTCAGCAGGACACCCACCAGGGCAACGCAAGCAGCAAGTACCGGACCGTATTGTTGGATGAATGAAGGCGTCGCCGTCAATCGCTTGACACCGCTCGAGGACGACGGCTCCCTGTCGGCACATACCGCACCGCCTGCCTCTTCTTTACCTCCGCAAACAAGCGTGGGTGATCGCTGAGCTCCGCTCGCAGTTGCGCTTCATCCTGTCCACTCAGGTTGTCCATGAAACGTTCGAAGCGCTCGTCCCAGCTACTCGCGCCGCAGCCCCTCTGCCAGTTGACGATGGACATGGCTTCCTCCAACGCTTCCTGAGTCCCACAATAGTTGCCGAGAGCATCCGAGGAGGCAACGCCTCAGCACGTGCGTCGGCCTTGCTCTATAGCCTGTTGGACGCGAAACTGGCCTGATCGCCTGCCGGATCCGCGTGTACCCATTCGTAACCACCGCGACCATCATCTCGCACTTACTGCTGCTCGCTAGCGCTGTTTGCGAGCGACCAGGACGTTTACGTAGGGTCCGGATCCGCAGCGCTGTCGCAGGCCCCGCTGTTCAGCACACCGACGCCCTCCACGAAGCCTCCGCCGTCCAGCTTGACCCATGGCGCGGCCGAACCCTACGCAGCTTGCTGGTGATCGCCAATCCCGATGCCGGCCTTCGACTACGCCGGGTCCCTGTATGCATGCCATTCACTCGGCGGAATCGTCGCGATACTCCACACAGTCGGAGATCCAGGCGCGCACGACTGCGGCCAGCACCGCGTCAGGATGATTGGCTCCGAGCTCGTCAGCTAGCCCCTCGGCGGCATCAGCGGCCAGCGCGGCGGCAGCGTCGAGTTGCGCGTCCAGCTGATCGAGCATCGCGGTGGCCTGTGCGAGTCTGCATAGCGCACGCAGCGTGTCGGGATGGTCGGGGCCGTTGGCATCAACATGGTCTTGGTGTACCAACGCTGCCGCGGTGAACGTCTCGATCCGGCGGTTGGCGTCCTGGTACGGCCTCACCAGGTTCTCCGGCGTCAAAGCCACTGGCTCAAGCGCCGATCTGCCATGGCCAGTCCGTCCTCGCTTTCGTTCCCTTAGCCGTACGGGCAGTCCTTCGCATGCTGCGCGGGCGAAGGTCTGGCCCAGCCACTGCCATTGCCGCACGATGCCTTGGGATCGACAGACGTGTGTCATTTCGGCGACTATCTCGGCACGTCGGGCATCACGTGGAGGGTAGATGCGGGCGATCAGGCGAACAGTGAAGACTGGTGCGGCGCCGAGGGTGAAGGCCATGGCGAGGACGGTCGCGAGGCCACCCCATCCGAGCAGGGCTAGCCCACTCATCGTTCGGCTCCTTGAGGTCGCAGGTTGGGGGAGGGGCGTCGAGCCTGCGGGGAGGCGGTGCCGAGGAAGTTACGCAGGTACCCGACGCCGTCGTCGGTGAGGCGGTAGTACCGGCGGGGTGGACGACCGGAACTGGGGGAGTGGTCTTCCCAACCGTCCTCAAGGAACCCTTGTTCGAGCAGTTCGCTGAGGAACGGGTACATGCTGCCGGCGCCGACGCCGGCGTTCCTCGACAGTTCGTAACCCCAATGGACCGCGTCGCGTCGGCCGAGTAGTTCGGCAGCGATCGCGGCTCGGGCACGGGTTCGCCGCTTCTTCATACCCAGAGCTTACCCGATATAGCTCGGTTAACTATCGGGCAGCGAGACGCCAGCACGTCATGGGCTGATCCGAAGGTTGCCGAAACGCCTCTTGTTCGTCGGTCCCACCGGGTCAGTCCGCCATACGATCATCCGTAATTTCGCCGGATGGTCGGCCCCGAGCGCTAACTGACCACCATGCCCGAGATGCGAACCGACGACGGGGCCCGGGCAGGCCGCTGCGTGGGGAAGAGCACACATCACCCTGCTTTGCCGCCCGACTGACCCATCCGAAGTTGTAGGTTGACCCCCGCCACGATCTCGCGCACTGAGAACGGGGACCTCGTATGTCATTGCTGAGGAGGGCCGCTTGTGTCTTCGCCGCCCCGTCTGTCGGGGTGTCGTCGCCTGGAACGTTTTCACGCTGACACATCTTCAGGCTGACACCAATCTTCAGGGCCGCAGAAACTGCTCTTGGCCCAGCCCTCCCAGTGCCCATTTTGGACATGAGCCGCCGAAAATACTCCTGCCCCAGCCCTCCCTGTGTCGATTTTGATAACGAATCGGTAACACCGCCGATCTAGGCCTGCATACGAGGTCCGACCACCCCTATACCTTTCAGAAGCCACACCGACTCGTCTGCGAAAAGTGGCAGAGAAAACTGTGGGCGACACCGACTGCAACGGTGTCGCCCACGATGTCCCGGATCCAGTTCACCAACGTCAGCGAAGCAGAAAGGAACAGGGGTAATCATGGGTGAGGACGACACTGGAACTCAACCCCCCAGCCTCGCCGGTGGGTCACCGGCCTCGCCCTCCCCGGGCGGACCACAGGTGCCGGAGAAGATCCGGGTCCTGGTCGTGGTCGTCACATCTCTAGTGCTTGGCGCCTTGCTCGGAGGTGTGCTGGATCTCGCTGACGCCACCGACGCGGAGGCTATTTGGGCCGGAGCTGTGACCTTCGGTAGTTGCTTTGTCGTGATCGAGAAGCTGACTAGGAACTCGTCGTAAGCAATCCCCCGGATTGACCTGGTGGCACTTGCTTGCCACTGTCCCGTCGACGTACATCGGCGGGGTGAGCCAGACGCCGAGGGGGCTCTTACTTGGCTGTCCGCGATAACTACGAACACGTGTTGACGTGTCCGGCTCCTGGCGATGCCGGCTACCTAGGGCGACCGCCCTTGCGTTGGCTCGTTCGGAGTACGCGACGCTGAGGCGTTGGCTGGGAGCCGCCAGCCGCGGCAGCGTGCGAGTTGGATCCGGTTCGCGGCGGTCCTGGTCGGTTCGGCTGGGCTCGTACGTACTCGGGGCGCCGTGGGCCGTGGTCGTCGCGTGATGAGGTCGCCGGCTGGTTGCCGGACTTGTCGGTGTCGAGGCGGGGGATGAGGCGGTAGCGCAGGTCTTGGGCGGGTCTTTCGCCCAGAGGCGCGGCCGCGACCACGGCTTGCATGATGCCGCGGATGTCGTGGCCTTGGTCATGACCTTGTTGGAGCATGGCCGCGGTGGCGGGCCAGTCGCCTTGCTCTGGTAGCCGCGGGTCGAGTTCGTGCGCGAGGGGTGCCCACCTTTCGACGGGTGGTTTGGTGGCTGCGGTTTCCAGGCGTGCTCGTACGTCGTTGCTGTTGTGGAGTTCGGTCTGGGCCGCTTTGCGCGGGTTGTTGTCCCAGGCGCGGATGGTGTCGCGTAGGGCTCGTCGGGCTTGTTTCTGGGTGAGGTCGAGGCGGCGGGTGATGCGGTTGATGCCGGGGTTCCAGGCATAGCGGGGGCGGGCGGCGAGGACTCGGAGGGCGGCTGGTTGGGCTTGGTCGGGTGGGAGGTTGTCGAGTCGTTCGTCGAGGAGGTGTTCGCCGAGTGGGGTGTTGGCGGCGAGGGCTCTGGTGAGGGCGAGTGGGCCGTGTTGGGTGAGGATGTCGGCGGGGTCCAGGTCGGTGGGGAAGCGGGCGTAGCCGGGGTCGAGGCCGTGGGGGGTGAGGATCCAGTAGTCGCGTTCGGCGGCTGTTTGTCCGGCGAGGTCGGCGTCGGTGGCCACGATCGGGTGGCGGCCGGTGGCGGTGAGTTGGGTGGCTTGTTCGTCGGTGAGCGCGGTTCCGCTGGGGGTGACACCTATGTATAGGCCCGCGGAGGCGAGGGTGACCGCGATGGCATCCATGGGGCCTTCGACGATGACGGGGATGGCACCGTCTTCGATGACGGAGTCGATGACGCCGAAGAGTTGGGCGCCTTTGTGGAACAGCGGGGTGTCGGCGGTGTTGAGGTACTTCGGGCCGGCGTGGGCGTGATCGTCGGTGAGGTCGGGGTGTCGTCGGCCGATGAACCCGAGGAGCTCGCCGTGGTGGATGACGGGGAACGTCACCCGGTCGCGGAACCGGTCGATGAGCCGGCCGGTGCGGGCTTGGCTGACGACACCGGTGGCGAGCATTTCGGTGTCGGTGACACCGTGGCGCCGGAGGTGGCCGAGCAGGGTGGTCCACCCGGCGGGGGCGTAGCCGGGTCGGAAGTGTTCGTGTCCGGTGAGGTCGGCGCCGAGTCGGCTGGTGAGGTAGTCCCGGTCCCACGAGTCACCGTACCGGGCTTCGAAGAAGGCCTGGGTGAGGTTGTTGACCTCGACCATTCTCGCGCGGGTGACGGGGCTGGTGTCCCATTGGCGCTCTTGTTGGTACCAGTGTCGGAGGTCGGCTTCGGTGGGTTCGGCCGGTGTGGGTCCGAGGTCGCGGAGGACGCCGGCGCGGGTGAGGTCGGCCTCCACCTGGGCGTCGTAATCCACGTCGTCCTGCGGGTACGGGTGTGGGTGGTGGTCGGGCGGAGCTGGTTCGTGATGCTCGTCGGGTTCTGGTTCGTGGCCGGTGTCGAGGGGTGGTGGCCATTGGTCGGGGTGGTCGACGACGGCGTCGTGGGGGTGTGGTTCGACGCCTGCCCAGGCGTCGGGGGGCGGCCCGTCCAGGTCCTCGGGCTCTGGGTGGGGGTGTTCGTGGGGGATGGGGTCGAGTGCGATCGAGGTGCGCCAGACCAGAGCTTGGCATTCGTCAACATCAATGCCGACGTCGACGGCCGCCGGCGAGGTGGTGGTGCCGAGGAGGTCGGCGAGTTGCCAGCCGCGTTGGAGGGCGTGGTCGATGTTGGCGGCGAGGGCGGGCCACCAGCTGCTGGTGTGGAGGCGGTTGGTGCGGTCGGGGCCGAGGAGTTCGGTGAGTTGGGTGGTCCAGGTGGTGAGGTGGCCGTGGTGGGTGGGGTCGCCGGCTTGTGCGGCGACGGCGGGGGTGAGGTGGCGGGCCATGCGCCACCAGAGCGCGGCCGCGGCGTGTTCGTCGGGCAGCGGACCAGCGCCGGTAGCGGCGTGGAGGAGGTGGTGGGCGTTGATGCCGGCGCGGGAGATCGCGGCGAGTCGTTCGGCGAGCAGGGGGGTGAAGTCGTCGCGGCGGGTGTGTGGGGCGAGGGTGTGGAGTAGCTCGGCCCATTCTGTGAGGGCGGGGGTGTGGTCGCCGGCGAGGCGGTTGTTGAGGCGTCTTTGCCAGGTCGCGGCGGCCTTTTGTTGGGCTGGTGGGCCGGTGGGGCGGCGGTCGGTGGCGGGGATCTGCATGGCGGCTCGCCACACCTCGATGTCGGCGAGGGTGTCGGGGTCGGGGCGGGTGCCGTTGTCGGCCCAGGCCGGCAGCGCGCCTTGATCAGCGGCCTGGGTGGTGGCGTGGTCGCGGACCTGGTCGGTGAGTTGTTCGACGAGTTGGTGGCGGGCGGTGAGGTAGTCCCCCCACTCGGGGTCGGCCGCGAGTGGGGTGGGGATGGCGGGTATCCAGGGGAGTGGTCCGGTGCCGGTGTTGCGGTGGCCGGTGTCATCGAGGCGCCAGTCGAGGGTGGCGGCGCGGTCGTGGGCGGTGTCGAGTTCCCGCTCACCGGCCGCAGCCCGGAGCGCGTCGACGGGGTCGACTCGGTTGGCGGCGAGGAGGAGTAGGTGGGCGCGCAGGGTGGGCCAGGCGGGCTCGTCGGTGAGGCCGGGCACGACCTGGTCAGCGGCGTTTTCGAGGTGGTCGAGGAGGTGGGGGTGGTCGCGGTGCAGGGTGTGTTCGGCGGCGCCGTAGAGGGCGTCGAGGTAGCGGCCGGCGGCCTCGCCGAGCCGGAGGGCGGGGTCGGTGTGGTCGCGGAGCAGGCTGGTGGCGGATTGGGGGGCGTCGTCGCGGGCCAGGGTTTGGCGGAGCATGTCGGTGGGGGTGAGGGGCTGGATGAGGGTGGGGTGGATCACGGTGTGGGGGTCGCCGTCTCCGACGGTTTGGAGGTAGAGGTGGTTGGCGTGGATGGCGCGGGTGAGCATGGTGTAGAGCTGTTGGCGTGACTCCGAGCCGGTGGCGAGGCCGTGCATGGTGTCGGCGGTGACGCCTTGGGCAGTGTGGATGGTGCAGGCGTAGCCGAGTTCGACCGCGGCCTGGACGTAGCTGGCGGGGAGCCGCACGATGCGGCGGTGTTGGGTGTGTTGCACGGTGAGGTCCCCGCCGTCGCCGATGTCGAGGATGATCCAGCGGTCGCCGTTCTTCACCCAGTCGGTGGCCGAAGTCCGGAGCCGGCGGTCGTTTTCGCGGGTGATGATCAGGTCCCCGACCGAGGCGTCGTTGCCGTCGCCGAGCCGCCGCACCACCCCGTCTTGGGGAGGGTGGGTGGTGAGGCGGTGGGCGCGGGCTTGCCGGTTGAGTTCGGCGACGAGGTCGCGGGTGGGGGCGAGCATGATCGAGTCGAGGCCTGCGGTGCGGTCGGTGAGCCAGGCGTCGAAGACGGCTTCGGTCATGGTGGCCAGATCGCCGACGTGGATCCGGCCGCGGTCGAGGTAGAACCCGAGCGCTTCGGGTTTCCCGTCGCGTAGGGCGAGGGTGGCGGCGCCTTCGGCGGGGTCAGCGTACCGGACGAGTTCGGTGAGTTGGAGTGCACCGTGGGTGGCGCCGATGTCGCGGAGGACGCCGCCGGCGCCGATGGAGGCGAGTTGTTGGTCATCGCCGACGAGGCGGACCGAACCGCCGCGCCCGAGGATGTAGGTGACCGCGGCGTCCAGGGCGAGGGTGTCGGCCATGCCGGCCTCGTCGATCACCACGAGAGTGGCCGGCCCGATGCCGGCGACCCACTCCGGGACCGGTGCACCGGCCTGTTGGGCTTGAGTCAGGGTGTGGGTGAGTTTGGCCAGGGTGTCGGTGTGGGTGTCGATCTGAGTACGTAACGCGTCGGCGGCGGCCGCGGACGGGGCGAGGCCGACCAGGGTGCCGCCGCTGGCGGCCCAGGCGGTGGCCAGCGCGCGCATGGCGGTGGTTTTGCCGGATCCGGCGGGCGCAATCGCCAACTGGAGCCGGGCCCCGGAGATCGCCATTTCCCGGACCAGGGCGGCTTGTCCGGGGTTGAGGGTGATGCCGTTGGCGACCGACTCCAACAAGGCGAGTTCGACCGCGGCGTCGTCGACGGCGGGCCGGTCGCGGTACCCGGCGGCCTCGACGAGGCGTTGTTCGGCGGCCAGGATCGTGCTCGAGGTGAACAGGGCCGACCCGGCGGGGGTGTACACCGAACTCCCATCGGCACGGCGGAGGGCGGGGGGTTCGGTGATGCCGTCGGTGGGGCGGGCCAGGTTGACCGAGGATCCGCCGAGGACCTCGGCGACCAGCGCTCTGACGACCTCGGCGACCTGGTCGGTGGGCACCTCGGCGCCGCGGACTTGGCGTTGGGCTTCGGCGTAGACGTGCCAGTACTGCCAGGTACTGCGGCTGGCTTCCAGGGTGGTGAGGATCCGGTCAGCGGTACTGGCCAGCCATGCCGCATCCCGTACGGGTGGGGCGGCTTGGGGTGGGTGGAGTGCGGTGTGGATCATCTGTTTGATGCGGCGGGTGCTGCCGAGGACCTCGACGGCCTCGCGGTGCCACGCGGCGCGTTGTTCGGCCAGGGTGCGGGTTTCGTGTTTCGCGTCGCGGGTTTCCAAGGTGGCTTGCTGGGAGAGCTGGATAGTCTCCACCGGAGTCGGTGGGCGGCCGTGGGTGGCCTGGAACGCCGCAACCAGCCCGGTCCGGTGATCTTCGATGTTGAGCCGGCGCTTGGAGAACCGGGTATTCAAGGCCGGAGTGACGCCGAGGATTTCGCGGACCGGGCGTTTGCGGGTGTCGGGGTTGGGGCGCTCTTCGAACCGGACCCCGAGGGTGTCGATCAGGTGTCGTTCGAGGGCGGTGTTGTAGGTCTCCGAGGCCGACACGACGGCTTTGTGGAGGGGGCGGCCGTCGATCGCGAGCCAGTGCCCGTCAAGGGTTTGGACCTTGTTCGCGACCGCGACGTGGGTGTGGAGGTCGGGATCGCCGGCGCGGGAGTCGCGGTGGGTGAACGCGGTGGCCACCAGCCCGCGTACGTCGACTTGCCGAACACCGTTCACGCCGCGGCGGGTGAACAACGCCCGGGTCTCGAGGAACTCCAGCGCATCCTTGACCGCGGCGTGGTGGGCGCGTTCGATGACCGCGGCCGTCGTCGGGTCGGCGATCGCCCACAACACCGAGACACTCTTGACCGGGGAGAAGGTCAAGTCATACCCGGCGACCGCGGTGGTCTTGGGGCGGGAGTGTTTGGCGATGGTGGCGGCGAGCTCGCGGGCATCGGCAGGCGCGCGGCCATACTCGGCAGTGAAGAACTCCCGCGCCACCTGAGTACGGACCTTCGCCCGCTCAGGAGCCGGCACTGGCCAATCCCCGGGCAGACCTTGGGCGTGGTTGAGGGCGGCGAGGCGGGTGGCGACCTCGACCCGGAAGGTACTGATGTCGCCGTCGTAGACCTTGTACGGGGCGCCCAACCGCGCCACGGCCTGGTAGTCGGCTTTGGTCGGACTCGGCTGGTCGGGTCGCCCGATCCTCAGGTCCAGCTGGTGGGTGCGTTCGGTGGCCAGGGGGTGGTGGCCGGCGCCGAACAGGTTCTGCATGTGATCAGCGGTCACCACATCCCCGGCGTCGAGGCCGTCGATGCCGGTCATCCCGGACCCGACCCAGATACCGGGGGTTTCACCGCGTTCGGTGTAGTACGACGCGAGCCCGGTGTGGCCTTTGTCGGTGGCGTCGAGCGCGGCGACCTGCCGGGTCAGGTAGTCATACCCCGACCCCGCGGTCAGCTTGTGCAGGCTCATCGTCACACCCACCTACGGCCCACTGGCAGGCCCCGGCGATCACCGTCGAGCGCATTTCCGCGCACCTTCTTGGGTGCGGGTGACGGTCGCTGGATGCCGGGAATGCAAGAGGTGTATGGCACTTCGAAGTTCGCATGAATCCGGGGGTACGTGGCGGCTGGTCGCGACGGTGGGGACGGCAGCTGGTGGTCGGTGGCTTGCTGCCGGATCGTCTGGTTCAGCGGGGGGTTTGGTGGGAGTTTCGGCGACGGTGATCGCTGGGCGGGCTGGGGATGTCGTAGGTGGGTGTCAGAGTTCGTGTCGATCAGTGAGGAATGCCCCGGATGAGCCAACAGACGATCAGGCAGCAGGCGCGGCGTACCGCGCGGGAGATCGCCCAAACAAGGCGCGCCGAGCGTGCCGAGCGTGAGCGAAGGTTGATGGCGCTGGCCGAGCAGGTGATGGTCGCGATCGGGGAACGCGACCAAGCCGTCACCGAGGCCGAGACGCGCGCGGCCGACGCGTTACGTGGGTTGACCGAGGACGAAGGCCTCTCAGTAAGTGAGGCGGTCGAGTGGTGCGGCGGCACCGTGACGGTGCGGGAGGCGACCCGGCTCCGCAAACTCACCCTGGTTGGCAGGGAGTCCGGGTGGTAGCAGAGCAGGAGTGAGTGGCGGACTTCTTCGCCAACCAGGGTGTGTCCGGTATCTCGGTCGGTTGTGGGTCCCTATTGCGGGGAGATGGATTCGGCGGGGGTGGGCAGCCAGATTCGGAATCCGCACGATGCGCTCGCCATGAGTGGCAGCCTGCTTTCGGTGTGACCGATGCGCAGTTCGTTGGCTGAGCTGGACCACCCTGCTCCGGCTGTTGCGCGGCTGATTCCATCGGCGGCTGGTTCGCAGGTCCATTCGTAGACGTTGCCGGTGACGTCTTCGATGCCGTTGACTGGTTGGCCGATGAGGCCGACGGGGGTGGTTCCGCCGTGGTGGTGGCCAAAGTTCGCGAGCTTGGGTGTGGGCATTTCGATACCCCAGGGGTAGATGTCTTCGTCCTCTTGACAGCACGACCACCGTTCGCTGGTGGTGGGTAGGCGTCCGCCTGCCGCGCGGGCGACCATGGCTGCGCCGTACCACGTGACACCTACGGCGGGGTGGTCCATGGATGCTGGGTTGCAGGTGAAGCCGTCGGTGGTCCTGCGCAGGGGCAGGTTGGGATTGGTCAGATTGATCAGGTGGCGAAGATCGCGGCGGGGCCGCCGGGCGTGTATCTGGTTGAGAAGCGGCAAGATCTGTGCATTCGTGATCGCGGTGGCGGTGAGAAGGCCATCGGTGGATGTTTTTCGATCAGTGAGGTGAACCAGTGTGGGGAGTAGAAGGTGGGTCACGACGATACTCCTCGAAGACGGGATCGCATGTCTTTAATAATACCCCATTTTATTAGTTAGTGGAAGCCATTGGGTGCGACTTTGCCCTGCTCGGACCTAGTCGTGCGCGGTTAGTAGCCGAAGTGGTCCATGAGCGGTCCGCACGTAGTGCCGATTACCGCCAGGTCTTCGCGGGTAAGTGCTGCACGCCAACTGGTGGCAACGGTGGCGGGGTCACGACGAGTGGAGTATGTGCCGGCGGTAGTTGGCGTCCATAGTTCGGCAAGGGTGTCGGTGTAGTCGAAGTGGTCGATGTCTAGGTATGTCTCGATTGCGGACATCTCTCGGGCGGGGTTGTGCATGAGTTTCTCCAGCACCACCGTCGGTGCGCCTGCGGTTTCCGCCTGTGAGAGTAGGCATGTGTACCGATAGGTCCAGATGGCTGCGCTTCGATAGATCGGATCGCGGTGGGCGCGGTGATGGTCGAACGTATTTGGAAGGTGCTTGATGTGGTCGGCGGGAATCCAGTAGTCCACCATGTGGGGGCGTGCCAGGATGGAGGCGGTCACTGCGCGGGGGTCGCGCACGAGGACGATGGTGCGTACCGGTGCTACGGCGGTGTTGAACCATTCGATCTTCTCGGCCAGGCGGGTTTCTTTGAATCCGCGACCGGCCTGAGCGCGCAACCAGGTGCCGAGATTGGTCAGATAGCGTCTCTCGAATGGTCGGCGCAGGGCCTCCAGTGCGTCCGTTGTGAGGTGCTGTGGCCAAGCTTGAAGATCATGAGTGATGAATATATCGAGGTGTTGAGCGAGTGGCTCGATGAGTACCTGGAGGGCGGGGTGGCGCCAGAGGAGTTCGGTCACGAAGTTCGAGCCGGAGCGGTGGTGTGAGAGTAGGGCGAAGGGTTCGTTGGGGTGACGTGCACTCATGGCAGATCCTCCGGGGCTGGGGTGAACTATGTCTATAATAATACCCCATATCTTGATATAGATCAACTTGGGCTACTCGGTTCGGATCGCTCTGGTATCCCCAATTCAGAACGAGAACTCCAAGATCCAGGCGCTGGACCGCGCCCGGGGCTTCACTGCCGATGATGCCCGTCGCGACGACGACAGCGTCCGTTGTTCAGCCGAGCCAGATGCTGCAATCTAGCCCGAGTTCTGCTGGTTCAGCGCGGCCGTGATCAAGCCAGCAAGCGTTGCCAGGGTCGAGGAGATCTCCAAGTGGGCGAGTGGATCTGGTGCGGAGAGCGGGGTGTCGCCGTCGACCTCCCAGGTTGCCAAATCGTGAGTGTTCTCTTGGGTCGGCGGGGTGACCGTTATGCACACGTATTCGCCGTTGGGCAACGCGACCGTAAGTATCGCCTCGTGGATCACAGCGTGTAAGCCATGTGCTTTCTGGGCTTGCTGCTGAATCTGTTGCGCTAGGTGATCCGGCGCTTGATCGGCCAGCATTTCATGGGCGGCTCGGCGTATGCACTCGCCGTGGTGGGCTAGGGACGAGAGTGGTTGGACGCTCTCAAGGCCGTCGGTGGCGAGCGCTTCGGCGACTCGTTGCAGAGCTAGACCAGCTTGCCAGGCCGCCTCGGCCAACGGAGCCGGCTTGGGACAGATCATCGCACTGCCAAGAGTCGCCGCGACGTCGTCGGCAAGGCCTCGTACCGCGTCGTACTCCAGGGGTGCGTACTGCGAGGGTGGCGCAGGGGTTGTGCCTGGTTGGCGATCGTTACCGTTGCCGAGTCTTCCCATCGAATCCGCTTTCCCGCCTTGGCTGTGAGGGTGATGTCGGAAATCTCGACGGCCAGGCATAGGGTATTATTATGTACTCGTGGTGAGTTAGCGGCTCTTCAGGACCGCCGGTGCGTGCCTGTACGAGCCTAGGTGAGATGCGCAGGCTGGCCAACACCCGCACCTACGGGTGTCGGACGAATGTCGCGCGATGCGTTGGAGGTGGCGGTGGAAGTCAGGGATGTCAACGGGCGACGCGCTACAACTCGGGTTGGGGCGGCGGAGTACCTCGATATCCCGGTCAACACGGTGCAGGTGTACTCCAGCCCAGCGCGTCGTCGGGCGACGGGCTGGCCTGAGCCGCTGCCGTATCGGGCAAGCGGGAAGGTCTGGTTCGCTCTGCAGGACCTTGACGCCTACGCCGCCGCCCGGCCGGCTCAGGTCGCGCCCCCGGCGGCGCCCGAGGGGTCTGAGGAACTTGTCGGGGTGCGGGAGTTCGCCCAGATCAGAGGAGTCAGTCGAGATACGTTCAAGCGCTATGTCGAGGACAGCCTTGCCGCCTGGGAGCGGGGTCGTGATGGGTACTTGCCTCAGCCCGATGCGGTTGAGCCGGCCCCGGCACGTGGCTCTATCTATCGGTGGCGCCGGGGGCAAGCTCACGAGTGGAGCTTCCCGGTGGCGCGGCGCTCGGGTGGTGGCCGCCCGCCTGGGCGTCGTCCCGGCGTCGATGACCTTAGGCAGTTGCTCTCCGAGTACGCCGTGTCCCCGACGGTTCGTGAAGCTGCGGCCGCTTTGAGTGACCGGTTGGGGACGAATGTCAGCTCCCAGACGGTGCGGCGTTTGCAACGGGCGTTACGCGAGAACGGAGAGTCAATGTAATGGACGTCACCAGTTCGCCAGGTAGCGTCCGGGAGAGGGTGCCGGAAGTGTCTTCGGTCCGGGCGGTGACCTTCGACGGCGATGCGACTCTGTGGGACATCCACGCGGCCGCGCGAGCAGCGTTGGAGGCCACTGCCGCCAGGTTGAACAGGGACCATCCCGCTGTGGCATCGGTCAGTGTGGGAGAGCTGGAGGTGGCCCGTGAGGAGGTGGCGAAAGCGAATCCGAACGTGGCGATGGACGTAGTGCGCCGGACTTCATTTGCCACCGTGACGAGCCTGCGAGGCGTGGCGTTGTCGCCGGCTTATCTCGATCGTCTGGTGACGGATTTCCTTCTCGTGCGGCGGGCCCGGACGGTGTGCTACCCGGATGTGGTCGACGCGCTGGGCCGCTTGCGGGGCCGAGTCCGGCTCGGGCTGCTGTCCAACGGCAACACTCCGCCCTGCACAGTCGGTCTTGACCAGGTGTTCGACCACGTTCATTTGGCGAGCGAGCGAGATCGTTGGAAGCCTGACCCGCGGGTCTGGACCGACGCTGCGCAGGAGCTCGGAGTGCCGATCGGCACTGTCTTGCATGTCGGAGACAGCCGTCGCGAAGACTACGAGGCTGCGTTGGTAGCCGGCTGCAGTGCCCTGCTGTTGTGCCGATCTGTCGAGCCCCCACCCGGCGTCAAGACGGTGCGAACCATGACCGAGGTCGCCGACCTCTTCGATGAGCTGCCGGGTCCTCGGCATCTTCACGAGGTTCGCTAGGCGGCCGCTCCGGCCTGTCGCCACTGACGGGCGATCGCCCTGACAAGCCGCGATTCTGGTCTTGCGCAACCTGGTGAGCGCGGTCTCTGTGTGGCTGCGGGAGGTTATGTGGTTCCGTCGATGGTGACGCGGAGTTTGTCGCTGGCCGCTGCGGGTGCGGGGCCGGTGCAGGGTGAGATCGGTGGCGAAGCGGCTACGGGCCTGATCCACCAGCATGAGGCCGATTCCACGCACGTGTGGCACAATGTATACATGTCTACAGGCGTGTTGAGTGTCCGTCTTCCCGACGACATCAAGACCCGACTCGACGCTCTCGCCGCATCGACCGGACGGCCTGTCGCGTTCTATGTGCGCGAGGCGGTTGCCGAACACCTGGCCGAGCTTGAGTATGCCTATACCCTGCGAGCCGAAGCCGAGGCGATCCGCAAGGGCGAGATCGGCACCCGTCCCCTCGATGAAGTCGCGGCTGATCTCGGGCTCGATAGCGAGGACTAGCGCGACCACTGTCTCGCGGGAGCGGAGACAGCTCGCCTATCTATGAATGTGGTACGACAACCCTCAGTGGAGTATTGAGGTCGCACCTCGCGCCGAAAAGGCGCTTCGCAAGCTCGATCGGCAGGTGGTGCGGCGCATCCGAACTGCTCTCGTCCGTCTCGGAACGCTCGAAGATCCGACCGCACCCTGCAAAGCGCTCAGTGGCCCTTTGGCCGGCCTGTGGCGCTACCGGGTCGGTGACTACCGCATCATCCTCGACATCGACCACAACCAGGTCGTCATCCTCACCCTCGACCTCGGACACCGTAGCGAGATCTACTACTGACGTCGCGGTGGCCTGTGGCCTTATCGCGGCGGTAGTCCGATTGCACGGTTGGATCCTGCTGGTCCGGTCGGTGGGGTACGACGTTCGACTGCCGCGCCGCCGATCCGACGAGGCTCAGCGCTCTGCTCCGTCAGGTCTGGGTCAGCTACTGCCGCTGGTGATGGGTCGGAATGGTCAGGCCCTGGTTTGCTGAGTTCGTTGAGGGCGTGGTCGATCTCTTCGACGCGTCGGGCAGCGGCCTTGAGGTCGGCGGCGTGGGGGAAGGGTTGCCCGAGGCGGGGTTGGACGTCGGCCAGGGTGCGGTGGGCGTCGTGGAGTTCGGCTTCGAGTTGGGTGATGCGCCGACCAATCGCGGCGGGTTTGTTTTCCAGGGTGCGGATGGCTCCGAGGTTGGGTTTGGTGGTGAGGTCGGCGAGTTTGATCGGGGCGTGCGACCCGGGTACCTCGGCGAGCCCGAACACGACAGTGGGTGTGGTGCCGTGGGTGAGGTCGAAGTGTTGGTCGCCGTAGGCGGTGAGCTGGTGGCCACCGATCTCACCCACGATCAGGGGTTGGTCGCGGCGGCCGGTAGAACGGATCGCGTAGTCATGGACTTTTGCCCAGGCGGTGAGCGCGGCCGCGGCGTCGGGCCGGGTGCGGTACCGGCGGCCGTCGATGGTGATGTGGAAGTTCTCGCCGGCGGTGTCGGTGGTGCGCCGTTGGGCGGCGTGGAGCAGCTCGAGGGCATGGGTGGATTGGTCGATGGTTTGTTGGGTGGTGTGTTGGGTGAGTCGCAGTGTGGATTGGGCGCGGTGGTGGGCGGTTTCTTGGCGGCGGAGTTTCTGGAGGGCCTGGTCGGCGGTGGCTTTCTCCAAGATGAGTGGGTTTCCGGAGGCGAGGGCTTTGGCTTCGGCTGCGGAGAGGGCGGTGTCGCCGATGTCTTCGATCTCGCGGGCGTCGAGGCGGCCGGTCATGATCTGGGCGATGAACGCGGCTTTGCGGGCTACGGTCTGCCAGGAGTAGGCATCGAAGCTGCGTTCGACGACGTAGCGGGTGATGGCCACCTCACGGTTTTGGTTGCCTTGTCGGATCCCGCGTCCGTCGCGTTGTTCGAGGTCGGCGGGGCGCCAGGGGCAGTCGATGTGGTGCAGGGCGGTGAGGCGGTTTTGGACGTTGGTGCCGACTCCCATCTTCGCGGTCGACCCGACCAGGACCGCGACGTGCCCGGCGCGGGCCGCGGCGAACAGTCGGGCCTTGCCGGCGTCGTTGGTGGCTTCGTGGATGAACCGCACCGCATCAGAGGGCATGCCGCCGGCGACGAGGAGGGTTTTGAGTTCGGTGTAGGCATCCCAGCGGGTCTCATGGGGGGTGCCGAGATCGCTGAACACCAACTGTAGGCCCCCGGGGACCGGGCTGGGTTGGCCGGTGGCCTCATCCAGGTAGGTGTTCGTGCGTGTGCGGTGCCAGTGCTCGAGGATGCGTTCGGCCACGGCGTCGAGCTTGACTAGCCCTGAGGGGACCGCACCGGGGTCGACCAGGCGGAGGTCGAGCGCGGCTTTGCGGCCGTCGGTGCTGATCAGCAGCATGTTGTCTTCGGCCGGATCCACGGCCCGGTTGGCTACGAGTTCGGCGCGGTCGGCGATGCGGGCGATGTAGGCCTCAAGTTCGGGGGTGGGGGGTAGGACGACGGTCTCGACGTCGCGGACACCGTCGCCTGGCCGGGGTGCGAGTTGGGGGACGGGGAGGTTGAGGTCGGCGCCGGTTTTGACGTCGGCGAACACTCGCCACATCCGCAGCATTTCGGGGACGTTTTGGAACTTCGCGAACCGGGTCTTGAGGCGGAACCCGCCCGCGGGGCCCATCTCGATCCCGGTGACCTGGGACCCGAACGTGGCCGCCCACCCATCGAAGGAGGTGATACCCGCGGCGGCCAACAGGTCGGGGCGGAGGTAGCGCTGCATGATGTAGGCCTCGGTGATCGAGTTTGCCAAGGGGGTGGCGGTGGCCATGGTCGCGACCCGGCCGCCGTGGCGGCCGCGGAGGTACTCCAGCTTCATGTGGAGGTCGGTGGCTTGTTGGCTGCCGGCGATCGCGGCGTCGCTGATGTTGGATTCGGTGGCCAGGTTCTTGTACATGTGGGCCTCATCGACGATCAGGTAGTCGATGCCGGTGTTCTGGAACGAGATCCCGGGGTCGCGGGGCAGGTCGAGGGCCTTCTTGTACCGCTCACCGACGGTCAGGATGCGTTTCTCGATCCGTTTCACACTCATCGACGCACCATCAGCCCGGGCGGCGGTCAGGGCTGTACGGAGTTCGTTGAGCTGTGCGTCGATATAGGCGGCCCCGAACTCGGGCGAGAGCCCGATCTTCTTGAACGCCCCTTGGGTCATGATGACCGCGTCCCAGTCGTTGGCCGCGGCCCGGGCTACGAACAACCGACGCTTGTCACCAGCCAGATCGGTGGTGGAGGCGGCCAGGATCCGGGCCTGGGGGTAGGCCTGGATCCACTCCCGGCTGAACTGCTCCAGCATGTGGTTGGGCACCACCACCGCGGGCTTGGAGACCAGTCCCATCCGGCGTAGTTCGGTGGCGCCGACCACCATCTCCAGTGTCTTCCCGGCGCCGACTTGGTGGAACAACCCGACTGCGGGTTCGGCGATCATCCGGGCCACCGCGGCCCGCTGATGGGCCCGGAGTTCGATCGAGGCCGCCAACCCTGGGAGGGTCAGGTAGTCCCCAGTGGTGTTGTAGTCGCGTAGCCGGATCGAGTTGAACCGCCGGTTGTACACCTCCGCGAGCTCGACAGCACGGGCTGGGTCTTCCCATACCCACGCCGAGAACCTCTCCTGGAGCGCTTCGGCCTTCTCCTGGGCTGCGGTGGTTTCGACCGCGTTCAACACCCGCCGGACCCGGACCCCGTCGTCGTACTCGTCGTAGACCTCCACCCGCCGCTGTTCCATCACGGTCTTTGCCAACATTGGCGCCGGCCGCCGCTCGGTACCCCACTGGTTCGACGCGAGCAGGCTGGACCCGAGGCCGCGGACCTCCCACGCACCCGGCATCGGGTTCTCCACCCGCACACTGGAGTCGTCGAGGAGTTCGGTCAGGAACTGTTGGTGGACCGCTGCGGTGATCCACACCGACCCCAACCGGGCCTCGATCTGATCGATCCCGATCGACTCAGGAACCACCTCGACCAGCGCCTCGATGTTGACCGCGTACCGGTCATCGTCTGCTGCGGCGGCGCGCGCCTGATCGAGTTTGGTGCGGACATCACCCGAGAGGTACTCCGGGGCATGCACTAGCCGGTCGGTGGCCGGGTCGTCGAACACCAACGTCCCGAGCTGCGCCCTCGCCTCATCCACCTCGAGGCCGAGGAGCCGCGCAATCAACTCCAGATCGACCCCGCCGACCTGGTCCAGCGACAACGCGACCGCCTCCG
>JBOFLH010000024.1:0-2520 GCA_051657765.1 Nocardioides sp. | reverse complement strand
TGGCTGCTGTGCGCCGCGCTCGGCAACATCGCTGCGGCGGCGTCCGGGGCCAAGGCAGATGTGTTCGGTCAGAGCGAGGACGGGTCCTACTACTTCCGGCTGACCACCCGACCGTTGGACCAGGCGCCGTTCGCGGACGCGCGGGCAAGGATCGGCGATGCCACCTTGCGTCGTCAGGTTTTGTCGGGGGCCTACCGGTTGATCGACGCGGGCGACCGGGTGCGTGACGCCAGCCGCCCTACAGTGCAGATCGCCGCGTGTGGGGCGACAGTGCCGGAGGCGCTGGCCGCGGCGGCCGAACTGGAGGACGAGGGACTCCGGGTGCACGTCATCGACGTGACGTCATTGGACCGGTTGTACGCCGCGTGGCAACGGACCCTGCGCCAGGGGATCCGCACGGCGACCACGCCGTCCGTCGCCGGCGCCCTGCGTCAGGCTTTCGACATGTCGGCGCCGATGGTGACCGTGCACGACGCGTCGTCGCACGCGATGGCCTGGCTCGGTTCGGCCCTGGGTGTGCCCGCCGTGTCGCTGGGCGTGGATTCCTTCGGCCAGTCCGGGACGGTGGCGGACCTCTACCGGGCCCACGACCTGGACGCCGGGTCGATCGTGAATGCCGCCCTGGCTGCCCTGGCGCTGCGATAGGCAAGCTGGAGCCGGTGAGACATCGCGTCGATGCCGCGGTCGCACGCGCCGGGATTAACCGGCTTCGTCCGGTCGATCCTAGACTGTGCTTAGCCGAGGGCATCTCCACGTCGAGATGCTCTTCTCTTGAAGCCCGGTGTGGTGCGCGGTCAGGATCGCGCGGAGACCAGCGAATCGGGTGCCAGAGAATCCGGACACCGCACCAGGTGTCCGGGAGCGTCTTGCTGGCTCGACGGATCCACACCCGTGGCTTCGCGCTGGACGCGCCCGCGCTCCACCACATTGAAAGCAGTGAAGTATGTCCGCGCCCATCATTGACCAGCTAGATACCCTCGACCGGCCCCTGACCAGTACGAGCGACGGCATACCCGCATTGAGTGACGTCTCGCTCGGTCTGAGTGACGTGTCGCTCCTCTTGAACGAGGTCTCGCCGGGAGCTGGTGACGTCTCGCTCGTTGTGAGTGACGCGTCGCCAGGTGACGGTGACCCGGGGGTGGCGGGTCCGGGAGTGTTTGCCGAGTTCCCCGATGCGCTGATCGCGGCTCTCGCCGAGCAGGGGATCACCAGCCCTACGCCGGTCCAAGCTGCGGTGATTCCGGATGCCAGGAGCGGCCGGGACGTGTTGGGTCGGGCCCGGACCGGTTCGGGCAAGACGCTGGCGTTCGGGTTGCCGATCTTGGCCCGCCTGTCCGGCACGAAGTCCCGGCCGTGCCATCCGCGTGCGGTGATCATCGTGCCAACTCGCGAGCTGGCCAACCAGGTGGCCAAGGCCATCGAGCCGCTCGCTGGCGCCATGCACCTGAAGATGGTGACCATCTATGGCGGCACGCCCTATGAGCGGCAGACTCGACAGCTACGACAGAAGGCCGATATCGTGGTCGCCACCCCGGGCCGTCTCGACGATCTGTTGGAGCAGGGTTACTGCTTCTTTGATGACGTGGAGATCACCGTGCTCGACGAAGCCGACCATCTCTGCGACCTCGGGTTCTATCCCGCAGTCGACAAGCTCGTCGCGATGACTCCCGAGGGCAGCCAGCGGATGCTGCTCAGTGCCACTCTCGATGGCGATGTCGACGCACTGGTCAAGGCCCATCTTCGGGAGCCAACGCTGCACGAATTGGACCCGAATGCCGGTGCGGTCACCACCATGACCCACCACACCCTGGTGGTTGGCGGGTTCAAGGAGAAGATTGACGCCACCGCCCGGCTGGTGCGTGCCAATGGCAAGTCCATCGTGTTCACCCGCACCCGGGAGGCGGCGATGGATCTGGCCGAATCACTCAACGATCAGGGCATCGACGCCGTCGATCTGCACGGTGATCTCAGTCAGCGGGTGCGCGAGCGGAATCTGCACAAGTTCAGCAATGGGCATGTTCAGGCGGTGGTCGCGACCGATGTCGCGGCCCGCGGCATTCACGTCGACAGCGTGGATCTGGTGGTGCACTTCGATGCGGCCAGTGACCCGAAGGCCTATCTGCATCGGTCCGGTCGTACCGCGCGAGCCGGTCTGACCGGGTGCGTGGTGACGATCACTACGCCCAAGTTCATCAACCAGGTGGTCCGTCTCCAACAAGGCGCGGGTGTGGTTGTACGGCACCATGACTCGCGTTCGGCGCCGGAGCCGATGACGGCCGATGCGCTGGCCGAGTCCGGCACCGTCGGCCCGGCGCGGACCGCGCACGCCGCGGGCGCCTACAAGGGCGGCACCACGGGTGGCTACAAGAAGCCCTACCAAGGCCGCAAGGCTCAAGACAAGGCGGGCGCCCCGCGCGCGCGGGGAGATCGCCCCTACGTCAAGAGTGGTGGTGCCCAATCGGTCGGCGGCAAGACGTACGGCGGGCACTCATCGGGCGGCAAGTCAGCCGGGGGCAAGAC
>JBOFLH010000023.1:0-8863 GCA_051657765.1 Nocardioides sp. | reverse complement strand
CGCCCATCACGAAGCGCGAGCAGCGGGGGCGGAACGCTTCGAAGTCGAAGTTGGTGTCCGGGATCCAGATCCGCAGCTCGGCGGTCGGGTCCAGGGCGCAGCCGATCATCAGGTCCCGCGCGGAGGACGATTTGCCTTGGCCGGGCATCCCTCCGGTGATGGTGTTGCGTTCCATGATCGGCGCCAACAACGGCGTCCCCCGCAACGTCCGCCCAGCCGGCACACCCTTGAACACATCCACCAGCCCACCCGCGAGGAGGGGATACGGCCCGGCGCCCTCGGCGAGTGCGCCCTTGTCCGCGATCCACAGATCGAGGATCCCCGCCTCGCTGCCGGTGGTCGGCCACACCTCCTTCGCTGCACGCCGCAGACCGGTGGCCAGATCGGCGCGGCGTTTCGCGACCTTCTCCGCGGTCACCCCATCCGGCAACCGGACAATCGCATGCGTGCCCCGGCCGTCCACGCGGGCGCCGGTGATGAACTGGAGCCGGTGGCCGGCCTTGAGATACTGGGTGATCGCAGGGATCCGCAGCGCGTCCAGAGCCCTAGCGATGGTGGTCTCATCAACCGTGGCGTCCCAATCAGTCTCGCCGGTCGTGATCAGCCAGGCCGGGGGCTCCGCGCGGCGCCTGCCTTCGCGCCACGCCGCCACCACCACCAACACCGGAGCCAACACACTGAGCGCGCTCCAGGCCAGGGCGCCGACCGCGAGAGCGAACCCGATCGCGGCGAAGAACCCCAACCACACCCCGGCGAACGACCCATGCCCCGTCGCCGCCGCCAGAATTGCAATCAGAAACACCACCGCGGGTGCACCGACAAGCACCGCCAGCGCGACCCGAGTCACACCCCAGGCCAGTTGCGGGAGGTCCATCAGCCGACGATGCCGGCGTTCGGTGGCGAGTTCTTTGCGGTCGATCCACTCCTTGAGCTCTTCACGGTCCCCGACTGCCTCAGCGGCCTTGATCTGCCGGCGGTAGGTCCCCATCGTGGAGGCATCCCACGCCCGCTTGGCCCAGGACTCCAGGCCCTGCACGACCATCCACGACTCCCGCAACACCACCTTCCCGACGGTCCGGGTCCGCTCATGCGACACCACCGATCGAGACACCCGCACCGCAACCTGGGTACTCGTGACCGCACGGCGGGCCAACACGCCCCGGCCCGCCAGACGACGGTCGATCTCGGCCGACTCCTCATCAGAGACGATCTCGCCCTCGACCACCTCATCAACCGGCACCGGCAACGAACCACCGGACACCGGATCAGGCGACCTGTCCGCATGCCGACCGGCCACACTGTCCACCGGTACGGCCACGGTCACACTGTCCGGGCTGTCCGTGGCCACGCTGTTGTCGACGTGGCCGCTGTGACCGGACGCCGGCCCGGCTGGTTGACCGGCCAGCGGCCGGACAACTGACCCCGCCGCTTCGTCGGACATCACACCCTCCACCGAGCTGGTGGTGTCGTCTTGGTGGTTGTTCATCAGGCTGCCTCCCCCTCATCGGCTCGGGTGTCCGCCTCGGCGTGCGTGGTGGTGGTCTCGGGATGCTGGGCGGCGGCGCGGTACCTGCGTGCGGTCCGCTCCGACACGTTCAGTCGTGCCGCGAGTTCGACAGCGGACAGACCAGGCTCCGAGGCCAGCAACACCACCGCCTCATCAGGAACACCCGCCGCAGCCCGCGACACCCGCCGAGCCTGGCCAGGAGCCTGCCGTGCGGTGACCGCAGACCCAGACACCCGCTCCGCCGGCCGGCTCGTGTCGTTGAGCTGGGGGCGACGCCGCCGCTCGGCCGTGGCCGCTGCCTTGTGGTCAGCGGTGGTGTGCTCCTGGGTGACCAGGTGCGCCAGAGTGGCGCCCATCCCGAGCACCGCGACCGGCAGCACCGCCACCAGAGCAGTCACCGCGACCGGGGCACTCGTAGCGCCCGCCGCGGTCAACAGGTGGTAGACCACCTGACCCGCAGCGCCCAACGTCAGGGCGGCGATCGTCGAACGCTTGGCGAACCGCACCGCCGCCGCACTGGTCGAGGTGAGCCACACCCGCAGCGCATACGCGGCGTAGGCCTCCATACCGATCGGCAACGTGACCGCGGTGTTGATCTCGAAACCGTCGGCGATTCCCGGGAGTGGCTGGACCACCCCGAAACCACACAGGCGCCCGAGGCCGACCCAGCCCGACCACACCGCGACAAACGCCGGCAGAGCGAGTAGCCATAGCGGCCACACCGCCGTACGCGAGGGCCTGGCGGTGGTCATCGGTCTGACCTCTGTGCGGTCACGGCCTGGAGCCAGGCCAGCTCACCCGCGGCGTCGTAGCACCGGCTCGCGGTACGGCGGTCACAGCGAGCGTCCGCGGTGTCACCCGCGGCCAGGAGCAGCACCCGCGCAGCCTCCACCGCAGCCACTGCACGCACCCGCGTCGCTGCCGATGGCGGCAGAACCGCGGGCACCTGGTGCGGCGTGTCCAGCGAGGACCCCACCGCCACCGCTGCAGCCAGTGCCGAGGAAGTGGTGGCCATCACTGGCCACCACCCGAGGACTGCGCAGCCTCCGACAACGCGGCAACCACGGCGCTGGTCATCTGTTGCAACCCACCAGTCAACGGCGGACCGAACGCCGTCGAGGCCATCGTCAACCCCAACACCGCACCCAGCAGCACCGGGCCAAGCATCTCCTTCTTGGCCTTCACCACCACCACAACCACGAACAACACGGCCAGAAACAACGGCATCGTCAACATCAGAGGTACATCCCTTCGGTTACGGAGACAGCGCCCGACCCGATGTCAGACGCCGCCAACCCCTGCGAACCGGCAGAGGAAGAGTGAGAAATGAGCCCGAGCTGTCGGGCCGCAAGTAGAGGCCTCATGCGAGACCGCCGAAGTTGTTGGCGTCGACGGATCTAGCCGAGCGGGCAAGTGAGGCCAGTAGCGCTCGAACCATGCGGCGCCGAGCCCGGGCAGCACGTGGGTCTGAGCGGCGGCGACGGCGTGGGAGGCTCGGCTCGACGAGCGCGAGGTCGAGGACGCTCGTCCCGTGGTCTTGTGTCCGGCGCGCGCCGCTCATCGTGAAACCGCCTGGCGCTGCAATAGGCTCAGACAGGAGAGTGACCAATACCGGACCATAACTAGACTGTAACTAGTCCATGAAAGGACCGTCAAGGGCCAGATGTCCAGACCTCCAGTGAAGGCGCAGCGGCTCGCCAGCGAACTCGTCAAACGAATCGACTCCGGTGAGTGGTCGCCAGGAATGTGGTTGCCGTCGGAGCGTGAGCTTGCCGACGAGTACAAGTCCGCCCGTGGCACCGTGCGCACAGCGCTCGCAGACCTCGTCCAGATGGGTTTGCTTGAGGCGAAGACCGGGGCGGGGGTGCGAGTTGCTGAGCGTGCTGCAGGCGAACAGATAGTGCTCCTAGATGCAGCCGAGATAGGCGACCAGTTGGCAGCCATCAGGGCCGAGCTGGGGGAGATGAACACACGCCTGGACGCGATCGAGAGACGCGGAGAGGCGTGAGCGGCCGTGGGCTCTGAACCATGCTCGGTGACGGCCAGGAGTGCTCGACGTAGGGGTACAGATCGTTCGCTGTCCTGGTGTGCGAGGTGCATGCCAGCCAGTCAAGGTCGCTTCGGCGTCCTAGCCCATGCGACGGCGGTGCGGTCGTCGTGCAGTTGCGACGCAGATCACTGGCAGTTCATTGGCAAGGCGCGCGGCGCGAAGAGGATGCAAGCGCGATGCAATTCGAGAGGCCGTTTCGATACCGCCTGTGAGAGACCAGCGAGCCTTCAGTGACCGTTGTCGAGAGCTGGACCGGGGCGCATGCCGCCGCTTTGCGCGCGGCTCTCCGTCTGACCAACGAGGCATTTGCCGAGCACCTCGGTACAGCCACCCGGACAGTCGCCACCTGGAACGGCGCGCCAGAGGTCACCCCGCGGCCTGAGATCCAGCGTGCGCTTGATACGGCTCTGGAGCGAGCTTCCGAGGCCGAACAGTCCCGGTTCGAACTCCTCTGTGGTGCGATCGGTACGCCGCCAGCCGATGCGGCGCAACTGGTGGGATGGGTCATCGAGCGCCGTCTGTCGGTGGACATCGACATTGCGGCAGATGGCTGGGCCACGGTCGCCTATTGCCACGAGCTCGTGAACGAGACGAACCGGCCGTTCTCTCGGCTGCCGCGCGAGATGTGGTTCGAAACCACACGAGGGAACCTCGATCTTGAGGTGTTGCCGACCGACTCCAGCCTGGGACGACGCATCATGATCCAGCGAGTCCACGACTCGGCGTCAATGACCAAGTTCGCTTGTCAGATCCTCCCGGCGCTGGCGCCGGGGGAGTCGGCAACGATTGCCTATCGGGCTGCCGGTGGCCGGTTTGTCGAGGATCACTATTGGCGGCAGTCGATCGTTCGTCCCACTGCCGAGTTCACTATGCGGCTTCGGCATGCTGGCCTCGATCTTCTCGCGCTCTGCACGGCCTCCGAGGAACTGGCGGACGGCTCCGAGATCTCGGCGGCCGAGGGCCTCTTTTGGGACTCCGACGAGTCCGGCGTCGTGATCGGGCTCTCCCGCCACAACCTGGTGTCGAACCAAGCACTTACCCTGCGATGGGGTGGCGTGGAGTGACGGGCGAGGACGGGGCGCCCATGCCTGGCAGGCGCTTAGCCCGTGTGCGGGCAGCGCCAATGCCATTGTTCGTCTACGGAAGCCTGCTGTTCCCCGAAGTTATGGAAGTGCTCATCGGTCGCAACCCGAGCCGGCTCCCTGTGGCCGCTGACGATTGGCGGGTTGTAGCTCTCCCCGGCGAGGTGTATCCCGGCCTGGTCAGTAGCCCGGGTTCGACGGCCTCTGGGGACCTGGTTTGCGACCTGACGGAATCGGAATGGGATGTTCTCGATGCCTTTGAGAACGACATCTATGACCTTGCAATGATTAGATTCCGCGACATGGGTCCGGGTGCCTGGGCGTACGTCGTGGCCAGACCTTTCGACGATCCCGGCGACTGGGACTCCACGGGTTTTGCTGACAGTCAGTTACCTGCCTACCTGCAAAGGTGCGCTCAGTGGCGTTCGCGTTACGTCGGGCGACTATGAGATCCCGGCGGAGAAGACATCGGCCATGTGGCGACAATTTCCTTGTGCATCAAGACCAACCCCGCCTAGCAGAGCTGTAATCAGCCGAGTGCGCGCCACTGTGTGGGGTAGTGCCTCGACCGGCACGCGGCTGTCAGAAGCAAGGCCGTCACGGGGTCCGCATCGACGCTAGCCGGCTTGGCCGCCACCTGAGCAGCCCATGCCGCGAAGTCAACCTTGGGTTGTGGCCACACGTGGTCGCCACCTCGCCTCCAGTGCGCCACCGTTTCGTCTGCGCTCGTGGATTCAGGAATGATGCGGAGCGCAGTGAGGTTTTCCCGCAATGCCTCATAGAGGCTCTCTTCGCCGAGGTGGACGGCAAGGTCCATCACGGCAGTAGCGAGATAACTGGACGTGCGTCGCTCGAGGCTGGTGCTCGCCAGCGATCCGCCTAGCATCCTCTCGGCAGTCGTTTCCTCGTCCTCAGCGAGAGAGGCCAGTCCGAGTCCCGCCAAGTCGTCGTCGTGGCGATCGAGGAGCCAGCGGGCCACGCTTCCTAGGTAGTCTACTGCGGCCTGGCGACCAATTGTGCCTAGCATGACGGTGGTGGCTATGACCGACGCGGCGAATAGGTCGCTCGGTGGCCTTGCGGAGCCTGGTTGCTGCGCAATGGACTCAAGCGCCTTCTCGAACCGGGCAACTTGCGGTGGGTCCGACTCGCGCAGGAGGGCAAGGCCTAGGGCAGCTGCTTCGGCCAGGCGGCAACAGATCACCGGGTAGGTTAGATACCCGAATTTGCTCACCGTCCGTCGGCCGAGGTCGAGAGGATCGTCCAAGAGGTGCTCGACCTGGTCGAGCATTCGACTGAACAGATCCAGCAGAAGACGACGAGCGGCGTCGGCCAGCCCGGCCGGTGCTCCCGTGTCCTGATTGGCAGCTCGGAAGAATTGCAGTGCCACGTTCGCTGCGAGGTCCAGTCGTCTCTGGCGTGTCAGGGCGTTGACGAGGATTGCCGCCTCCAGCCCCGCACGCGTCGCCTGGCCCGAAGGGGGTAGCCACCGGCGCGCATAGGTCTCGATGCGACGCTCGGTAACGCCTTTGTCGAGGATGCTGGTGAGAAGCGAGAGCAAGGGCCCCTCGATTTCCTCGCCGGCGATCCCGATCACTGGGTCATGGCACATCCAGCCGACAAGGTCAGACTTCTCCCAGATCTCCAGGTCGGCGAGCCCTCGGCTTGCAACCGTCTTTCGGTACTCCGTTACGTCGGTCGGAGCCGAACCCTTGAGGCGGCCCGTTGTGACAAGGACGACGACTCTCGGGAGCGAGGTGTCGAAAGACGGGTGACCCAGCGGGTTGTACTCGGACTCCTCGAGTTGGGGGCGGACGGCACGCCACTCGGTCTGCCCGATGTCGCCCGCCTTGGACTGGATCGCGTACTGGCGTACCTCCCCTGTCATCGGGTCGGCCCGCTTGGCGAGAACATCCTTGCCGAACTCGAACCCACCGTGGATGAGGTGGATGTCGGTAAAGCCACGGGACGCCAAGAGCGCGAGAAGAGGTCCGTCGAACTCCCGTTCCGTCAAGGTGTCAAGGAATGTCGCGACGACGTCTCGCAGCACGCCACTCCTCCCGTCTGCGTTCGAGGACGGCGTTGATACGCGCCTCCTGCTCGGCTGTCGGCGGCTTCTGCCTCAACTTCTCTGCCTGCGTAGGACTCAGCACTAGCGAGAGGTTGTGTCGCCCGTCGTCATCGAAGGACATGTCGATCGTTTCCAGGGTATCTGCGTACACGTCGTAGAAGTCCCGGCCCGCGGCGTCGATCACGTTTCCTGAATCTTCGGCGACGTCGGACACGAAGTTCAGGAATTCGCGCACCATCTGTCCACCCATTTCGTCCGCAGCGGCGTGCAGGTCAGCCAAGAACTGGTCAACCTTGAAGCCGACGACGTCTGGGATGGAGACCGTCCACTCGTGGGCGATCGTCATGGGTCGGTAGAGCGGCGATGCTTCGCGCGGGGGCGGCGTACCGTCTGGGAGTGCGGGGGGCTTCTCAGCCAACTCCACCCGGGGGATCTGAGCCAGCAGCGGGTGCAGCGTGCGCGCCAGCTCCTTCAATGCGCTGCTGAACCAACGAGCGCCTCCGATCTCGTACTCGCGAGGCATGGCCCAGGGCACGTCTAGCTCAGGACTCTCTGACCCTTCGGCAGTCATACGGTAAGGATCGGCCAATTCATCACAAAGGTGAAGGTCCAAGCCGTTATCGCAGCGAGCTTCGTTCTCATGTCGCATGCGACTCCTGACTCTTCGAGCTAGGTGACCGCTCATCAAAGTAGGCGTTGCGCCTATCCCTGTCAGTCAATATGACGGCACCGGGCGAGAGCGGCAGTACGTGAACAGACTTGAGAAGTCGGGCGCGACCAGTGCGGTGTTGGATTCACTCTGCATTCGAGGCGACCTTTGCCAACTGCTCGGGGGTGAGGAATGCGGCGATCTCACCTCTCGCTGTGCCACCAAGTGTCGCCCGATCGAACGAGGCGGCTCCGGTGAAGGTCGCGTCGCTGAACACGGCGTCTCCGGTGAAGGTCGCGTCGCTGAACCAGGCGTCTTCGGTGAAGGTCGCGTCGCTGAACCAGGCGTCTTCGGTGAAGGTCGCGTCGCTGAACCAGGCGGCTCCGGTGAAGGTCGCGTCAACGAACACGGCGTCTCTGGTGAAGGTCGCGCCGCCGAACGACAACTTCGGCGGTAGGACGCAGTCGCTCATGTTTACGTGCGGTAAGGCCGCGTTAGTGAAGTCGAGCTGAAGGTGGGACCAAGCGCCGCCGCGATATCTGTTCCCTTGACGGAGTGCGTCCCGGATCCGCATACGTCGTAACCCGGCGGCACCTGTAGGCCGGAGGTGGTCGGCGATCACGCGCACGATGGTCTTGCGTACCTCAGTTTCACCGGTCGAGTCGCGGTATGTGTATGTCCGTGACTCATCGGGCTCGCGGGAGACTGTCTTGGAGATCGTGCGAGCTGCTAGTGGATGCTCGTCATCCGGGGTGCTCTGCCATGGCAGGCGAAGGTAGGCGCACAGCACGTCCACGCATTGCTGGCGCTGTGCGTGCCATTCGTCCGCCAGATTGGCCAGGGCATATACACCCGCGAGACGAGCGGTGGCGTTCTCGCTTCCCAGCTGGGCGACCGCCGCGCCGTACCTTTCCCGCGGTTCTTGGCGCTCATGAATGCCCTGCCGACGGTAGGCGACGACCAGGGCCACCGCACCACCGAACCCGGCACCGATGGTCAGACCGAGCTTGAGCGCGTCGAGGAACGTCGGCTCTCCAGGCTGTGGCTTCGGCGGAAGAGTCTCACCCCACGGCCAACCAAAACTGTAGTGAGCGATCGCGAGAGCCGACGCACATGCCAACGTCAACGCAATTGTGGCGACAACGATCACCGGGAAGATCATGGGCAGCCGAGCAATTCTGCGCATGGCTCATCCTCTCAGGCGACTGGCGATTTTCGGCCCGGATTCCGCATTCATGCCCGCTCGGTTCTGTCACCAACAGTGTCACCAGGCGGGGAAGCGGACGGGTTCGAGATACGGATCATGCCAAGCCGGTGCTCGACGGAAGTCTCGCTCGCAATCGGACGGCATAGATGCATAGCTGGCTGCTTACAAACCAGCGGTCACAGGTTCGATCCCTGTTGCGCCCACCACCCGAATACTTGCTCTGACCAGGCAGAACGCAGCCTGGAGCAGGTGATGATCTGAACCATCTCCCTATCTCGTACCGGCCGACTGGCTTGGAGG
>JBOFLH010000022.1:0-7666 GCA_051657765.1 Nocardioides sp. | reverse complement strand
GGCCACCAACGCCGTGCGGCCGACATTGCCGGCGCGCTCGGCGGCCGCGTAACCGAGAAGAGCGCTGCCGAAGGTGGCCAGGTTGGGCGCGACTAGAACCGCTAACGCGCCGATGGCTTGTAGGCAGTTCGCGGCGGACGTTACGCGGCGCGCACCCAGTCGGTCACACAGATAGCCGACCGGCAGAGTCGTCGCCAACGCCCCGAATGCGCCGATCGACAGCATCAAGCCGATTGCGGTAGTCGAATAGGTTTCGTATCTGATGAAGGACACCACCGAGCCGGCCGCGTATGCGCCACCGGCGATGCTGGTGCACAGTGTGCCCAGAGCCAGCCTGCGCGTGGGTCCGACGAGGTCGAGAGACACCGCCAGCCGGGTCGCGGCCGAGCGCGCGGTCGGCGGCACGTCGTTACCGCCGGTCCCCGCGCGGGCAATGCTGATCGGTGGGCTCACACCGTCCCGAGATCCACGCCCCCACCATGAAGTGCCCTTCATCTTGTGTCTGGCTGCCTGATGCTGGCGACCATGCTAGTCCCCGAGACCGGGCTCACTTCAAGGGTCCACCGCGGCGCCGGGCCGCGCCGGCCCCCCGCATCGCCGCACAGATCACCGCTTTGGCGACCGGGTTGACAGCGCCGAACCCACCCTGCCACGATCTAAATCTCTCCATCGCTCCACAGCTTTGCGTGCCTGAGTAGTTGACCCGCGCCAGCGGACACCTCGTTGAGCGCAACATCCGGCGCCCTCGGCGCCCTGGTCCAGCTGGAGGTTCTCGGTCCATGTCCGCACTTCAATCTCGTCTCGACACCACGCCACCGTCGCCTACCCAACTCGGAAGCAAGGCGGCCGACTTCCGCCGAATGATGCTGGACCCAGAGATCCTTGTGGTACCCAGCGCCTACGACGCACTGTCGGCCAAGGTGATTCAACAGACCGGCTTCAAGGCCGTACACATGACTGGGTCCGGAAGTTCGGCAAGCATTCTTGGCTACCCGGACCTGGGGTTTACCGCGATCTCCGAGATGGCAGAGCACGCGAAGAACATCGTGCTCGCCGTCGACCTGCCGGTCATCTGCGACGCGGACGCCGGCTTCGGTAATGCCATGAATACCTGGCGAACAATGCGCGAATACGAGCAGGCCGGAATCGTCGGGTTTCACTTGGAAGATCAAACGCATCCCAAGCGGTGCGGTCACCTGGAAGGTAAGAGCCTCATTAGCACCGAGGAGATGGTGGGCAAGATCGAGGCACTCGTCGAAGCGCGAGTCGACCCGAACTTCACCATCATCGCACGTACCGACGCACGCGAGGCTCTCGGCGTTGACGAGGCGCTTCGTCGTAGTCGGGAGTATGTTGCCGCGGGCGCCGACTGCATCTTTTTCGAAGCCCCTCGCTCGGTCGACGAACTGAAGCTCGTTCGCGACAGCCTGGATGCGCCACTGCTGGCCAACATGGTCGAAGGCGGAAAGACTCCGTTCCTTACCTATAAGGAACTGGAAGCGATCGGCTATAACCTCGTCATCTATCCGCTCACTGGCTGGATGGCGGCTGCGTCGGTACTCACTCAGCTATTTGCCGAATTGCGGGACCGCGGGACAACTCAGGAATTCTGGGCTCGAAAGGGACTGGGCATGAGTTTCGAGGAGCTCTTCGAGGTCTTTGAATATCCTCGTATCGAAGCGCTCGCGGAGCGTTTCGTGCGCGAGTGAGGGCCGAGTATCGATCCCGGGTGAGACCCAACCTGGCGGCACTGCTGCCGGCCGGCGCCGTAGCCGAGGCACTGGTGAACCGGGCGCCGACCAACCCGGTGACCGAGCAGATAGCCACCGCGCTGTTTCCGGCTGAGGCGCGGTACGTCGCGGACGCCGGCCCGATGCGTCGTCGGGACTTCGCCGGGGCGCGGATGTGTGCGCATCGGGCACTCGTCCGCCTCGGCCGGCCGGCGACGCCCATCATGCCGAGAGCCGATGGCAGCCCGATCTGGCCGCCCGGGATCGTGGGCAGCTTGACTCACTGCCCAGGCTTCTTCGCGGCCACGCTCGCGCACTCGGCCACCGTGACCGCACTCGGTATTGACGCCGAACCCAACGATCCGCTATCACGAGACGTACTCGATCTCATCACCGTGCCGCCCGAGCGAGTCGGCATCGATCGCCTCCGCGCAGCCTGGCCGTCCGTTGCCGCTGACCGGCTGTTGTTCAGCGCCAAGGAGGCGGTCTTCAAAGCTTGGTATCCCCGGGGCGGTGTCACGCTCGGTGAGCATCAGGTGTGCGTCGCACTGGCGACCGACGGTAGCTTCGGCGCCACAATTCAGGTACCCGAAGCGGCCGCGGCGCGGTCCCCATTCCGTCGGATCTGGGGTCGTTGGGACGTCGTGTGCCGCACGATCGTCACCGTTGCCGCACAGCCGGGACCGTGAGGTGGCTCACCCGCCGCGGTCATTGTCGGTCCCTTGACCGAACGGGATCGTTATGTTTTGCTTCAAGCTCTGGTAAGTGGGAGTGAGCCAAGTGTTCGGCGTCGGCGACGGCATTCGAGGTCGGCTTGACGCCGCGTATAGGCGTTCGTACTTGATTCTGTGCACTCGGTAGGTCGCATTTGCCAGGTGGGGCATGACCATCTCCTCGGGGAGGTAGTAGCTATGTGCGACATTGGGCGATCACGCCGCCACGGCACGGGTTTTGGCCGTGCTGAGCTTTGTTATGGCATCAGGGCGAACTGGTGCGCCGTCGGCGGGTCAGGAACCGTCCACCGATGACGGGCGGCGGCGATGCGGTGCTGGTTGTGGATGGCACCCCGTATCGGTACACGCCGCTGCCCACTGACGCGCACGCCAACCGAATCCCGCTGGTGCGACGACTTTTGCTCGAGAACGTCCTGCGACATCGCCCGGATGACGCGGCGTCAGCGCGAGCCCTGATCTTCGGAACTGACGATGCGTTCATGTGGCACCCAGCCAGGCTGCTGCTGCAGGACTACAGCGGCGTGCCGCTACTGGTGGAACTCGCCGCGTTCCGAGAGGCCCTCGCCGAGTCCGGACTCGATCCCGCGACGCTGGATCTGCGACTTCCGGTCGATCTGGTGGTGGATCACTCGCTGATGGCTGATGTCGCCGGGGTGCCCGGCGCGTTTGCGGCCAACGCGGCTCGGGATGCGGCCCGGAATGCCGAGCGGTACGCCTTCATACGGTGGGCGCAGCAGGCATTCGCGAACCTGTCGGTGGTGCCGCCCAATAGCGGGATCGTCCATCAGATCAATCTCGAGCAGCTGACTGGGGTCGTCCGAATCAACGGCGACACACTGGTGCCCGATACCGTGGTCGGCACCGACTCGCACACCCCGATGATCAATGGCGCGGGCGTGCTCGGCTGGGGAGTCGGCGGACTTGAGGCACTCACCGTCGCCGTGGGTCGGCCGATCTGGCTGCGGGTGCCGCGCACCGTCGGCGTGCGCGTGCACGGCGCGTTGCGTCCGGAGGCAACAGCCACCGACCTGGTGTTGACCCTGACCGAACGCCTGCGCGACTTCGGCGTGGTCGGCACGATGGTCGAGTTTCACGGACCGGGGATCGCCTCCCTCGGCGTCGCCGACCGGGCAACCGTCGCCAACATGAGCCCCGAGTTCGGTTCGACCTGCGCCTACTTCCCGATTGACGAGCGAACGCTGGAGTACCTGAGAGCTACCCGTCCCGATCCCCATCAGGCCGCACTGGTGCAGGCGTACGCGCGCGCCCAAGGCCTCTGGCACGACCCGTTCATTGAACGGGAGTACGACGCCACGGTGGAGCTGGACCTCGGCGAGATTCGGCCGTGCGTGGCCGGACCGAGAAGTCCTCAGGACCGGCGGCCCCTCGCGCAGGTGCCGAACACCCTGCCCGCGGTCACCTCGTGGCCGGCGGCATCGCCGGCCACGGACCCCGACGCCTTCCCGGTGCGCGGCGCAGTAGCGATAGCCGCGATCACCTCGTGCACGAACACCGCCAATAGTCGACTCATCCTCACCGCTGGCCTGCTTGCCCGGGCGGCGCGTCGCCAGGGCATGCGTGTGCCGCCGTGGGTGCGGACGTCGCTTGCGCCCGGTTCGGTGTCGGTCATGGAGTATCTGCACCGGACCGGGCTCGATGATGACCTGGCGAGCTTGGGCTTCCATCTGGTGGGCTACGGGTGCATGACTTGCATCGGCAACTCGGGGCCGCTGCTGCCCGCTGTGGCGGCTCGCGAAGACCTCGCGGAGCGGTCACCCGTCGCAGTCCTGTCTGGCAATCGGAACTTTCCGGGGCGGGTTCACGCCGACATCTGGGGCAGCTATCTCGCCTCGCCGCCTTTGGTCGTCGCCTACGCACTTGCCGGAACAGTGGACCTTGATCTCGACACCCAGGCGCTCGGCGTCACCGCGAACGGCGCACCGGTTTACCTCGCGGATCTGTGGCCGGAACCTGGCGAGGTTGATCGTTTGGTGGCGCAAGCGCACGCTCCGGACCGATCTCGAGCGGTCGTCGATCAGGCTCGGTCAGGTGACGCGCATTGGCGCGCGGTTCCGCAGGCCACGGGGCCGACCTATCGGTGGGATTCCTCCTCCAGCTACATCCGGCGGCCCCCGTATGTCACCGATGCACAGGTCCCACCTCAGCCGCCGATTCGAGGTGCGCGAGTTCTGGTTCATGTGGAGGACGGCGTGACCACCGACCACATCTCGCCGGCCGGATCGATCCTGGCGAACTCCGCGGCCGGTCGGCTGCTGAGGGAGGCGGGTGTTGATCCGGCGGACTTCAACAGCTTCGGCGCGCGCCGCACCAACGCCGAGATCATGCTGCGTGGCGTGTTCGCCAATTCACGGCTGCACAATCGACTCGCCCCCGAGCATCCGGGCGGGTGGACTCTCGACCACGCCACCGGACTGATCACGACAGTGTTTGATGCCGCGGAATCCTCTCGACGGCGGGGGGTCGACCTGATTGTGTTGGCGGGTCGCGAGTATGGTGCCGGTTCTTCTCGCGATTGGGCGGCCAAGGGGCCCGCGCTGCTGGGCGTGCGCTGTGTGATCGCGGCGTCCTTCGAGCGGATCCATCGGTCGAACCTGGTCGGCATGGGCGTGCTGCCGGTGCAGTTCCAACCTGGGGCGGACGCTCGGTCGCTGGGCCTGTCGGGCGTCGAGTCGTTCGAGATCGAATTGCCTGGTCCGGCCTGGCGCCCGGGCGGCGAGCTTCGGGTGGTCGCGGACGGGCGCAGCTTCCAGGTAGTGGGCCGACTGGATACTGAGGCGGAACTTGCGCTCTGGCGCGCGGGTGGCGTGTTCGCATCGATCTTGGAGGAGGCCCGCGGACCTGAGGTCAGTCGCCGTACTGCGGTGCCGGCGCCCCCGCGCGCCCGCGGGGCCGGCCCGCTGAGCCTGCGGCGGTCGGCTCGGGATCCGGTCGATGGCCAGCCGCTCAGCGGAACGGTGGTCGGCGGTGTCGCCGAGCTGGCCGAGCTGATCGATGCCTTGACCACCTCGGATCGATCGCCGAACACGGCTCTCGTCGTCTCCGAGCGGTTCGGGTCGCGAGCCTCCGGAGCAAGCGTTCTTGACGAGCTGGCCAGGTTGCGCTCGGTCGTGGTGACGATTGACGAAGTGGCGACGCCGGCCGCGGTCTCCCGGCTCAGCCGGGATCTCGTCGCCGCGGATGCCGAGGTGGTGGTGGCTGTGGGTGGCGGCAGTGTGCTGGACACAGTCAAGGCTGCGGCGGGGATGCTGGGGCACGTCATCGGCCCGACCGCTCGTGACGTCGTCGCGGCGTGCGACGGCCCGCTACCCGCGACCGGACGCCGACCGTGGCTCATCGCGATACCGACGACCGCGGGCACTGGCGCGGAAGTGACGCCGTTCGCCACCATCTGGGACTGGGGCGGGGGTCGCAAGCTGTCCCTGGCTGGGCCCGAGGTGCGCCCCGACTTCGCCCTGCTCGACGCCGACTTGTTGCGCGAGGCGCCGCCCGAGCTCCTCGCCAACGGCCTGCTCGACACGGTGGCGCACAGCTGCGAGGCCATGTGGTCCATTCGTAACGATGCCAGCGCGCAGCAGTGGGGCTGGCGTGCGCTGCAGGTAGCCGCCCCGTTGCTCACCGCCGATCTGGGCAAACTGGCTCGGCCCGAAGCCGAACGGCTCATGCTCGCCGGACACCTCAGTGGCCGTGCGATAGCCGCCGCGCCGACGTCCAGCTGCCATGCCGTGTCCTACCCACTGACCGTCGAATACGGCCTAGCCCACGGCCACGCCTGCGGTGTGACCCTCGGGCGGATGCTTCAGTTCAATGCGGCAGTCGGACCCGCCGATTGTCGTCATCCGGAGGGGCCACGGTGGGTGCGGACCCGGTGCCGGCAGCTGGCCGCCGCACTGGTGGGTTCCGTCGACGATGACATCGTCCTCGATCACGCTCGCCGCGACCTCGACGCATTCATGCGTCGCGAAGACCTCGACATTCTGGACGACCTACCCCTGGACGCAGGTCGCGTTGCCGGCCAAGCCCTCAGCTACCCGCGTGTGCACGACAATCCTCGCGCTCTTGATCGCCGCACACTCACCGACCTGCTGACTTCGACCTAACCATCTCCCCAGACCGGAAAGGGCCTCTCATGACCGCTGTCAGACCAGAACCGATGCCTGCTGCCGGGACCGAAGTGCCGCCGGTCTCGGTAGATCCATTCAAGTTGGTTCGCTGGATGAATGCTCGCAAGCTCACCGCCGCGCAAACCGCAGACCGTGCGGGTCTGGACAGCGAGCTGCTTGCGGCGGTCGTGAACGGTCAAGCGGCCCTCACCGGTCCACAGCTCGAGCGCGTCAGCGACGTCCTTCTGGTGTCCACCGAGCGGCTCCTGGCTCAGGTGAGTGGCACCGAAGCGGTGGTTGTCGTCGACTCGGCGGCTTTTGCTCGCAGCCGCCGGCCGATCAAGCGAGCCGGAATCGACTTCTACAACTACTACAGCCTGGCCGGCCCGGTGGGCCGTGTCGCCCCGGTTGTGCTTGACATCCTGTGCCCGGCCGACCTGCTTCCGGAACTCAACAACGGTCACCTCGAGCCGGCCATCACGGTCAACATCGGACCCGGTGACATCCACGGCCGCTGGGCCGAGCTACTGGAGCGGCATACCTGGCAAGTGCTGGGCGCGAACCCGGAAGGCCCCGACTCCTGGATCTGCGGCGACTCCTATGTGGAGCCCTCGTTCTGCCCTCACACCTACTCCCTGGCTACGTCGACACCAGCGCGGATCGTCTCGTACACCGCCCAGTCGAACCTGCAACTGCTGCTGGAGGAAGTGAACACTTGGGACGACGCGCGAGCCGCACGGCTGACGTCTATCGCGGACGACCTGACTCCGTCGAGGTTGTTCGACCTGTTACTGGCCAGGCGTTATACGACTCGAGTCGACGCGGCGGACGCCGCGGGGGTCTCCCTGGACGATCTCGAGGCTGCTCTCGCCGACCCGCGGTCGACGGGGCTCGCGGTCCTGCGGTCGGTGGGCTCTGCCGCGGGCATCGACTATCGGTTGCTTCTGCCGGCCGCCAATGACAGCGACGCGGCAGGCAAGACCTCCCGCACGGTCACCGAGGCGCTTGCGCTGCGCGGTCGCTTCCGAGGCTACGACACCGCGCCGATGGCCACCTCCGCTCGGCTCCCGGACCTCGTCGG
>JBOFLH010000021.1:0-3516 GCA_051657765.1 Nocardioides sp. | reverse complement strand
TCGGTGATCTCCAGCACCTCCTGGAAACCGTCCGGACCGCCGTAGTAGGGGTCAGGTACGTCAAGCCCCGAGCTGTGGTCATCGCTCGAACCGGGGTCGAAATCCCGGAACAGTCGAATGCTGACCGATGTGGTGCCAGCCAATCGGACTAGATCGGACCGATTGGTCCGGTCCATCGCGAGAACTAGATCTCGGCTCGCCAGGTCCCGCGGAGTGATCTGGCGCGCGCGATGTGCGGATCCGTCATAGCCGGCGGCGCGCAAGGTGGCGTCGGCCCGGGGATCCATCGGTCGGCCGACGTGCCAGTCGCCGGTGCCGAAGCTGTCCGCGTGGATCGCGGTCGATAGGCCGGCCTCGGCCAGCCGGGCGTTGAGCACGACATCGGCTATCGGCGAGCGGCAAATGTTGCCCAGGCATACCAACGCGATCCGGTAGGGGCCGGCGGGCGCCGTCGCCGCCCGGTCTTCCCCATCCGTCCGGTCTTCCCCATCCGTCCGGTCTTCCCCATCCGTCTGGTCTTCCCCATCCGTCTGGTCTGCCCCATCCGTCTGGTCTGCCCCATCCGTCCAGTCGGTCGGAATTCGGGAGTGCTGGTCCGCGTGGTCGTCGGTCGCGCGGTCAGCCGTCATTGGTCGGTCTTCGGCCATTAGTCGTCTTCAGGAACGGCCAACTCGAGGAAGCCGGTGACGATGGTGATGATGATGGAGCCGAGCAGGGCCGCCCAGAATCCATTGACGGTGAAGCCGATCTCCAGTTTGCCGGCGATCCACGCGGTCAGCAGCAGCATCAAGGCGTTGATCACCAGGAGGAATAGGCCGATGGTGACGACGATGAACGGGAACGACAGGAACTTCACGACCGGTTCGACGAACACGGTGACCAGGCCGAGAATGACCGAGACCAGCAGGACCGGGACCGCCTTCTCGGCGAGTTCTGCCTGACCGCTGGTGGGTCCGGCAAACCAGATACCGTCGAGTACCCAGGCCGCGACGGCAATCGCGAGGGCGTTGATGCCAAGCCAGATAACGGTTCGCACACACCGATCCTATGCCGCCGATGGCTGCGGTGTGACGATCTCGCCCCGTCTGCGGGCCCGGGCGGGCGTAGGGTTCGATCATGAGTGAAGCATCATCGATGCCGATCGCGGCGGAAACCGGCCCTGTGGATCCTGACCTTGTGGATCCGGGCCCCGTGGATCCTGGATATGTGCAACCCGGCGCCGAGTTCACCCGCGACATGACCTACATTCCTGATCGGATCACCAAGGACGCTCGCACCCCGGACCATGGCCCGACGTTGGGTCGGTTGTGGCCGGTCGAGCCCGGACGGTACCGGCTGGTGGCGGCCAAGGCCTGCCCCTGGGCACATCGAGCGATCATCATTCGGTCGTTGCTGGGCCTGTCGGAGGTCATCTCCCTCGGCGCCCCAGGGCCTACCCACGACCAGCGAAGCTGGACCTTCGATCTGGACCCGGGCGGGGTGGACCCGGTGCTGGGTATCGTGCGGCTCCAACAGGCCTACTTCGCGCGGTTCCCCAACTATCCGCGAGGAATAACCGTGCCGGCGATGGTGGAGACAGCGACCGGTCAGGTAGTCACCAACGACTTCAATTGGATCACCCACGATCTCTGTCACGAGTGGACCGAGTTCCAGCCCGCCAGCGCGCCGGACCTCTGGCCCGCCGACTGCCGCGCGGAGATGAACGAGGTGATGAACCGAGTGTTCGTCGAGGTGAACAACGGTGTGTATCGGTGTGGTTTCGCCGGCTCGCAGGCGGCGTACGACGCGGCCTACGACCGGTTGTTCGCCACCCTGGACTGGCTGGAGGACCGGCTCTCGCACCGCCGCTTCCTGATGGGGGACCGGTTCACCGAGGCCGACATCCGTTTGTTCACCACGTTGGTTCGGTTCGATGCGGTCTACCATGGGCATTTCAAGTGCAATCGGAACAAGCTCACCGAAATGCCCGCGCTGTGGGCCTATGCGCGCGACGTCTTCCAACTGCCGGGGATCGCAGAGACCGTCGACTTCGACCAGATCAAGACGCACTATTACGTCGTGCATACCGACATCAACCCCACTCGGGTCGTGCCGCGGGGTCCGGACGAACGTGGTTGGCGCACCGTGCACGGTCGGTCCTAGAGAAATCGCTCATTAGGCCCTTGCCGGCCCGGCAAGGGGTCACCAACCGGCCACCTGGCACCGCGCGATCTCTGGCGTTACGCTGGTCCAGCCTCGCATCGCTCGCTACGTTGACCCTGTGGACGTGAATCGCGACACCTCAGGAGACATCTCGGGTCGCGTCATTGTCGCGCGGGATGATCTCACCCAAGAGCACCAGGAGCCGCCTGACCAGGGGCCGCTGATTGGTCTCCTCGACCCCAGTGGTGCGCGGGTGCGGAGTTCGGACGTCGCGGCCGAGCTAGCCGACGGTCTGGCTCGGGACTTCCCCGGCGAGGCCGAGGCCGAATTGGTGCGGGGCTTGTGTCGCGACATGGTGCTGCTGCGGCGCTTCGACATTGAAGCGACCGCGCTGCAACGCCACGGAGAACTCGGGATCTGGTCGCAGGTGATCGGCCAAGAAGCCGCGAACATCGGCGCCGGTCGGGCGTTGCGTGCGCAGGATGTCGCCTTTCCCACCTACCGCGATCACGGCCTGGCCTGGTGCAAGGGGGTCGATCCGATCCACGTGCTGGAGTTGTTCCGCGGGGTCAATCGGGGTGGGTGGGACGCACGAGCCACCAACGTGTGTTATCCGACGATCGTGATCGGGGCACACGCGCTGCATGCGACCGGCTATGCGATGGCTGTGCAACGCGACGGCTGTGTAGGTACTGGGGAGCCGGACCGAGACACCGCAGTGCTGGCCGCGTTCGGTGACGGGGCCACGGCGCAGGGCGATGTCAACGAGGCGCTGGTGTTCGCGGCCTCTTATCACGCCCCGGTGGTGTTCTTCTGTCAGAACAATCACTGGGCGATCTCCGAGCCGACCGATCTGCATCTCCGCGCGCCGATCTACCGCCGCGGGGTGGGGTTCGGGGTGCCTGGGGTTCGGGTCGACGGCAACGACGTGCTGGCGACGTACGCCGTCGTGCGAGCCGCGCTCCAACGTGCTCGCGCCGGGCAGGGACCGACCCTGATCGAGGCGGTGACCTATCGGATGGGCGCGCACACCACCACCGACGACCCCACTCGGTATCGCAACCCGGACGAGATCGACCGCTGGCGCAGGCGTGATCCGATTACCCGGGTGGCGAGCTATCTCCGGAGTCAGTCGTGGGCCGACGGCGCTTTCTTCGAAGACCTGGATCGACGTGCCGACGAATTGGGTCACACCCTTCGCGAAGGGTGCAAGGCGATCCCCGCCCCGGACCCGTTGCGGATGTTCGACGAAGCCTACGCCGAGATACCGGCCGACCTGCTCGCCCAGCGCGCGGCGTACGCGGCCTACTTGGACAGCTTCGTGGCCGAGGCGGGGACCGAGGTAGGGACCGGGCCTGCGACATGGGCTGGGGC
>JBOFLH010000020.1:0-2534 GCA_051657765.1 Nocardioides sp. | reverse complement strand
GGGGTCAGGCTGGTGGCGGGATGGCGGCGATGTTCGCGAAGACCGCGACGATCGCGACGGCCCAGGGCCAGGTGTCGGGGATCCGCAGCTGTCGCCGGCGGGCGCCTCGGGTGAGGCGGGGGGGCACGTGCAGCAGCCGGTAGCGCAGCGCCTTCGGCTCACATCTGGCCAGGGTCTTGGCGTGGCCGGTGAGGGCGAGCAGGCGGGTCCAGGCGATGAGGTCGGCGGCGACCTGGGTGAGCAGCAGCCAGGTTTCGTTGATGGTGAACTCGCGGGACGGCAGGCGGCCCAGGCCGGTGTCCTTGGCGTACCGGATGTTGTCCTCGACGCGGGCGTGGGCGCGGTGCCGGGCCTCGAGGAACGCCAGCTGTCCGCCGCCGGTGTTGGTGACGAACACCTGGTAGCGCCACCCGTCGGATTCCTCGAACAGGGAGAGTTGGGCGCCGGGGTGGGGCCTCTCGCGGCGGACGATGACCCGCATCCCGGGCGGCCAGGTCGCCAGCACCGTGGGGTCGACCAGGCCGGTGAGCTCGGCGATGTCGCCGCCGTCGCGCAGGTCCCCGTCGGCGTCCAGTGCCGGGGACCAGATCTTCTTGGGGACCAGAGCGATCGCCTCACGCAGGTGCTCGGTGAGCGCGAACCCGATGCTGTACTCCACGGTTCGGCCGCGGACGGCGCCCTGCTCGTGCAGCCACCCGAGCAGGGCGTGGGAGGCGCCTGCGCCGTCGGAGCGGACCAGCAGGTGCTGGCGGCGGGCGGGCGGGACCTGGGTGATCGCCTCGGTCAGCACCTGGATGTGATCGCAGGCGGTGTTGGACCCGGCGCGGCCGGTGCGCAGCATCGCAGCCAGGAACTCCCCGGTGTTCTCGCACCACACCCCGATCGGGTGGAACCCGAACGTCTTCTTGAACGTGGGCCCGGCCCGCTCCTTCTCCGAGTGAGCGAGCACGACCGTGGCGTCGACGTCCAGGACCACGACCTCGCCCAGGCCCATCCCGGCAGCCCGGGCCGGCGGGAGGCCACCAGGCAGCAGCGCCCACACGTGCCGGCGCACCCGCGCCCGGGCGACCCCGATCTTCCGGGCTCGGGCGAGGGTGACCTCGTCCAGGGCCCGCCACGCCGTCGACGGCGACGCGACCGCGCCGAGCACCTCGCCCTGATGGCGCAGCACGTCGATGTCGGCGATCGCCTCCCCACCATCGGCGATCATCACCGCCACATCGGTCAGCACCCGGCCCCGGTCATGCCCCGGCGTGAACGAGCGACGCGCCATCGCCGACGACAGCTCACCGGTCAGCCCGACCCGATCAGCCAGTAACCGCAGCCCCACGCTCCCGGCGTGGGCGACCACACCGCTCCCGCCCGCGCTCACCGACAACCCCGCCGACCACGATGTACTCTTCACTTGCCAGGTGCCTTCCCGCCGCGCTACTTGTGTCTTCGCAAACCCAAGTATTCCGTTGCAGGACAGGCACCTTGGCGCATTCAGAGCGCGTGTCAGCCGATCAGTCGTGAACGATCCGGGCTAGCAAGAAAGAAACCAGGAAGTGGCCCTCCGAATGGGTTGCATTGACGGCCCTTCCGACTGCCCCACGCCATCTGGTTCGACTACTCATCCGTGCGATCGAACCAGACAATACCTAGTACCGCAAGGATTAGAGCGCAGGTCAATACGCCAGCTTTCCCGACTAATGAGTCAACCTCTGCGACTCCTATTAGTGCAATCACGACCACGACTATTGCGCCGACTCGCAGCGCCAAAAAACGACCGTATGACATCCGGAACTACCGATTCCTGCTAACCCGGTTGTGCGCCCAGCTTCCTCCAAAATAAGCACCAGCGACATATCCACTACGACGCGCCATACGTCTAGGTCGGACAGACCAGCTACCTCGATAGGCATGCCAACTGTTCCGTGTAGAGCGCCAATAGCCCTTGCGCCACGACTTACCCCCACCATGCCGTGAGGAGTATGAGCCGCGCTTCCAACGGGAAGGTTTGCCGAACCTCGCGTGACGTCCAGTCATCTTGGCCCATCGGCCACCTGGCACAAACGCGAGGCCCCCGTCAATGGCAGTGTGTCTCCAGAACTGGCGCTTGGTCATGCGACCACGCTTGTAATCGCGCCAGTTTGATGCTGCGGATACTCCGAACGCGACCGCACCGGCCACTGCACAAGCGCCCATCGATGCGACAAGGCACACGCCAAAGGCTGCGACCCCGGCCCACTTCGCCGCCTTTCGCCAGGACCAACGGCGGCCATCGAGGTCAGAGTTGTTAATGGGATCGTTGGGGTAGGCGTAGGCGGAATCCCCACCGCCTAGCACGGGGTCCACGGTGGTGAAGAGTCCGCGGGTGTTGTTGTACAGGCGGACGCCCATGAGGGTGAGTCCGGCGGTGGCGGTGGTGGTTGAGCGTTGTTTGGCGCCGAGCCAACCGTAGCCGACCGGTCCGTCGATGGGGTCCGCGGTGGTGGTGGTGCCGTATTCGTCGTAGCTGGCCCAGCCGGTGATGGACGTGGCGGGGTCGGTAC
>JBOFLH010000019.1:0-2151 GCA_051657765.1 Nocardioides sp. | reverse complement strand
GCCGGCAAGGAGCTTGATACATGGGAGCTAGTCGCGGTCACGGTCAGCGATCGTGGGGTTGCCAGTACCAGCAACTTCTCCACGGCTTGGGTCAGCGCCACCACGGTCGATGCCCGTGGCATGGACACTGTGCCGGCCGCTGCGATCTTCACTGCCAGTCGCCCGATTAGCCGGAATGACCTGAGTCGATTGTCCATCTACGGGTTCGACGCCTACGCACCCGACGTTGATTCGAGCCGGTGGTCACAGCTGGTCAACGGGCTCCTTCTATGTTCGGCGGCCCTCGCAGCACTCATCGTAGCGATTGCTGTGGCATTGTCTTCTGCAGAAGGTCGACGTGACCTACTAGCGATCGCGGCCGTTGGCGCGGGCCCTCTCCACACGCGCGCCATAGGCGGCTGGCACGGCGCCCTGACGGGAACGACCGGAACTGTGCTCGCTCTATTGATCGGCGTACCTGGTGGCCTCACTGTCGCTCAACTAGACGGCGCGACAGGGCTCCGGGTGCCAGGCATTGCCATTCTCGTAGTGTCCTCAACGCCACTCTTAGCAACACTCGCCGGGTGGATAATCACGCCCAGCCGGTTGACAACAGCTCGTGAGTGTGATTAGGATTGTTAGAGCGCATCGTTTAGGTAGAAAACTCAATATCGCACTCTCGAGAAATTAAGCTATCTTACTTGAGGGGGATCGATGTCTAAACGTGTTTCCGTGTTGTTCGGCTTTCTTTGCGTGGTCACGCCATCTGTAATCTTTGGCGTCTCCTCTCCCGCCAGCGCTGCGGGATCAGATTGTTCCATTAACTACGTCTGTCTATGGGGCAATAGAAACTTCAGCGGAGGACCCTGGTTCGAAAGGGCCGGCCTTGGTCGGTACAATACCGGTTTCTTTAACAACGACGAGACCTCGTCGGTATGGAACAAGAAAGCCAATGCATCAACGCTTCTATACGACAACACTAATCAGGACAGTTCAGGTGGCGTCGTTTGTCTACCCAGGAACTACCGAAGCCGGGACCTGAACGACGAAACTCCTGAGTTCGACGGCCGGATCTCGTCACTGTGGATAAGGACGGAATTCTGTAGCGGCTTCCCCGGAATTGGCGTAATCGGAAGTCGGGTAAATCCCTAGTGATGGCAAGTGAAGGCGGCGATGATAGCGGTCCTGACGCTTCTACTGATTGTACCTGTGGGCTTGCTTGGTTGAATTCACATGGAACAGTCTGATAGACGAGAAGTGCCGAATCCAAACGACGAGGATCTCGTAGAAGTCAACGCGTGCATGGCTGAGTTCGGTGTCGCTGTTTACCGAGACTCAGAAGATCGCTTCCGTCTCTACGGTGACATAAACCGAATGCAAGAGGTGGTCGACGGCAAATGTGCTGATCTCATCAGCGCAAAAATGAGTAATGACTTTCTCTATATGTTCCGATATCAAGTGGATGCGCTGGTCGCGGAGTGCCTCAAAAGAAAGGGGGTTGCTGTGGAGTACGACCCCGAGCGAGGTCTGAACATCTTGGACGGCGACATCGGCGCGGAGGTCGTGGACGAGTGCATCAACGCGGCCTACGAATATTTTCGCCATCCACCGCACTGACCCTGGTGCTAGCACGCCGAGGTTAGTTGGGGGGTGCGATGAGTTGGGGGATGCCTTCGATGATTCGGAGGGGTTGGGGGTTGCCGGTGACGATGTGGCTGTCGGGGATGGTGGTCCAGGGTCCGGTGGTGCCGGTGCGGTAGCGGCCGGTGTAGACGACGTCGATCCAGGGGTGTCGGGTGATGTGGGCGTCTTGGTAGGCGTAGGTGTTGTCTAGCTTGGGGTAGGGGTGTCCGGGGTTGGTGGTGTCGGTGTATTGGCCTTCTTCGTCGAAGTTGAATCGGTAGGTGTCGGGGGTGGCTTCGATGGTGATCTGTTGGCCGAGGAGGGTGACGGTGCGGGTTTGCGGCTTCGTTAACGTGGTGTAGAAGTTGGTGTCGAGGTTGACGAGGGTTTCGCCGCCGGGGGGTTGGATGTGGAGGTCGGCTGGGGGCCAGGTGAGTTTTTTGAAGGCGGTGGTGACGAGTTCGGGGGTGATTTGTCCGAGGTTGGTGAGGTCGTCTGGGGTGAGGCAGGTTCGGCCCACGGTTTCCCAGGCGGTGTTGGGGTTGGTGG
>JBOFLH010000018.1:0-15660 GCA_051657765.1 Nocardioides sp. | reverse complement strand
TGTCTTCGCCGACCAGACCGCTCGTCGCAGTCTCGAAGCCATTGTGCATCCACTGGTCCGCGCCCGAGCGGACGAACTTGAGGCGGAAGCGCCGGCGGGCAGGCTGGTCGTCCATGAGATTCCGCTGCTCGTGGAAACCGACCAAGCAGGAGCCTTCGATGCCGTGATCGTGATCGATGTGCCAACCGAGGTCCAAGTCCGGCGGCTGATGGATCTGCGCGGGCTGACCGAGGCGGAGGCGCACGCTCGGATCGCGGCGCAGGCCGATCGCGGCCAGCGACGTGCGGCTGCGACCTACCTGATCGAGAACACCGGAACACTCGAAGACCTCCGTCGCAGGGTGCGGGAGGTCTTCGAGTCGGTGACCACGGCTGCCGAGTCGAGCTAGCACCGGAGTCGGTGGATGCCTACGGGTTGACCTGCGCCTACCTCACGCGGCCAGGTCCGGATCGGCGAACCGACGGAGTTTGTTCAGCGCCTCCCGCTCGAGCTGTCGCACTCGTTCGGCGGAGATCCCGTGCCGAGCGCCGATGTCGGCCAGCTTGTGTTGGCGACCGTCGGTCAGCCCGTACCGCGACCGAATGATGTCCGCGGCCCGCTCGTCGAGCTGATCAACCAGGTTGCTGAGCCGCTCGCGGGACTCGACGTCGAGCACATTCAAGTCCGGGCCTGGTGTTGTCTGTTGAGCCATGAGGTCGCCTAGGGAGGTGTCTCCGTCGTCGTCCAAAGGGGAGTCCAGGCTGACATGCTCCCGGCCCCAGGCCAGCAGGTCGAGTACCCGGTCAACGCTCATGTCCAGCTCGCGGGCGATCTCCCACGCGTCGGGGTCATGGCCGAGCTGACGCTCCAACGTGCGTCGCGCGCCGCCCACCTGATTCAGCTCTTCGACGACGTGGACCGGCAATCGGACAACTCGCGCTTGCTGGGCGATGCCCCGGGTAATGGCTTGTCGAACCCACCACGTCGCATAGGTGGAGAACTTGTACCCCTTGGTGTAGTCGAACTTCTCCACCGCCCGGATCAACCCGGTGTTGCCTTCTTGGATGAGGTCCAGCATCGGCATCTGCGACCTGCCGTACCTGCGAGCGATGGAGACCACCAGCCGAAGGTTCGCGGTCACGAAGCGATCGATGGCCCGCCTGCCCTCCTCGGCCAGCCATTCCAGTTCGGCTCGAGTCGCCGACGAAGGAGCGCCGCCCTTGCGGCGACCGATGCGGCCTTCGGCCAGCAACGACTCGGCCATCAAGCCGGCTTCGATCGCTTTGGCCAGCTCTACTTCGCCCTCGGCATCGAGCAGCGGATTGCGCGCGATTTCGTCGAGATAGAGGCCGACGCTGTCGCGCCCTTCGATCTCGCGCGACCCGCTCGAAACAGGTCGGGTGACCGCAGACCGGGTGGTGGTCGTCGTCGCCATGAGTTCCTCCTCCGCACGCCGCATCCCCTTGGCGGAGTACGACCTACGCTCAGTCCAACGAATCAGAGATCGAGAGGATTCCCGGCCTCGAATTCGAGCCTTCTCCTGATTTGACGTGCCGAGGCGGCGAAGAGTTGCGTCAAGGGTCAACTCTCAGGGACTTCTCAGGGCCGCGACTCAGGTGGCAAACCCATCCGATCAAGCATCCAAGCCAGCGAGAACGCGCGGTCGCGCCACGCTTGATATCGCCCGGAAACGCCGCCGTGGCCGGCCGCCATCTCGGTCTTCAGGAGGAAGTCCTGCGTTCCGGTGGCCGTGGCCCGCAGCTTTGCGATCCACTTGGCCGGCTCGACGTAAAGCACCCGGGTGTCGTTCAGCGAGGTCTCGGCCAAGATGGCGGGATACTGTTGAGCGGTGACATTGTCGTACGGAGCGTAGGCCCTTAGCCACCCGTACGCTGCGGAATCGGCGGCCGGGTCTCCCCATTCGTCGTACTCGATCACCGTGAGCGGCAGGCTCGAATCGAGCATCGTGGTCAGTGCGTCGACGAACGGTACCGCCGCCACGATCCCAGCGAAGAGCTCCGGTGCCTGGTTAGCGACCGCCCCGACCAGGAGGCCGCCGGCGCTGGCGCCTTCAGCGATCAAGCGGTCGGGTGACGTCCAACGCTGCTCGACCAGGTGCTGAGCACAGGCGACGAAGTCGGAGAACGTGTTTTGCTTGTGCGCCAGCTTTCCGTTGTCGTACCACCTACGCCCCATCTCGCCGCCGCCCCGCACATGGGCGATCGCGAACGCCGCGCCACGATCGAGCAGCGAGAGCCGGGCCACCGAGAAGTACGGGTCCATGGACGCCTCATAGGACCCATAGCCATACAGCAGGACAGGAAGAGGTCCGGTCTGAACGAGATCGCGCCGGCAGACGATCGAAATCGGAATCTGTTCGCCGTCGTGCGCGGACGCCCACAGGCGACGTTCCACGTAGTCCTCGACCCGAAAGCCGCCGAGCACGGGCGTGCGACGCAAGAGGGTGAGTTCGCGGGTACTGACCCGATAGTCGTAGATCGATGCCGGGGTGGTCAGCGAGGTGTAGCCCAGTCTAACGACCGGTTGGTCGAAACTGGGGTTTCCGCTGCTCCCGACGGCGTAGATCTCGTTGTCGAGCCCGACCAGATAGTCGTCTCCGAGACCAGCGTCGGTGAGTTCCACGATCCTGAGTTGGGTGAGGCCGCCGCTGCGCTGGTTAACGACCAGGTGGGTAGCGAAGGCGTCGACGCTCTCCAGTCGGACCGCGGCGTCGTGGGCTATTAGGGTGACCCACTGTGCCGGTGGCGCTGGCGCGATCGGTGCGCGCGAGAGTTCGAAGTCCGCCCCGGCTAGATTGTGGAGCACCAGGAACACCGGGCGGCCGGCGATCACCGCGGGCTCCAACGCATATTCAAGCTCGTCCACCCGCTCGGCGAACAGCCAGAAACCTGCCTCGGGGTCGTCGGCGTCGAAGATACGGTACTCCGAAGTCGTTCGGGAGCCGGCGGAGATCATCAGGAAGCGATCGTCGCGACTTCGGTCGATGCCCACCCAGAACCGCTCGTCAGTTTCATGAAAGACCAAGACATCCTCGGCCTGCGGATTCCCCAGGGTGTGTTGCCACACCTTGTCCGAGCGCCACGCATCGTCGACGGTGACGTAATAGAACGACTGTCCGTCGCGGGCCCAGGTCACACCGCCGCGCGCGCCGGAGATTTGGTCGTCGAGAAGGGCCCCGGTGGTCAGATCCTTCACCTGGATGCAGTATCGCTCGTCGCCGACGACGTCGACCGCATAGGCCAGCCGCATCTCGTCGGGACTCACCGACGAACCGCCCATCGAGAAGAATTCGTGCCCCGCGGCCAGCAGGTTGAGGTCGAGTAGGACCTGCTCGCCCGGCAGAGCCGGTTCGTCGGGCAGGCAGTCGACAGCCGGTTGCGGCGGCGTCCAGTCGTCATCGCCGCTGATCGGAACCCGACAGGTTGCCCCGTACTCTTTGCCGGCGAACGAACGGCTGTAGTACCAGTGGCGCCGATTCCGGGTGGGCACTGACAGGTCGGTCTCCTGGGTACGAGACTTGATCTCGGAGAAAATCGTCTCGCGCAAGGCGGCGAGATGTGCGGTGCGCGCTTCGGTGTAGGCATTCTCGGCCTCTAGATACCCAATGACTGCCGGGTCGTCCTTGGCACGGAGCCATTCGTAGTCGTCGATGCGCTGGTCGCCGTGATGCTCGGTTTCGAGTGGTCGGCGGGCCGCCGTGGGGGCGGCCCCGCCGCCGCCTGATCCGGCGGAGGGGGGGACTTCGCTGGACTGATCTGATCGGGTGGGCGAGTTCATGGGAAGCGACGATAGCGTCGTGCCGTGTGCAAGCGGGTAGTCGACCTCAACGCAGACCTCGGCGAAGAGGTCACCGACGATGTGGGGTTGCTTGCCGTGGTGACCAGTGCGAACGTGGCCTGCGGATATCACGCCGGCAATGTGTCGATCATGCGGCGAGTGTGTGCCGAAGCGGTGCGGCGAGGGGTCTCGATCGGCGCCCAGGTGTCGTATGCGGACCGGCGGAACTTCGGGCGATTGCCGACGGAGGTGTCAGCAGAGGTGCTGGCAAGTCAGGTAGCCGACCAGGTGGGTACGTTGGCTGAAATCGCGCAGGCTGAGGGCGCCACCGTGCGCTACGTGAAGCCGCACGGCGCGTTGTACCACCGGGTGATCGACGACGAATCACAGGCGGCGGCCGTGCTGGCCGGGTCTGGGGTTCTCCCGGTGCTCGGATTTCCACAGGGGCGCTTGTTGCGGGCCGCCCAGGCAGCGGGGCGAACCACGTTCGCAGAGGCCTTCCCGGACCGAGGTTATGCGGCGAACGGTCGGCTACGACCGCGGACCGCGGCGGGTGCGGTGATCACTGATCCGGCGACTGTCGCGAACCTCGCGCTGGTGTGGGCGCCGCGAGTCGACTCGGTCTGCGTGCATGGTGACTCACCGGGCGCGGTAACGATTGCCCACGCCGTACGTCAGGCGCTGAGTTCACGAAACTGGATCCTGCGGGGCCTGTAGTCGAGTGGTGCCGGCGGTCAAGTCCCGCGGTTTGTCCACAGGAGTTGTTCACAACCTGTGAACAACCTGACTCAATCTGTGGAGCCATGGTGCTGGGCTGTGGAAGGACGCGCCGGAATCAGAATTTGTTCAAAGTCAGGCGCCCAAAACCTTGCGCGCAACGACCAGGAGGCGTAGAACTATCCCTACCGAAACTCGCTAGAGGGACGGTGCTCAATCAGAAGAAAAGGTTCGAGGTGGGGTGACTCACCACGTGGTCTCGTGACGGAGACAGCGGAACTAGATGATCTGGCTGAGGCTTCGGGCGTCACACCGGACAAACCGAGGGGCTCCTGATGCTCATACCATCAAGAGCCCCTCACCCTATTTGGTTCCACTTCTCATTTGGTTCCGTTGCTGCGCTCACCACTTGAGTGGCACATCCGCACCGTACGTCGTGCTGACCGGCGTCAGGCAAGCGGCGATTCTTGCGCCTAGGTTGCCTGGTGAGTGTCGATTCGCACGAGATCGGGATCATCGATCGGGAACGAGCGAACTGGTCCAGGCGGCGTCGTCGCGGTTTCGAACCTGACCGTGACGGTATCGCGACCGGAGCCCCATACCCACCCCGGTCCCCATGATCGGTGCACGACGTCCGCCCCGGGCGGATAGTGCCGAGCGAGTCCGGCTGCCGGCACGAGCGGGGCATCCGGTTCGGGATCCGACTCCTGGTTGATCTCGCCGAAGAGGTCTTCTTGGATCCAGTCCGCCAGCCCGGACACACCGACACCGAGCAGTCGCACGCCACTTGAGGTATCCAGCTCTGCGAGCAGGATTCGGGCCGTCCGAGCAATGGTGCTTGGGCTGTCGGTCGGGGTAGCGAGTGTGGTGGACCGGCTGCTCGTGGTGAAGTCGTGAAGTCGTACCTTGATGCTCACCGTCCGTCCCGACATCCCGTTTTTGCGCAGTCGCTCGGCAACGCTGTGCGCCTGCCTGGTCAACAATCCGGCGATCAACGAGCGATCAGTGAGATCGCTGTCATAGGTCCCTTCCACGCTGATGGACTTGGCCTCCCGCTCGGGTTCGACGGGGCGGGAGTCGTCGGCCCGGGCCAATCGAAATAGGGTCTGTCCGTGCGCCTTGCCCACCAGCCGCACCGTCTCGTCCAACGAGATCGCTTCCAGTTGGGCGATCGTGGCGATACCGGCCCGTCGCAGTCGCTCGGCTGTGGCTGGGCCCACACCGGGGATGGTGGTGACCGGCATCGGCCGGAGCAGGTCACGTTCGGTGCCCGGGGGCACCACCGTCAATCCGTCGGGTTTGTCCAGTTCGCTGGCCACTTTCGCGATGAACTTCGAGGACCCCAAGCCGACCGATGCGGTAAGGCCGCCGGTGACGTCACGAACCTGAGATCGCAACGTCTGTGCGAGGTTCCGCACGGTCGCGACGTCGTATGCCGTCAACGACGAGGACTCCAGATCCACGAACGCCTCGTCCAGGGACAACGGCTCCACCAGCGGCGAGATCGAGCGGAGCAGCTCCATCACAGCCTGGCTGGCCTCCCGGTAGGCGTGGTACCTCCCGGTCAGGTACGCCGCGTGCGGGCACCGGGCCCGTGCCTCCCGGGTAGACATCGCCGAACGCACTCCAAAGACGCGCGCTTCGTAGGACGCGGTGGCGACCACCCCTCGCCAGCCCACACCGCCCACGATGACTGGCTTACCTCGTAGCGAGGGCTTGTCGCGCTGTTCGACTGACGCGAAGAAGGCATCCAGGTCGAGATGCAAGATCGATGCGACCGACCGCATCACCGGAGCCTTCGTGCCATAACTCAACACCGTACCGCCCGGAACAGGCCACCAATCGACGACTCGTGCACTTGTCCACAGACCTCACCAGCGGCCGGCTCGGGCTCAGAAGGGTCGAGCGACAGTAGCCGTATGCCACCGCGCCGTCCACGAGCAGCACAGTCCAACACGCAGATCATCCGAGCCAGAATGCCGGACGATCTGCTGGCCGCGGTGCCAGTGCTACTGGGGTTCGCTCCCGCCGATGCGGTAGTGCTCCTGTCGGTGGGGGCCACCGAAGGCTTTCACGGCCGGATCGACCTGCCGGCAATCACCGCGGAGTGGCCGGCGGTGATCCGGCGGCTGCTCGAGCCGGCATTGCGGTACCGCGTTCGTCAGGTGGTCCTGATGATCTACGCCGCACAGCCACGTGCGGTTCACGAGTTCACCTGCGCTCTGATCACCAGTTTCGAGCATCACGGGATTCAGGTGGTCGACGCGCTGGGTACCGACGGCTCGCACTGGGTTCGGATGGGACCGAGTCCGGACCTACCGTCCGCCGGTGTGCCTTATGACACCCGCACGAATCCGATTACGCTCGAGGCCATGGTCCATGGCCGGGCGATGTTCCCGTCCCGTAAGGCGCTGGCCGCTAGCCTCCGTGGGGATCAAGCCGCGGTAGCCGCTACCGAAGCCGAACTGACCAACCAGCTGCCGTTATCGCCCGGGCAGGTGCGTGCTGAATCCGCCTGGTTGACCGAGTCCGTCGATGCCCACACGGCGGCCGGCACCCAACCTGGCGCGGAGGAGACGGCGAGGCTGCTGGTTGCGCTGACTCACCTCGACCTTCGAGACGGCGCTTGGTCCGGCATCAACCGCGAAGTAGCCGATGACAGCGTGGCGTTCTGGACCGGGGTTCTGCGCCGCACGCCGACCGCGTTGCTGCCGGCGCCGGCCAGCCTGTTGGCCTTTGCCGCATGGCTGGCCGGCCAAGGTGCGCTGGCTTGGTGCGCATTGGATCGCTGCGCTGAGGCGGACCGTGACTATCGGATGGCGGGCCTCGTGGCTCGCTTGTTGGACGGCGCGATCTCGCCGAGCGACTTTGCCAGCGCCTCGGAACGTCGCCGCGGGTGAGCCGGCAGCAAAACACTGGGCCATATCGGGCGCCGCCGTGGCCTCGTATCCGCGTCTTGTGCCGAACGCACCCCAGTGCGCCATGAGGCCGGACAGCGCCGACACTCAACACTATTGTTTCGCCATGGGCCAAGAGGTGGACGCACAAGAATTCCGTCGGGCCGACCGGACCCGACACCGAGAGAAGGTGCGGGCCTGCCTGGACGTCTTTGCCCGGATGCTGCGGGAGGCGCGATTCGACACCGACGATCCGATGACCGGCTTGGAGGTCGAGCTCAATCTGGTCGACGAGCAGGGCGATCCCGCTCTCAAGAATGCCGAAGTTCTGGCGGCGATCGCCGATCCGGACTTTCAGACCGAGCTGGGTCAGTTCAATGTCGAAATCAATCTCGCACCGCAACTGCTACGAACCGGTGGCCTGTCCGCGTTCGAGGACCACCTGCGTCGAAGCCTCAACAACGCCGAGGAAGCAGCGGCACGGGTGGGCGCGCATCTGGTGACGATCGGCATTCTCCCCACGCTTGCGCCCGGGCACATGACAGCCAGCTCAATCAGTGCGAACCCGCGCTACGCATTGCTGGGTGAGCAGATTCTGGCGGCTCGAGGTGAGGATCTGGTGATCTCGATCAACGGTGAGGAGCGCCTGGAAACAACATCGGAATCGATCGTTCCGGAAGCGTCTTGCACCAGCACTCAACTTCATATGCAAACCTCGCCCGAGCGGTTCGCGGACTACTGGAACGCGTCGCAAGCCATCGCTGGCGTTCAAGTTGCGCTGGGCGCAAACTCGCCCTATCTGCTAGGCAAGCGTCTGTGGCGGGAGACGCGGATCCCGCTGTTCGAGCAAGCCACCGACACCCGCAGTGAGGAGCTCAAGGCGCAGGGGGTCAGGCCGCGGGTGTGGTTCGGAGAGCGCTGGATCAACTCCGTGTTCGACCTGTTCGAGGAGAACGTCCGCTACTTCCCGGCGCTGTTGCCGATCACGGCGGCCGAGGACCCAGCCGAGGTGTTGGCCGACGGCGGGGTGCCCATGCTGCACGAACTGCGCCTCCACAACGGCACGATCTATCGCTGGAACCGACCCGTGTACGACATCACCGACCACGTGACTGCGGGCCGAACACCTCATCTACGGGTAGAGAACCGACTACTAGCCGCTGGACCGACGGTGGTCGACATGATCGCCAACGCCGCGTTCTACTTCGGCCTGGTCCGGGCCTTGGCTGAGGACGAGCGGCCTATCTGGTCGCGGATGTCCTTTGGTGCCGCGGAGGAGAACTTCCATCGTGCTGCCCAAACCGGCATCCACAGTCAGCTGTACTGGCCAGGCGCGGGTGATGTGCCCGCCACTGAGCTTGTGCTCCGCCGACTCCTTCCGCTTGCGCACCAAGGTTTGACGGCGTGGGGAGTGAGCACCATCGAGTGCGATCGATTGCTGGGCATCATCGAGCAACGGTGCCTCGCGCAGACCAACGGCGCCGAGTGGTTCGTGGCCAAGATGGAGCGACGTGGGGATGGTGGTCGGCGGTACGACGCGCTGCGCGGCGTGCTTGCGGAGTATCGCCACCATATGCACAGCAACCAGCCCGTTCACACCTGGAGTTGACCTCGATGGATCGACCGGCTAGCGCGACCGTAGCCGACGCCACCGACGCACCACGCACGAGCGTGGGTCGTACCACCCTTGCCGGGTAATCACCACCATAGTGAGCGGCAGTGCTACCTCGGCGAACGCCTGCCGCCCGGCCGCCAGCCAGGCTAGGTCGAGATCATACGGATGACCGACCTCTCCGGGTCGGGTCAGCCACAAGGCCGGGCCTCTTGCTCCCGATCGACCCACGTAGCGGTCGATCAGCATACCGACGAGGTCGGCGCGCTGCGCTGAATCGCAGCTAGCGGCCGGGCTCGATCGCCGTCGGCCACCAGACTCCGCACAGTTCAGGGCGGGACTGTTCAACACCAGAGATTCCTCCCGACCGGCCAACTCGCCGACGTGCACCGAGGGCGGAAAGACCCGGCGGTGCTGGCTCATCCGAAACGCCAGGACGGCGTCGCGGAGTATCGCGGCCTGATGTCGAGAGAGCGGTTCTTCGAAGATAGGCATCCCGCACAGCGTTACTCATTTGCTGTCCGCTCGAAATCGGTCCTCCACAGGGTGCCGTGGGCCCTGGTGTCGCGATACGGTGCGACCCTGGATCAACGATTAGAACGCTCGTTCAATGGGTCTACTCACAAATGGCTAACCACTCGGGGGAGCGATGGAGGTTGTATGGGCACGATTGTGCTGGGGTATGTGCCGAAGCCCGAAGGTGACGCCGCATTGGCGTGCGCCGTGGCGGAAGCCCGACGGCGCGGGGCGCGGCTGGTGGTAGTCAATACCCAGCCGGCCGACCCAGTCGGCGCCGCGCCGCCGAACACACCCGTTCTGGACACCGCCGTCTTGGACGCCTCTGGGGTGAGCTACGAGGTTCGAACTCTCGGCCCGGCCAACGAGGCGGCGGAGGAACTGATCGCCATCGCCGAGGGTGAGGGTGCCGAACTGATCGTTATCGGACTCAAGCGGCGCTCTCCGGTCGGCAAGTTGATCTTGGGTTCGAGCGCGCAGCGCATCCTGCTTGATGCGGGCTGTCCGGTGTTGTCGGTGAAGGTCGCGTCCCCATGACCATCCAGATCACCGGCGATCCACATGCCGATCGGGTGCTCAGCGAGGATCCGTTCGCCTTGCTGTTGGGCATGTTGTTGGATCAGCAGTACCCGATGGAACACGCTTTCCGCGGACCAGCCAAGCTGCTGGAGCGGTGTGGCACTTTGGCGCCGGCCGCACTGGCGGCGGCCGATCCACAGGAATTCGCCGCGATCTGCGCGCAGACGCCGGCGGTGCACCGCTTTCCCGGCTCGATGGCGGCCAGGATCCAGGCCCTGGCCGCGATGGTGGAGGAGAGGTACGACGGTCAGGCGGCACGCGTGTGGACGGAAGCCGCATCTGGTCGTGACCTGCTAGACCGGGTGCGCGCGTTGCCCGGCTTCGGCGTGCAGAAGTCGCAGATCTTTGTTGCCTTGCTTGCCAAACAACTCGGAGTCCGGCCCGCCGGCTGGGAGGTGGCCGTCGGCGGATATGCCGAGCCCGGCTTCCGGTCAGTTGCCGATGTTACCGATCCCGTGTCGCTCCAGAAGGTCCGAGACTATAAGAAGGCCCAGAAGGGTTCGGCCCAGAAGGCTTCGACCCAGAAGAGTTCGGCCCAGAAGAGTTCGGCCCAGAAGAATTCGGCCCAGAAGAATTCGACCCCGAAGTCGTCAGCCGGCACAGGCGGGCCAGTGGCGGGTCGGTGACCGTGGGCTCGCGAGGCGAACGAACGTGTCGACAGGGGCCGAATTCCTGATGTGGCCAGGACCGTGGCAGAATAGCCGAAGCGCTACTTGACATTATCGGGTTGTGTCGCGCCCAACTTCACCTGACGAGAGGTGTTCGTGTCCTCGAACGCACGCAAAGTTGCCCCAGCTCCGGCCCCCAGCGTCGGAGTACCGTCAAAGCTCGCTGCTGCTACCCGGGCGCCGGCTAAGCGAAAGGCGGACCGAGCGGCGGCCGGCACCGCGGATGTGCCAGCGTCGAAGTCTCCGCCTCGGCGTACCACCGGCACGGCACCCGCCGAGGCGGGTGCCGTGGATTCGGTTGGTGTGGTCGCCGACGTCATCGGAGCCGATGGCAAGAAGGTGCTGCCGGATCTTCCTGACGAGTTGTTCGAGAACGACATCAAGACCGATCCGACGATCAAGGACGACGAGCAGCAGGCGTTTGTGGTCTCGGCGGCCGACGAAACCGACGAGCCTGAACAGCAGGTTATGGTCGCCGGTGCCACGGCGGATCCGGTCAAGGATTACTTGAAGCAAATCGGTAAGGTCCCGCTGCTCAACGCCGAGATGGAGGTCGAGCTGGCTAAGCGCATCGAAGCCGGACTCTTCTCGGAGGAAAAGCTTGCCAAGGGCGGCAAGGTCAGCGCCAAGGTCCTCGACGAGCTGGAGTGGATCGCCGAAGACGGGCGTAGAGCCAAGAATCACCTCCTGGAGGCGAACCTACGGCTGGTGGTCAGCTTGGCCAAGCGATACACCGGTCGCGGGATGCTCTTCTTGGACTTGATCCAGGAAGGAAATCTCGGCCTGATCCGAGCTGTCGAGAAGTTCGACTACACCAAGGGCTACAAGTTCTCCACCTATGCGACCTGGTGGATTCGACAAGCGATCACCCGGGCGATGGCCGATCAGGCACGGACAATCCGGATCCCGGTCCACATGGTCGAGGTGATCAACAAGCTCGCTCGAGTGCAGCGACAAATGTTGCAGGACCTGGGTCGGGAACCGACGCCCGAGGAATTGGCCAAGGAACTCGACATGACTCCGGAAAAGGTCATCGAGGTTCAGAAGTACGGTCGCGAGCCGATCTCACTGCACACACCCTTGGGCGAAGATGGCGACTCCGAGTTTGGCGACCTCATCGAGGACTCCGAGGCAATCGTCCCGGCCGACGCGGTATCGTTCACCCTCCTTCAGGAGCAGCTCCATGCGGTGTTGGACACCCTATCCGAACGCGAAGCCGGCGTCGTCAGCATGCGCTTTGGGCTGACCGATGGCCAGCCAAAGACCTTGGACGAAATCGGCAAAGTCTACGGTGTCACCCGCGAGCGGATTCGACAGATCGAGTCCAAGACCATGTCCAAGTTGCGGCACCCCTCGCGGTCCCAGGTGCTTCGCGACTACCTGGATTAGCGAGACCCACCCTGGGACCGGCTTTGACGGTCCCAGGGTGGCGGATCGACGATGAGATGCGGTTCCTCCGCGATCCTGGGCGCTAGGTAACGGCGACGCCGAAGGCCCAGGTTGCCGCGGCGAGCAGCGCGGCGACCATCTCCACGGCGATGCTTGTGCCGACGGCGCGGATAGCCGTCTTGGTGGACGGCCATGCTGCCGAGCGACCGAGTCGACGAGTTTCCGCGAAATAGACGCCCGTGACGAAGCCGATCACCAGGCCGACGATAGGGATCACGAAGAAGCCGGCCACTCCGGCGCAACCGCCGACCAACAACGTCGAGGTGGGTACGCCGGCTGCCTTGAGCCGCCTTCCGGGCACCAGGTACTTCACCACCGTACCGACCACCACGAAGGCGCCGGACCCGGCGAGAACCGCCCAGGCGGTACCGCCCCCGGTATGAAACGCCCACACGCCGACGGCGCCGAGAATGAGCACTGAGCCGGGGAGCGCCGGGACCAGGATCCCGGCCATCCCGATGGCGATAGCGATGGCAACGGCCACTTCCAGCGAGGTCACATGACACTCTTTCATGCGATCGGCCAACCGCGCTCGGCTCCGTCCGGCGGCGGGCGGTACGGGGGTCAAGTCCGGGAAAGCCGAGTCCACCACCGTCGCTACTAGGCGACCAGGGAAGCCGACCGGCCAACCAAACGAATTGAGGGCCCCGGGCGGATGCCCGGGGCCCTCAACGAAGTCGAGTCGGCGATCAGCTAGTGAGGCGATGAGTCTCGTCAGTGACGTCCAACGCCACCTGTCGAAGCTTCTCTTCGTGGGCCCGAGCGTGATGGGCGCAGAACAGCAGCACTCCACCGCCTGGCATCACAGCGCGCAAGAAAGCTTGAGCGCCGCATCGGTCACATCGGTCAGCAACGCTCAAGGCTGCTGCATCTGGGGCAACGGCGGTATCCACATGAGCCTCGTTTCTCTCGGTGACCTTCTCAACGTAGCGGGTGGGCCCAAGATTCCCGACCAACGCTATGTGCCTGACAGTGCTCATCAAACCATGCCGGTCGCGTCGGTGTTCCGCAGCGTGCCTCCAAAGCGAGACGGCGTGTCGCAGGTAGATTCAATCATGACAGGTCACCTGCTAGCTGAGGACATGCGTGGTAGCTCCAGCCGACAACACCTATAACGCCGCGCACCTGCTGGTCCTGGAGGGCTTGGAGGCGGTGCGCAAGAGGCCTGGTATGTATATCGGCTCGACCGATAGCCGCGGCCTGATGCACTGTCTGTGGGAAATCATCGACAACGGAGTCGACGAGGCCCTCGCTGGCGTTGCTCACCATATCGAGGTGACCCTGCATCCGGACGACTCGGCGGAGATCCATGATGACGGCCGCGGCATACCGGTCGACAAGGAACCCAAAACCGGGCTGTCCGGGGTCGAAGTGGTCTTTACCAAACTGCACGCCGGTGGCAAGTTCGGTGGCGGGTCGTACGTCGCGACCGGCGGTTTGCATGGCGTCGGCGCGTCGGTAGTGAATGCGCTATCGGCTCGGCTTGATGTCGACGTCGACCGATCTCCGGCCCAACAGGGCATGTCTTTTCAACGCGGCGTGCCGGGGACCTTTCTCAACCCAGGCCCGAGCAACGCGTTCGCCGCCCAGCCTGGGCTGACCCGCAAGGGGGCGCGGGTGGCGAAGGGAAAGTCGGGGACTCGGATCAGGTTCTGGCCAGACCGACAGATTTTCACCAAGGACGCCACGTTCAAGTACGACGAGCTGGTTACCCGAGCCCGACAAACCTCGTTCATCGTGCCAGGTCTCGAGCTGACTGTTCGAGATTGGCGTGGCGCCGAGCCGGTGTCGGCGAGCTTCCGTCACGACGGCGGCATCACGGAGTTCGCCGACTTCTTGGCCAGCGACGAAGCGGTGACCGACGTGCTGAGGCTTCAAGGATCAGACACCTTCACCGAAACGGTGCCGCTGTTGGATGATCACGGTCACCTGACTCCACAGGAGGTCGAGCGCGAACTGCACGTAGACGTGGCGGTGCGGTGGGGCCGTGGCTACAGCACCGAGGTGCGGTCGTTTGTCAACGTGATCGCTACCCCAAAGGGAGGTACCCATGTCAGCGGCTTCGAACTCGCGCTGACCCAGATGTTCAACGAATCGATGAAGACCGCCAAGGTACTCCGGCTCAACGACGACAAGGTGATCAAGGAGGACGTGCTCGAGGGACTCACCGCCGTGGTGGCGGTTCGGCTGGCCGAACCGCAATTCGAGGGCCAAACCAAGGAGATTCTCGGAACGCCGGCCGCTCGAAGTGTGGTCCGCAAGGTCGTCGCCGCCGAGCTGAAGAAGTTTCTCACCTCGACCAAGCGGGGGGACAAGGCGCAAGCCCGACTGGTCATGGAGAAGGTGCTGGCTGCGTCGAAGACCCGGATCGCGGCTCGGCAGCATAAGGAAACCCAGCGCCGCAAGAATGCTCTGGAGTCCTCCGCGCTGCCCGCGAAGCTCGCGGATTGCCGCAGTGGTGACACCGAGCGCAGTGAACTTTTCATCGTCGAGGGTGATTCCGCGCTCGGTACCGCGAAGCTGGCTCGAGATTCGGAGTTCCAGGCGTTGTTGCCGATCCGCGGCAAAATCCTGAATGTCCAGAAGGCCTCAGTAGCTGACATGTTGAAGAACGCTGAGTGCGCGTCGATTATCCAGGTGGTCGGCGCAGGCAGCGGGCGCACCTTCGACCTAGACGCGGCACGTTACGGCCGGATCATCTTTATGGCGGACGCCGATTCGGACGGTGCGCACATTCGCTGTCTGCTGGCGACCCTGTTCTTCAAGTACATGCCCGAGCTGATTCACGCGGGCCGCGTCTACACGGCGGTGCCGCCCTTGCACCGGATCGAGCTGACCGCGCCCAGGAAAGGGGTCGACAAGTACCTCTACACCTACTCAGATGACGAACTCCACCGCCGGCTAGCCGAACTCAAGAAGAAGAACGTGCGCTACAAGGAGCCCCCGCAGCGCTACAAAGGACTGGGTGAGATGGATGCCGATCAGCTCGCCGAGACCACGATGGATCCGCGGCATCGCACCCTGCGGCGCATCACCATTGACGACGCCACCGCGGCCGCACACGTGTTCGAGCTGCTGATGGGCAGCGAGGTCGCCCCGCGCAAGGAGTTCATCGTCCAGGGCGCCTACGAGGTTGACGTCCAAGCCCTCGACGCGTGACATCGGTCACCTTAGGCCTGGCGGCTTAGGCTGACGCTCGGTGTCGGGGTGATGGTGCCGCTGTTGCGGCTGGTTGGATGCTGAGCATCTGGTGTCTGGCTCATAGGTTGCGTGTCGGTTTTGGGTTGAGCATGGGTTTTGCCGGCATCGGGTGTGAAGGACCGGCCGGCGCGACTTGGTAGGAGCGTGGGATCGCCCCGACTGAGATGTGTCCGCCGACCGGGCCCCAACCGTCCCTTTGAAAGGAAGGAGCAGCCATCGTGGTTGTTGGTGGAGCTGATGTACA
>JBOFLH010000017.1:0-2692 GCA_051657765.1 Nocardioides sp. | reverse complement strand
GAGCTACCGACTGACACCCGACGAGGTGGTGTCCGGGGTCGCGTTCCTTCGTCAGCGCGACTTGCTTGATGCCGATTTCGCCCTTCAGCTGTATGGCGAAGCCGACGTGTTCGAAACTTTCCTGGCGTCGCTGCCCGCGGAGGATGACAACGGAATCGGCCCCGAGCGGGGGGTGGCGGAAAGCGTGGGTGGGGAAGGGGTCCTGGATCCGGCGCTGCGTGGGCCGTTTGACAACCTCAATCAGAATACCTCGACAATGGCCGCGATTAGCTCGTACGGGCCGGCCGACGCATCGGTCCGTGAGCGATTACATGACATTCTGGGCTTCGACCCGCCGTACTCAATCGCGAGTGCCCTAATGGATCCCCGGTTTCACTGGTTGTGGGAACAGATTGAGGCACTACGCGGCGGTGGTGTCACGTTCGCCGGGCCACATCTGGCTGTCCCCTACTCCATCTGGAACCCGCCCGGTTTCGCGGTTACGCCGAATGAGCAGATTGTCTATCTTTCCGATCACAGCGGATGCGGCGGCTTCGCCGGTGGCCGCGCGACTGCTCACGGCTTCGCGGCGGCTGAGGCGGCACTCAAGGTATGGGCGCTGGCGCTTGCGCTGTCGGGTTCGGTTCCTGGTCTGGTGATCTGGCCGAGGAATGACCTGATTCCGTACCGCGGAGAACGTTTGATCGTGCCCAGCCTCGGGCAGCTATCAAATCTCCGCGTCACCGTTGAGCGGGCGGCGGGCGTACTGCGCGGGACGGTCGCCACCCAACCACTAACCTCTGATCCATGCCGCCCGGTGCCGTTCGTTCTGGTTCAAGGAGCGGACGGTAATCCTGAGTTCTTGATGGCGCGACAACTCGAGGATCTCGCGTATACCGGTCTTGGTCCACGGCTACCTGACCTCAACACCGAATCGCTGACCGTTGAGGTCGTAGGTCGAGCTGACGGGTCCCCCGTCGACCGAACAGTTCCCATCAGCCTAGTGTCGGTGCAAGGAGATCCAGATTTCGTCGTCGAACGCAAGCCTGTCATCTTCGCTGGGGAATGGACTCTTGAGAGCGGCAAGATCACATATCTCAACTCTCGCAGTGGAAGCTATCGCCTCACGCCGGAGGAAGTCGTGCCTACGGTCGCATGGCTTCGTACGCAGAATCTATTTGCTGACGACGTCACTCTGCATCTGTACGGCGAGCAGGAGGACTTTGCTGCCTTCCTGGGGTCGCTGCCGGCGGAGGATGACAACGGCATCGGCCCCGAGCGGGGTGTGGCGGAGAGCGTGGGTGGGGAAGGATCTCTGGATCCGGCGCTGCGTGGGCGTCTGGCCAGGCTGATTCTCGAGCAGCGGAACTCCCAGGCGCGAGATCGGCTGGCGCTGACCGATGATCTGGACCCGATCCGACTGGAATACCTGAGCCCACCGGATCTGATGCGTGTGGTGACTCGGTCTTGGTCGATGATCACCGAGCACGATCCGCGATGGGCTGTCGCTCGGCAAGGGGCGTTCCTTGCCTCGGGTGGCGCCGTGCTGGCGGAGGCGCTGGCCGAGGACTTCCCGGCGTTGGCGGCATACCTGCGGCAAACCGACGGCGTCAACACAGTCGCCATGGATCGGCTGATGGCTATCCTGGCTGAGCGAGCCGCCACCGGTGATGATGCTGCCGCCGGAGTGGGCAGCGCCGCGCATCGCGACGAAGTCGCGGGCATGGTGGCCGCATTCGTGGCGCTTCCGCTGACCACTGCCCAGCGGCTCGACATCGTCCGTGAGGTGCTGGCTGGTGTAGGCGCAATCAATCTTGATGATGACTTCGACTCCGCGAATGAGGCGGCATGGCAGCAGCTGGCCGCCGCGCACTTCGGCCCGGGCACCCAGCTGCTGTCGCCCCAGGTGCGGGCAGCGCTGTTCCCGCCGGCCCATGTCGCGGAGTCAGGAGCGGATGCGCGCGAAGATAACCGAACCGCGCGGTACCTACTGGGCCAAGTGAAGCGCACGGACGAGGATCTGGTGCACCTGTTGCACCCCACGCCGGAGTTCGCGGTCCCTGGCTGGCGGACGGTCTACTTCCTGAGCTGGCAGACCCCCGAAGACCTATTCACACGGGGCCTGGTGGCTGGGCCGGCCGATTCGGGAGATCCGGAGAACTTCCGGATCGTCGGCGCCGAGGAATTCCTCCCGCAGCGGGTGTACGCGGCGGGGTCATTGAGTTTGCCGGTCATTCAGCGGCTACTGGCTGAGTTCCGGTTCCCGGATCGAGCCTCACGTCCCGAAGTCGCCGCGCTGGCCCGCGAGCGGGGAACACCGATGATTGTCGCGGCCTACCTCCCCACCGGCATCCAGGCCGGGCGGGTGGACGCGGATCCGGCAGGGTCAGACCGGGCAGGGTCAGACCGGGCAGAGTCAGACCGGGCAGAGTCAGACCGGGCAGGCTCAGACATGGTGGAAACGGGAGGTGATGCAGGGAATTCAGTCATTGACGAGGATTCCCGCGACAGACAGCCGTCGCTGCGGTGGTCGCGGTATGGATCGTGGTTGGTGCCTACCGGGGTGGCGGCCAGGTTCATCGAAGGCGCCTACCTGCCCGATTGGAGCCGGGATCCAAGCGGGCAGGTGCTTGCGCCGGACCTCGCGCGGCTAACCAACCCGGAACTCGACCTGTTCTTCCTAGCCGGGTCGGACGGCCGGCCCCTCGATCCG
>JBOFLH010000016.1:0-15948 GCA_051657765.1 Nocardioides sp. | reverse complement strand
CACGTCGAGGTCTTCCAGATGGACAGTGTCAGAACTTCCATCCTCGGGAGACCTCGACCCCCATCCAGGCAAGACGCGCCGACCGAAGTCGTCACGACGGCCTCACCCAACCACACCCACAATCATGAAGAGCCCCTTAAGCGGGGGAAGTTCCGCATTCGTGGTGTCGGGAATGTCGAGACGAACAACGGCTCGACCTTGTCACAATCGGGAGCGTCTAACGGGGTGTATCTCTGCTGACTGGGTGGCGCATCGATTGGGAAAACCCGACTCGTCAAGTCATCGATCCGGACCGGGTTGAACCCGGTCGGGTGCTCGTCGCCCGGGTGCGGCTCGGATCGTGGCAACCAGCGCCCCGAGGACGCCTCCTATGTCACCGACGGTTCCGCCGTCGCGGTACGCAGCCCGAGTGGCGAGCTGCTGTGGCTGGCCACGGGGTCAACGGCCCGGTGCCACCCGGGTTCCGGTGAGCAGGCCGCCGAGCATGACGCCAACGCGGGATTCCTGCTTCCGGAACGGTACGGGCAGGCCACCCCCGCCGTCGTGAGCGTGGCTGACCTGTGCGACTGGCTCGACGCGACGATCGTGGACGTCGCCTTGGGCAGGGTCGTGATCCGGTCCACGACCTGGGAACTCCTGCAGGTCCACCTCGATCAGGCACACCGGATCGCCCGGCTTCATGACAACCTCGACCAACCCCTGCTGCAAGTCGACTACGCCGAGTACGACGCCGACGCCCGGGCCTGGTTCACCACGGCCGAGCACGCGGAGCCCTTCGGACAGCCCGTCACCGCCGTTTGACGAGCTGATCAACCGCCTGGCCGAGCCGGCCGAAGCCGCGGGGGTAGCAGACGAACGGGGCGTCCTCGCACGCGTTCGGATCGGCCGTTGCCCAGTCGGCCTCGCCGTAGCGGTAGCCGATCGACGACTGCACCGCCACGACGTACCGCCGGCCACCCTTGCCGGGCAAGGCGCGGACGATGCCGGTGTCTGCCCCGGCGAAGGTCACCAACCCGGTCTTGTGCAGGAAGCGAACCTCAGCTTTCTTGGTGCACGGGCGTACGTCGTACCCGAAGTCGATCACCAGGTCACCGTCGTAGGTCACCACGTGGCCGGTTTCCTTGTCGATCCAGCGTTTGCTCACCGTCGACGGTATGCCCGGGGCGGCGTCGGAGCTGCCACACAGATTGACCGGGTTGAGCACCTCGTTGAACGACTGCTGGGCCAGGAGCCCGCGGTAATAGCGCCGGGACTTCCGCGATAGCACCTGGGCAGTGACTCGTCGGCCACTAGGGGCGGTCCACAACCGGCCCGGGGCGCCGGAGGCGATCAACATCAGCTTCGCGGTATCCAAGGCGCCCATGCTCATCTTCCCCGACGACCAGCCGCTACCCACCTCCGGATCCCGGGGGCGCATCCGCAACGTGTGGAGCCCGAGCCGTCGGAAGTGCCGGTTGGTCGCTCGCAGTGCGCGCTGATCGTAGAGCTCCTGCAACAGCACACATGTGGCGAAGTTGTCCGACACGGTGATCATCTGGTCCAGCCAGCCGTCGACCGTGTCCGAGGCGCCGTCCGCAACCGGCGGCGGATCGATGCCGTCCGGGTTGCTGGGTGCCGCCGCACAACTCTTGCCGCCGCGATCAGCGAACACCACGCGATCTCGTAGCCGAAGCTTTCCCTGATCCACCAGCCGCAAAATGCCGTGCGCCACCATGATCTTGAGGACGCTGGCCGGGTAGGTGTTCATGAACTGCTTGCGCACCCGCCGTGGACGGGTCAACAGCTCCGCGTCGGACGGCCCGGCCGCCCAGGCCGCGGAGTCGTGGAACCGATCCTCGTTCCACCGGGCGAACTGCACGCCACGCGCCCGCAGTTTGCTGCGTTTGACCTTGACGCGGTAGCCGCGCGGACTGTCGCGGTCATACAGCACATTGGCCGCTCCGAGCACTCGGCCACGGCGGCTCAGCTCGATGACCGCCAGATCCACGTTCGGCAGGAACTCGGCCGGCTGCGCGCTCCCGTCCACCCGGTTGTCGAAATCAACCAAGTCGTCCAGGCCACTGCTGCGCAGGGCTTTGGCTAAGCCGCGCGACAGCCGCGCTGATTCGGCGGCATAGGACCGTGCGGCCGTCCGGTCGACACTCCGGCCGGTTCGGGGATCGGCGTCTGGTTCCGCGCTGGCCGTCGGTCCGGCCAGCACCGTGGCGACCAGCCCGATGGTGACCAGCCCGATGGTGACTGGCACTTTGGTGACTGGGGCGGCGTGCCAGCGTATGCGTGCTGCCCTCGTCAGTCTTCTGACCCGAACGTCGATACTCATGCCAACCTCCCTAGACGCAGGGTACGGCTTCGGTATCGATCGGCGCCGGGTTTTGGCAAACGGACTGGGCCAGTCGCCTCGACGCGTCACGATAGGGGGATGCAGCCGGCCCACGACTTACCCAGTGAGGCGCCCTCGGACGCATTGGCGCTGGAGTCCGAGGTCGTCGACCTGGTGCGGCTCTGGCTCCACGAAGCGTCTGCCCAGCAGATTGATCGGCCGATTGATCGGTCCGCAACGCGACTCGCCGATCTGCTCGGTGATGCCGACGGCCTCGCGTTCGCTGCCCGATTCATCGATGGTGTCATTCGACCCGACGACGCGCGAGTGGCGTCTCGCACCTTCGTCGAGCTGGCGCGGGCGATTCCGGACTGCCTGCCCAGACACTTGCGGGTCGCCATGAGCGTGGGGGCGCCGATCGCCCGGATCGTGCCCGGGGTTGTGATTCCGGTGGTCCGCCGGGTGCTTCGACGCCTGGTCGGTCACCTGGTGATCGACGCCACCGACTCCAGTCTGGGCGCAGCCATCGGCAAAGTTCGCCGGAGTGGGATCCGGCTCAATGTCAATCTGTTGGGTGAGGCGGTGCTCGGACCGGCCGAAGCCGCCCGCCGGTTGGCGGGCACTCGGCAGCTGTTGGCCCGCCCGGATGTCGACTACGTGTCGATCAAGGTGTCCTCGATCGCGGCACCGCACTCGCCGTGGGCTTTCGCGGAGACCGTTCGCCACGTGGTGGCGCAACTGGAGCCGCTCTACCGCCAGGCCGCTGAGTCGCCGACGGAGAAGTTCATCAACCTCGACATGGAGGAGTATCACGACCTCGAACTCACCCTGGCGGTGTTCACGACCCTCCTGGACCGGTCACATCTGCGTGGCTTGCCGGCGGGCATCGTGTTGCAGGCCTATCTGCCGGACTCCTTCGACGCCCTGATTCGCCTGCAACGGTGGGCGAGCGAGCGCCGGGCGGCCGGCGGCGCGGCCATCAAAGTGCGGGTCGTCAAGGGCGCCAATCTGGCGATGGAGCGGGTCGACGCCAGCCTCCACGGCTGGCCGCTCGTGACCTGGGAGACCAAGCAGGAATCCGATACCCACTACAAGCGCCTGCTCGACTATGCGTTGCGTCCCGAGCACATCGAGTCGGTGCGGATCGGGGTTGCCGGGCACAACCTCTTCGATGTCGCCTTCGCGTGGCTGCTGGCCGGACGCCGCGGCGTGCGGTCCGGGGTGGACTTCGAGATGCTGCTGGGCATGGCGCCGGCCCAAGCCGACGTGGTCCGTCGTGAGGTCGGCGGGCTGGTGCTCTACACGCCGGTGGTACGCCCAACGGAGTTCGATGTCGCGATCGCGTATCTTGTGCGGCGCCTCGAGGAGGGCGCCAGCGGCGACAACTTCATGTCGGCGGTGTTCCAGCTTGATCACGACGTGGCGCTCTTCGCTCGGGAGCGGGGCCGTTTCGTGGCGTCATTGCGGGCGCTGGACCGGATCGTCCCGGGTCCGCAACGGACCCAGAACCGGTTGACCGAGGAGCCCAGCACCGCGACCCGGTTCGCCAACACACCTGACACGGATCCCGCGCTGGCCGCGAACCGGTCCTGGGGCGCGGCAATTCTCCGACGAGCGCCGACGTCCACGCTGGGAACCGATCTGGTTGCCCGGCACTCCGTCGGCGTGGGTGATCAGCTCGACGCCGTAGTCCGGGTGGCGCGGGCCGCCGGGCCTGGCTGGGCGGCCGAGCCCGCGGCCGCCCGGGCCGAGGTATTGCGACAAGCGGGTCGAGTCTTGGCCGACCGGCGCGCGGACCTGATCGAGGTGATGGCCCTCGAGTGCGGTAAGACCCTGGATCAGGCCGATCCAGAGGTCTCCGAAGCCATCGACTTCGCGAACTACTATGCCGACCGGGCAGAGGAGCTCGACATCGTGGACGGCGCGGTGTTCGAGCCGGTCGGGCTGACCGTAGTAGCGCCGCCGTGGAACTTCCCGGTGGCGATCCCGGCCGGATCGACGCTGGCGGCGCTGGCCGCCGGCTCCGCGGTCGTGCTCAAACCCGCACCGCAGGCCCGCCGGTGCGGCGCTGTGTTGGCTGACGCGTTGTGGTCGGCCGGCGTGCCGCGCGAGGTGCTGAGCCTGCTGATTCTCGACGACGGCGAGCTGGGCCGTCAGCTGATCGCGGACCGTCGAGTCGACCGGGTGATCTTGACCGGCGCCTTCGAGACGGCCGAACTCTTCCGGTCGTTCCGGCCCGAGGTGGCGCTGCTGGCAGAAACCAGTGGGAAGAACGCGGTGGTGGTGACGCCCTCAGCCGACCTGGACCTGGCGGCTCGAGACGTCGCTCACTCGGCGTTCGGACACGCCGGCCAGAAGTGCTCGGCCGCGTCGTTGGCGATCATGGTGGGCTCGGTGGCCGACTCTCGCCGATTCCGACAACAGCTGGTTGATGCCACCCGGGCGATGGTGGTCGGGCCGCCGACGGACCCGACTACGCAGATCGGACCGCTCATCGAGCCGGCCGGCGGGAAGCTGCTGGCCGCGCTCACCGAGCTGGGGCCTGGTGAGTCCTGGTTGCTGGCCCCATGCCGCCTCGATGAGCCGGGCCAGCTGTGGACCCCGGGCATCCGAGACGGCGTACGCCGCGGGTCGCGCTTTCACCTCACCGAGTATTTCGGCCCCGTTCTCGGCCTGATCCGGGCCGGCACTCTTGACGAGGCGATGGCCATCCAGAACGACGTGGCCTTCGGGTTGACCGCCGGCCTGCACTCGCTGGACCCGGTGGAGGGGCGTCGCTGGTTGGCTGGGGTGAAGGCCGGGAATGTCTATGTCAATCGTGGCATCACCGGTGCGATCGTGCGCCGGCAACCGTTCGGCGGGTGGAAGCGGTCGAGTGTCGGACCTGGAGCCAAGGCCGGCGGCCCGAACTACTTGGTCGGCCTCGGCGGTTGGCGTCGTACGCCGGCCCGGGAGCGTGACGCGCACCTACCGGCAGAGTCCGTGACGCTGCTGAGCGTGCTGCCCGAGCAGGACGCCGCCTTTCTTGGCCGGTCGATGGCCGCCGATCACGTCGAGTGGGCCGAGCGATTCGCCGCCCCGGTTGACGTGTCCGGCCTCGGCGCCGAGCGCAATGTGCTGCGCTATCTGCCGGCCGAGGTCAGCGTCCGCTGGGAGCCGCCGGGCCCGGAGACCGGTTCGACCGGGTCGGGTTCGCTCGCTGATCTGTTGCGGTGTCTGCACGCGGGGTTCGTTGCCGGCGCCGAAGTCCGGTTGTCGGCGGCCGCGCCGATTCCGGCGCCGTTGACCGAGTGGCTGGCCGCGCGCGGCTTCGGCTGGGTCGTCGAAACCGCCGAGGAGTACGCCGCCGGCTTGGGTGCGAACGCCCGGATCCGGTTAGTCGGCGGCGACCCGGCCAACTTGGCGCGCGCGGTAGGTGGCCGTCCAGACGTCGCGATCTACGGGCAGCCGGTCACCGAGTCGGGGTGGCTCGAGATCCTTCCGTTTGTTCGGGAGCAGGCGGTCAGCATCACCGGGCATCGATTCGGCAACCCGCTCCCGCTGGCCGAGGAGTTGGTGGTGTCGCTGTGATCGAACCGGGTCGGCGTCAGCAGGCAGCGCCGGCGGGCTGACGTGGATGGCGCCCCCGGTCAGCCTGGGCACCTGATCAAGGAGATGGCGTTCGGCACGATGCGCGATTGTCGTGAGCGTCTTCGACACCGGTGTGCGCCGAGCCGGTGCGGCCGATGCCAGCCGGCCAACGGGGGCCGGGGGCCTGCTACACCTGGCATGTGGCGGTTCGCGTGGAAGTGACTCCGCTTCAGCGTCCCGGGCTGGTGTCGTCGGTGTACGGTCTACCACCGAGCCGGCGATCGTGGGCCCACGATGCGGACGGGGACCGGGTCCGAGGAGGTGTACCGGTGGATCAGGTGTCTGACCCGGAGCAGGACTACCTGCTGGCCCATGGCATCGGCGGGGACGCCAGCGACGCGAGTATTGGCGAGTTCGTCCGCCTCGGCTTTGAGCACATGGTTCTCGGCTGGGATCACCTGCTCTTCGTCGTCGGGATGCTCCTGATCTGTCGCAATTGGTGGCTGGCCGCCAAGCTGATCAGCGTCTTTGTCCTGGGGCACAGCAGCACGCTGATTCTGGCGGGGGCAATGGGTTGGGGGCTGAACCCAACGCTGGTCGACCTGGTGATCGCGATGAGCGTGTTGGTGGTCGGTGCCTTCGGGATCTCCGGTCGTGCCGTCGATGTCACGAAGTTCGGTGCCGTGGTGTTGGTTTTCGGCCTGATCCACGGCCTCGGGCTGGCCGCTCGGCTCGAGGACATCGGAATCGGGGAGGACGGCAAGCTGGTCCGGGTTGTCGCGTTCAACCTGGGTGTCGAATTGGGGCAGCTAGCGGCGGTGTTCGGTTTCGCGACGGTTGGCTATGTCGCGGTCAAGGTTCTTGCCCGCACCGACCGGGCTCGGGTGGTCGCTTCGGCTGGAGTTCTGATCGGCGGCGTGGCAGCTCTGATAGCCGTCTTGCTGCAGGCGCTCAACCCGCCGATCGGGCAACCGACCGAACTGGCTCTCCCCGAGCGCAGTACGTGTTCTTTGGCCGAGCGCACCCGGGAGCTGTTCTCCGCTGGCGGAGAGCATCCGCAACAGCTTTTCACTGAGCCATCGGATCCGGCGCCGATGGCTGACTTCGGGCACACCATGGAAGACGGATTCGTGATTGTGTTCTACCCGAGGAGCGCCAACAGCCAGGACGTCGACACCCTCCGCACCTACGTGAACTCCGACAAAGGCGAGTTCGTGCTGGCCGGGCCCAATCCTGAGGAGAGCGAGGTGTTCGAGGTTCACACCTTCTACGAGACCTTGAGCTGCGCGGAACTTGAGATGGGCAACCTGGTGGACTTTCGCAACGCCTGGATCGAGTCTGTCGAGGCCAACTCTTAGGCACCGGAGCCCGGCGATACCCTTGACTTTAGTTCAAGAGTCGCACTTAATAGGCCCATGCCCGTTGTTCTCGGCGTGGATTCGTCCACCCAGTCGACCAAAGCACTGCTAGTCGACGCTGACGACGGCACCGTCGTGGAGCGGCGGTCGACGAGCCACCCGCCTGGCACCGAGGTCGATCCGCGGGCCTGGCTGGAGGCCTACGACGAAGCGGCTAAACCCCTCGCCGAGCAAGCCGCCGCGATCTCTGTCGGGGGACAGCAGCACGGCATGGTGGCCCTTGACGGCACCGGCACCCCGGTCCGCGACGCAGTGCTGTGGAACGACACTCGCTCGGCTCCCGCGGCCACCGACCTCATCCAGGAGTGGGGTGGGCCGGCGGCCTGCGTCGCGGCTGTGGGCAGCGTCCTGGTCGCCTCGTTCACGGTGACCAAACTGCGTTGGTTGCGCGACCATGAGCCGGCCAATGCCGCGCAGGTGGCCCAGGTGCTGCTGCCCCATGATTACGTCTCGCGACATGTCGCCGCGCCGGGTACTCCGGTCTTCACCGATCGTGGCGACGCGTCCGGCACCGGATACTTCTCCGTCTCCGACGAGATCTGGCGCCCCGACCTCGTCGGCTCCGCGCTCGGCCACGAGGTGGCGTTGCCGTCAATAGTCGCCCCGGGAGCGACCGCCGGGCACACCGCCGCCGGTCAGCCGATCGCCGCGGGCACCGGGGACAACATGGCCGCCGCGCTAGCGCTCGACCTGCAACCGGGTGACGTGGTCCTGTCCATCGGCACCTCCGGGGTGGCCTCAGCGATCACCGATCAGCCAGTCAACGACACGACGGGACTGGTTACCGGGTTTGCCGACGCCGTTGGCGGCTTCCTGCCGCTGGCCGTCACCATGAACGCGGCCCGGATCCTCGACCTCCAAGCGGATCTGCTCGGTGTCAACCTGCCCGAGCTGTCGGCTCTTGCCTTGACGGCTCCGACCGGCGCCAACGGGGTCACTGTGCTGCCCTTCTACGGTGGGGAACGGACTCCCAACCGACCGACAGCCACCGGCACCTGGGCGGGTCTGTCGCCGGCGACCACCAGAGCCGACCTCGCGCGCGCGGCATACGAAGCGCTCCTGTGTTCGTTGGCCGACGCGGTCGACGCCCTGGTCGCGGTGATGAACCGCCCGATCGCTCGCGTCCTGCTGGTCGGCGGGGCCAGCCGCAGTCCGGCGGTGCAAGCTCTGGCCCCGGCCATCCTCGGACAGCCGGTTCACTTGCCGCCGCCCGAGGAGTACGTCGCGATCGGTGCGGCCCGCCAGGCGGCCTGGGCGTTGTCCGGAGCACCGCTGCCACCGTCCTGGCCCTCCGCGGGCACCCGGATTCTCGACGGCCCGTCAACCCCGCAGGTGCGCGAGGCTTACGCGCTGCTGCGGGAGCGTACCGCGGGCTGGTGCGAATGACTCCGCCACCAGCCCACAACGCGGTTCCAATGGCGCGCCAGGTGCGCCACGACCACCGCGTTGTTCGCCAGCTCCTTCGACCAACCTCCAACTAAGGAACAGTGACATGAGCTATCTCCCGGTCCGCGAAGACAAGTTCTCCTTCGGTCTGTGGACGGTCGCCTACCCCGGTCGCGACCCCTTCGGCGACCCCACCCGACCACCCATGGATCCGGTGTACGCGTTGGAGCGGCTGGCCGGCCTGGGGGCCTATGGGGTGAACTTCCACGACGACGACCTCGTCCCGTTCGGCAGCGCTGATCCGGAGCGCGAGGCGATCATCGCGCGGTGGCAGCAGGGCCTGGCCGATACTGGCATCGTGGTCACCACCGCGACCACCAACCTGTTCACCCATCCGGTGTTCAAGGAGGGCGCGCTGACCGCCAACAACCGGGAAGTGCGTCGGTTCGCGCTGCAGAAAGTGATGCGCAACGTTGACCTGGCCGCCGAGCTCGGCGCAAAGGTCTACGTTTGCTGGGGCGGCCGGGAAGGCGCCGAGTCAGGTGCGGCCAAGGACGTATCGGTCGCGCTGGATCGCTACCGAGAAGCCTTCGACCTGCTCACGCAGTACGTCGTCGACCATGGTTACGATCTCCGGTTCGCGATCGAACCCAAGCCGAACGAGCCGCGCGGCGACATCCTGCTCCCGACCATCGGGCACGCATTGGCGTTTATCAACGAACTGGACCGGCCGGATCTGGTCGGGGTCAACCCGGAGATCGGCCACGAGGAGATGGCCGGACTCAACGCGGCGCATGGGTATGCCCAGGCGATGTGGCAGGGCAAGTTGTTTCACATCGATCTCAACGGGCAGAGCGGCCCACGGTACGACCAGGACTTCCGTTTTGGCGCGGGCAACGCGCGGGGCGCTTTCTGGGTTGTCGACACCCTCCTCGCGGGTGGGTACGACGGTCCGGTGCACTTCGACTTCAAGACCCCACGAACCGAGGACGACGACGGCGTCTGGGTCGCGGCGAAGGCGTGCATGACCAACTATCTGATCTTGCGAGACAAGGCGCTGGCATTTCGCGCCGACCCCGACGTCCAGGCCGCGTTGGCCGCCGCGGAGGTGCCACAACTCGCGGTGCCGACCCTCGCCACCGGCGAGACCTGGCAGCAGCTGCTGGCCGCCCCGACACCCGATCTAGCCGGGTTGGCAGCCCGCGGCGCCGGCCTGGAACACCTGGACCAGCTGGCGTTGGAGCACCTATACGGGGTTCGCGGTTGACCCCAGCACGCGAGTCGACCGGTGAGGACACCGCAACCCTACGTCGCCAGAACACGGCCCGGGTATTGCGTTCCCTCCGAGCCTCGGGCCCGGGAACCAGGGCTGAGTTGGCGCAACGTACCGCGCTCGCCAAAGCAACCGTCGGCACGATCGTCGCCGAGTTGCGAGCATCCAACGTGGTCGTGGAGGACCAGTCCCAGCCGGCCGGCCGCGGACGACCTGGCCGGCCGGTCCGGCTGGCCGGCGCGGCGCATCTTGGGTTGGGGTTCGAGCTCAATGTCGACTACCTGGCCGCGGTTGCCCTGGATCTCTCAGGTGCCGTCCGACTTCGTGAGATCCGAGCGGCACCGCAGCCGGCGGAGTCGAGTGCTGCCTTCGCCGATCATGCACTGGTCGGCCTCGCTCGCGATGTGGGCGAGCGCCTCGGGGTAGCGGACCACCGGTTCCTGGGGGCGACGATCGCGGTGCCGGGCTTGGTCGGTGAGGACGCCCGGACCATGGCCTGGACGCCTAACCTCGGCATCGTTGGCGTGGCGCTGGCCGCTCGGGCGGAGCGGGCGCTCGGCGGTCGCGTTGCGATTCGGGTGGAGAACGACGCGAACTGCGCGGCGTCGGCCGAGTCCCATCGGGGTGCCGCCGTCGGAGCAACGCACGCGCTGTACTTGACCGGAACCGTCGGCATCGGCGCGGGCATCGTGCACCACGGGCGGCTGGTTCGAGGCGCGGCCGGTCATGCCGGCGAGGTCGGTCACCTGCCGATCGGCGACCCGATGGCACGCTGTGGTTGCGGGCGGCGAGGGTGCTGGGAGGCCTCGATCGGACTGCACGCGATGTTGTCGGCGACCGGCATGCCCGAACTCGACAATCCGATCCGGTCCGCTCAACACGTCGCGGACCGGGCGGCAACCGACCGCCAGGTCGCTGCGGCCGTCGGCCGAGTGGGGGAGCAGGTCGGTCGGGGGCTGGCTATGTTGTGCGATGTTCTCGACCCGGCCGTGGTGGTGCTGGGTGGCTACTTCGTGCCACTGGGGGACCTGCTCCTCGAGCCGGCGCGCAGGGTTTTGGCCGCCCGTGCCGGCAGCCGCCGGTCTCCCACACTCCGCCCCAGTACCCTCGGCATCGAGGCCGCCGCACTGGGTGCCGCCGAGGAGTCCTTGCGACCAGTCTTGGCCGGCGAGGTATCCCTGACCGGGTGAGGAACCGGCCGGCGCAGCGTGTCTAGCCCTCGGGCGCTCGACTCCGGAGCCGCCCCAGGAGGGAGTATGGTCGGACGCGTTGGGTATGACACCGATTGTTCATCGGCTCGGGGAACCGAACAGGCGTTTTCCGTGCCGGGAACGCTAAGGAGAGATGGCGTGGAGAAGGCACAGCAAGCCAAAGCAGAGTCATTCCGGGCACTGCATACCAGTGGAGTTCTCGTCCTGCCGAACGCGTGGGACGCGGGCAGTGCCGTGGTGATCGCCGCGGCCGGCGCTAAGGCCATTGCGACCACGAGCGGCGGGGTTTCGTGGTCGCTCGGCAGGTCAGACGGGCACGGTCTCACCCGGGAGGAGATGGCCGGAAATCTCGGTAGCATCGTGGCGGCGGTGGATCTCCCGGTGAGCGCCGACGTCGAGGGCGGATATGGTCCGACGCCCGACGATGTCGCGCGAACCGTCGAGGCCGTCGTCGAGGCCGGCGCGGTGGGCGTCAACATCGAGGATTCGCTCGCGCCGGGCGGGCCGTTGTTCGATGCGGCCGAACAAGCCGAACGACTTCGGGCAGGCCGCCTCGCGGCACAGCGGGCCGGACTGCCAGACCTGATGATCAACGCGCGGACTGATGTGTTCCTGTTCGGTATCGGTGCGGAGGAGGGCCGGCTCGACGATGTGATCGGCCGCGCCGCGTTGTACGCCGAGGCGGGAGCCGATTGTCTGTTCGTGCCTGGCTTGGTCGATCTGTCGGCGCTGACCGCGCTGGTGTCGGCGACGTCATTGCCGGTGAGCGTGATGGCGGGACCCGGCGCGCCGACAGTGGCCGAGTTCGAGGCTGTTGGCGTACGTCGAGTGAGCCTTGGCACCACCACCACCCAGTCGGCCTATACCGTGACGCAGCGTGCGGCGACGGAGGCCCTGACGAAGGGCACCTACCACGAGCTGGAGGGGGCGCTCGACTTCGGTGCGCTGAACGGCTTATTCGCTCGCTGAGGTCCCCAGCCTGACGCACAGGTGGTTGGGCCCGCTCGTCGGGCGCAACCACCTGTGTCATTTGGCAGTGCCATTTGCGCTCTCGGCATAGCCGTGCTGGCGCGGCCTGCTCCGCGTGGTTGATTGTCCGGTTCGGTCAACCCTTTCGGCCAATTGGCCAGACGGATTCACTCGACTTACACATCAGCGAAGTCGAGAGGAGACGGTCGAATGACAGCCATCCACGTTGGTCCCCGACCGGTCGAGGTCGCCGGGCCACCCGCAGCGCCCGCGAGTGCGGCGGAGATGCCACCCGCGAGCGCGGCGGAGATTCTGGCTCGGGCCCGGGCAATCGCGCCGATGTTGCGCGAGCGAGCGGCCGATATCGAGAACGAGCGGCGATTGCCGCACGACGTCGTCGAAGCGCTGCGCGGCACCGGGGTGTTCCGGATGGGGTTCAACCGCGGCTGGGGCGGTCCTGAGCTCGACTCGATGGCACAAACCGAGGTGATCGAGGCGTTGGCGTACGGCGATGCCGGTGCCGCCTGGTGCGCGATGATCGGCTCGGACTCGGGGTTGTACGCCCAGTTCCTGGATGAGTCGACCGCTGCCGAGATGTTCACCAGCCTGGATATGGTCACCGCGGGACTGTTGTTCCCGATCGGCCGGGCTGAGTTGGTGCCCGGTGGCTACCGGCTCAGCGGCCGCTGGCCGTTCGGCAGCGGCATCACGCACGCCGACTGGGTGATCTCCGGCGCCTTCATCTATCGCAACGGTCAACCGGAGCCGGGCCCGGAGGGCGACCCGCACGATTCGAAGCTGTTCCTCGTGTCCCGCGCCGACGTTGAGGTGATCGACACCTGGCACACCACCGGCCTCGCCGGTAGCGGTAGCTGCGACTACCTGATCAGCGACGTGTTCGTGCCGGCGGGGCGGGCCCTCACGCTGGACACGGTTCGCAACGGAGCCGGTCCGCTCGCGCAACCGGAGGTGCACATGCGCAACATGCCGGGCGTGCCGCTCGGTGTCGCCCGAGCGGCGTTGGACCACGTTCGCGAGGTGGCCGGCTCGAGGATGAGTCCGGGCGTGGGCGCCATGGCCGAGGATTATCGCACCCAGGTCACGATCGCCGACTGCGAAGCGGACTATGCGGCCACCAGGCATGGGGTGTACGCCGCCATGCGACGAGAGCACGAGGTGTTGTCGGCCGGCGGCAGCCTCGATGATCTCACCGCGGACGAGCGGGCCGCCCTTCCGTTGTCTCGACGCCACGCGTTCCGCACCGCACGTTCAATCGTGACGCGGCTCTACGACCTGCTGCAGACCGGCTCGATCTACCGGCGGTCTCCCATGGATCGATGGCTGCGAGACACCAACACGATGTGTCAGCACGTGGTCGCCCAGGACCGCATCTTGCAGTCCGCCGGCGCGTATCTGCTGGGTGGCACGCCGTCGTTCAGATTGTCGCTCGGCATCACCGACTCGACGCCTGGACAAACCGGGCGGCAACCGACCGGTCCAAGGGCCACCGGCACTGAGACGACCTGACAGCACCGCAACCCGAGACCCCCGACCACAAGACAGATAGGCGGTTTGACTCAAGTGAACAGACAAGCACTCCAGGCGAGAAGGGACGTGGTTTCCATGCAGCTCCGCAAACTCGACAGGTACATCGTGACCAGATGCCGGCCGTACCTAGGCCGACTCTCCGACGGCTTGCGTCCGGTTCCGACCGGCCAGGCAACCGCGGGTCCGACTCCGGCCGGCCCGCTCTATGCCAGCCCGATCTTCCCTGGCCCGTTCTTCTCCGGCCCGAACTTCTCGGGCCCGATCCTTACCAGTGAGGTGCAGCGATGAGTAGGCAACGCGGAATGCGGCTCGACACTATCGGCCAGGACGTCGACGTGCTGATGATCGGTGCCGGGCCGGCGAATCTGGCGCTCGCCATCGCCATCGAGGAATCCGGGGCGCCCGAACTCGCCAGGAACACGCTGATGCTGGAGCAGTATCCAGACGTGAAGTGGCAGCGCAATCTGCTGCTGCCTTGGGCACGAAGTCAGGTCTCCTTCATCAAGGACCTGGTAACCCTGCGCAACCCGCAGAGCCGGTTCTCGTTCCTGAACTACCTGCACGAACACGGACAGCTCGACGAATTCGTCAACCTGTCCACCTTCAACCCCTATCGGTGGCAGCTGTCGGCCTACCAGCAATGGGTGGCCGACGGCCTGGAGCACGTCCGCATCAGGTTCAACGCGCGCACCGAGCGCATCGACCCCCGGTACGCCGAGGACGGTTCGATCGACGGCTGGACGGTCACGTTGACCAACGGCGACACCATCGGCTGCCGAGACCTGGTCCTCGGAACCGGCCGGGACGCCCGGATCCCCGAGGTGTTCGGTGATCTGCCGGCGGATCGGGTGGTGCACAGCACGCAGTACAGCACCCGAGTCGGGCAGCTCGCCGCCACCGAACGACCGGCGCGCCCGGTGGTCATCGGTGGCGCGCAGAGTGCCGCCGAGATGTTCATGGCGCTGCATCAGGATGTGCCGGACTCCGAACCGACCATGATCATTCGGTCGATCGGCCTGCAGAACTACCAGACGAGCAAGTTCGTCAACGAGCTGTTCTTTCCTTCGTTCGTTGACGAGTTCTACGAAATGTCGGCGAACACTCGCGGGCAGGTGCTCGACGAGATGGCGCTGACCAACTACGCCGGCCTGGCCCCGCCGTTCCTGGACGAGATCTACTCGATGCTCTATCAGCAGAAGATGCTGGGACAGCAGCGATCCACGATGCGCGCGATGACCGAGGTGGTCGGCGCTCGCATGGACCGCGACGACGTGGTGCTCGAGCTGCGCGATCGCAAAACCGGCAAGGTTGAGCCGCTGCGCTGCGACATGGTGTTTCTCGGCACCGGTTACGACCCGCGGATGCCCGCGTTGGTGCGAGACCTGGCGGATCGGATCGGACTCACCGACATCACCATCAGCCGCCGCTACCGGATGGAGCTGGCGAACTCGGCATGGGGCGCGATCTACCTCCAGGGGGTCAACGAACAAACCCACGGCATCGCCGACTCGCTGATCAGCGTCTTGGCGCACCGCTCGCACGAGATCAGCATGGACCTGTTGGACCGACGGGCGGTCGTCGAAGCCGCCATGGGTGCGTGATCACCATGACGGTCACCGACGTGGTCGAGATCCGCGGACTCAATCGGGGCGAGCTCACCAGGGCATACGGTTTGGAGTCTCAGCGACTGCTCCCCTGGCCGGCGCTCAACGCGCCGTTCGAAGGTGCCTGGTGCGTGGTCCGGCCGAACGAGGAGTCCACCCCGCACGCTCATCACGAGTACGAGATTTTCATCGCGATGACCGGTCGGGCGAGTTTGGTCGTCGACGGTGAGCGACGCGACTTCGCCGCTGGTGATATCGCTCATCTACCGCCCGGCTGCCGGCATCAGCTGGTCAACGACAGTCCCGGTGACTTCGAGTACTACGGCATCTGGTGGGACACCGACATGTCCGAGGTGTTCCTCGCTCGGCACGCCGAGGGCTCGGGGCCGGACCGGGGAATGGCGCGAGAGGTCGGATCCGCGGTGAGCGGGCGTGGCGAGGCCGCGCTCGAACCGTCGGCGCGTCGTGCCGACGCGAGCAACAAGGCGACCAACGACACCACCCTGATCATCTCGCCGGCCCCGACCGCGAACGGAGACCTGCATCTGGGCCACCTCGCCGGGCCGTTCCTCGCCGCCGATGTTCACGCTCGTTACCTGCGCGCGATTGGTCGCGACGTGCTGCTGGCGACCGGCTTCCAGGACACCTC
>JBOFLH010000015.1:0-4330 GCA_051657765.1 Nocardioides sp. | reverse complement strand
TTGGTCGATAGCCACGAATCTCCGTGCGCGACGCCCAGCTCGCAAGCGACCGATCCGAGATCAGTCCCGTCCCGCCGACTAGCGCTTGCGGTCCGCCAGTATCTGTTGCGAGGCGAACTTTCCCGGCGCACCCATCACGCAGCCGCCGGGGTGCGTGCCGGAGCCGCACTGGTAGTAGCCGTCGATCGGAGTCCGATACTGATTCCAGCCCGGTGCGGGTCGGAAGAAGTACATCTGCGGCGCCAAGAACTCGCCGGCGAAGATGTTGCCCTCGCTCAACCCGACCACTCGCTCGATGTCGAGCGGGGTCACGATCTCGCGTTGCAACACCAGGTCACCGAAGCCCGGGAAGTGTGACTCCAACACTGCCTGGACCGTGTCGCCGAACCGCTCTCGCTCGTCGTCCCAACTGGCCGGCGTCCCGTCTGGATGCTTGAGGTGGTAGGGCGCCCACTGGATGAAGCACGACATCACATGCTTGCCCGGCGGGGCCATATCCGGATCGACGACCGACTGGATCGAGCCGTCGATGTAGGGCTTCGAGCTGTACCAGCCGTACTTGGCGTCATCGAAGGCCCGCTCCAGGTATTCCATCGACGGCGCGATGTTGATGAAGCCGCGATATTGATCCGATCGGTCACCAAGCGCCGGATACTTCGGCAACCCGTCGAGGGCGAAGTTGACCTTGGCCGACGTGCCCTGGAAACGGAACCGGTTGATGTTCTCGACCAGGTCGGTGGGCAGCTCGCGCTGCTCAACCAACTCCAAGAAGGTACGCCGTGGGTCCAGCGCGCTGACCACCGTATCGGCGTAAAACTCCGTGCCGTCGTCGAGCGCGACACCCACCGCTCGGCCGTTCTTGGTGATGACGTTGGCCACCGGCGACTCCAGGCGAATCTCTGCTCCGTAGGCCCGGGCCGCTCGGGCGAGAACCTGGGTGAAGCCACCGTTGCCACCCTTGTGGAACGCCCAGGCGCCGAGCGCGCCGTCGTGCTCGCCCATCGAATGGAACAGCAGGACCAGTCCGGACCCCTGGGACATCGGGCCGACCTTGGTGCCGATGATCCCGGACGAGGCGATAAAGGCTTTGAGGGTGTCGTTCTCGAAGTAGTCGTCGAGAAAGTCCGATGCGCTGCCGGTGAGTAGCCGCACCAGGTCGTGCATGACCTTGGGCTCGATGCCACGCAGATGGGTAGCCAGCTCCGCCAGCTCCAACAGATCCTGCGCAGAGTTGCCAAAGAGATTGGGGGGCACCTTGTCGAACAGCGGCTTAACCGCCTGACAGACCCGTTCCATGTCGTATTCGAAACGGTGGTAGGCGTCGGCGTCGTGCGGCGAATGCCGCATCAGTTCCTTGACGTTCTCATCGGCGTCTGGACCCAGCAGAATGTAGTCGCCGTTAGCCATCGGCGCGAACGAAGTCGGCATCAGAATCGGCATGAAACCGTGTTTGGTCAGCTCGAGTTCGTGGATGATGTCAGGCCGCAGCAAGCTCAACGCATAGGAGAACGTCGTGAAGTGGAACCCCGGCCGGAGTTCCTCGGTGATCGCCGCCCCACCCACCAGGTGCCGTCGCTCCAGGATCAGGGTCTTCAGGCCGGCCTTCGCCAAGTAGGCCCCGTTGACCAACCCGTTATGGCCGCCGCCGATCACGATCACGTCGAACGACCCACCGGAACTGTCCGCGCCGCGGCCATTGGCGGCTCTAGCTGCCTTCTTCCCCGTGGTGTCGACGCCGCTCGTCGCCTTGGCGGTTGCTTTCGATGCTGCCTTGCGAGTCGCCATGTCACGCCGTCTTTCGCTCGGGGTTGAAGTGGGGCAACCGGGAGACCGCGGCCCGGACCGTTTCATAGTGATGGTTAATGGTCAGTTCGAGGTTGACGGTCGTGCCTGGCGCGCCCAGGTCGGGGCGGACCTTGGCGATCGCGATATGCCGCTGCAGCACCGGGGAGTACATCAAACTGGTGGCGTAACCGATCCGCTCGCCGTCATCGTCGTACAGCATGGACTCGTAGTCGAGCGGTGTCTCGTCCTTGGGCACGATCAGTCCGGCCTCGCGGTAGAGCTGGTCCCAGTGCCGCCAGTCGATCTGCAGGCCGACCAGCTTCCACCGCGACGTGCCGTCGGCCAGCTCACGACGGATAGCGTCCCGGCCGATGAACGCGCGATCGTCGGCGTCGCCCGCTGAGGACACCAGGCCCTTGAACATCCAGCCGAAGCCGAGCTCGACCGGACTGGAGCGGTCGTGGTCGGTGTAGGCGTAGCGGCTGGAATGAAATTCGGTGTCGACCAGGATCAGGCCGGCTTCGATGCGTGACATCAGCAGCGCCTCCTCACCGAAGAGTCGCCCACCCCGGGAATCCCCGACCGCCATCACGGCGTCGAGCACGTCGACGGCGTCGGTGGCCCGAACCAGGATCTCGTAGCCCAGGTCACCTGTGTAACCCGTGCGCGACAGCGTCACCAAGGCCGCGCCGATCTTGGTCTGGCAGTGCTCGAAGAAGCGGAGCTTCTCCACGTCCTTGGTGAGTTCGGCGAGGGTCTCTCGTGATCGCGGACCTTGCACCGCCAGGACGCCGTAGTCAGCGGTCACGTCGACGATCTCCACGTCCAGCGCGCCGACGAGGTCGCCGAAGTAGCCGGCGTTGGGCTCGGCCGCGGTGAGAAAGAACTCGTTCTCGCCGTGCCGGAACACCACGCCGTCTTCGAGGACGAAGCCGCGGTCGTCGCACCAGAACGTGTACTGCGCCTTGCCGACCGGACAGGTGCGAATGTCGCGGGCCAGCACGCCGGCCAGGAACTTCTCCGCATCCGCGCCGCGGATCCAGTATTTGAACAGGGGCGAGGAGTCGAAGTAGCCCACGCTGTTGCGAATCGCGAAGTACTCATGTTTGGCCGATGAGTCATAGCGCGGGGCCGAGACATAGGCCGCCCAGCGACCCCACAGACCCGTGGTGTTGCGCTCGGCCAGACGTGGGTGAAACGGAGTGGTGAGAAACATCGACACCGCCTGCGGTTGAGGACCGGACGGCTCAGCCTAGAACGCTATTGGACAGTTGCGCAATAGATCGTAGGCTTTCGCCCATGGCTCGCATGACCGCCGCTGAACGGCGAGAGGCAATCGTGGCGGCAACGCTCGCGGTTATCTTGGACAAGGGCCTAGCAGCGACCACGGTGCGCGACGTTGCCGAACGGATGGGCACCTCGAGCGGACTGATTCATCACTACTTCCCGAGCATGGACGACGTGCTGGCTCAGGCGTTCGACGTGGCCGCCACCGCGGACCTGGAGACCACCCGACGGGCGGTCGGTGCCGGGCACACGCCCACCGACCAGTTGCGCCTGTTCTTCGCGTCGTACACTCGAGCGGACCAGGACTGGTCCTTCCAGCTTTGGCTGGACGCCTGGGCCGAAGCGGGTCGCCGGCCGGCCGTCCAAGCCACTTCGCGGCGGGTGAACATCGCTTGGCAGGAACTCCTCGACGACATCATCAGCCGGGGCGTGCACACCGGGGAGTTCGCCTGCGCCAGACCGGGGGACGCGGCGTGGCGGATCCTGTCGCTGCTCGACGGCTTGGCCCTGCAGTCGGTGGCGCACCGCAATTTGATCGATCGGGAGTCGGTGATCGCCTGGTCGATGTCGCTGGCCGAGCGCGAACTCGGCCTGACCGAGAAATTGGGCCCTACCGACCATGCGCCGATCGACGCGCCTCCGCCATCCTTGCGTCCATGAGCATTGCCAGACCCGGACTCGGACTCGGATCATGACCGCGCTAGCCGGCTTGGTGGCGAAGGGACTGATCGCGCCGGATTGGGCCGAGGCTCTCGCCCCGGTGGACGACCGGATCGCGACCATCGGCCAGTTCCTTCGCGAGGAGGTCGCGGCTGGGCGCGGCTACCTGCCGACCGGGAATCACATCTTCCGTGCCTTCGTCCGACCCATGGCCGAGGTTAAGGTGCTGATCGTCGGCCAGGACCCCTACCCCACACCAGGGCATCCGATCGGCCTGAGCTTCGCGGTCGCGCCCGACGTGCGCCCGATACCGCGGAGCCTGGCGAATATCTATCAGGAGCTGCGGACCGATCTCGGGATCGAGCCGCCGACACACGGCGACCTCAGCGCCTGGGCCGATCGAGGGGTGATGCTCCTGAATCGATGCTTGACGGTCCGCCCCGGCGACTCGGCCTCCCATCGTGGTCGCGGCTGGGAACCGGTCACGGATTGCGCGATCGCCGCGCTGGGGGCCCGCGGCGGTGCGCTGGCCGCGATCTTGTGGGGCCGCGATGCGCAGTCGCTGGCCGGCGCCTTGGGTCCTATCCCTTGGCTCAAG
>JBOFLH010000014.1:0-7057 GCA_051657765.1 Nocardioides sp. | reverse complement strand
GCCAGTTGCTGTCCGAGGTTGCCGCCAAGCGGTTGCCGAGGAGTCAGTACGGCAGGTTGCCCGAGCGGCCAATGGGAGCGGACTGTAAATCCGTCGCGAAAGCTTCGAAGGTTCGAATCCTTCACCTGCCACCCACCAGCAAAAACAGCCCCTGACCAGCGTAAACGCATGGCGGGGGCTGTTCTGTCTTGTCCGGGCAAGTCCGGCTGAAACCGGGTCATTGCGGTTGATCTGGGCCTATACCGGGCCTGGATCGTTCGCTAGCGTGTGCCGTCGCGTCATCGTCGTGTGGAACCCTGCTGCGCAGGGCTCCAGCGCGCGCCGCCCAAGTAGACGACGCTACTGGCAACTTGCGGCGGGGCAAGGGCAGTCACCCCTAGGATGGCTATCGTGGCCGGACGACAGTTGAAGGAGATCTTTCGCGCGTTCCACGCGCGAGATGAGCTTGCGTTCCGCCGCGCGGCCCAAGAGATCATCGAGGAAGAGCAGTCCAAGCATCACAATGCGCTCGCGCGCGACTTGCAGAAGCTGCTTGTTTCAGGCGGAGGCCAGGTCGACGCGGGCGCGACGATTGTCGTGCCGACGCCTCCGAAAGACCGAGAAGGGGAGTGGGACCTTGGCGAGATCCGCGAGCCGGCTCGATTACTCGAAGACCTGGTTCTCCACAAGCCTCTTGCTGAGGCATTAGGGGGCATCATCGAAGAGGTTCGTCACTGGCCGCAGCTGGACGCGGCAGGTATCCCGCGCCGGCAAAGGCTGCTACTTCAAGGTCCGCCTGGTTGTGGAAAGACGACTGCTGCGGAAGCGATCGCGTCGGAACTCGGCCGTCCGCTGCTTGTCGTTCGACTGGACGCGGTAGTGTCGTCATATCTCGGCGAGACTGCAAGTAACCTTCGACGAATCTTGGACTATGCCGACCAAGCGCCTTTTGTTGTTCTCTTTGATGAGTTCGACGCTCTGGGCCGTTCGCGGGACGATGCCTCGGAGCACGGAGAGATGAAGCGCGTCGTTACCGCGTTCCTTCAGATGACTGACCGATACCGAGGTCCCAGCCTGTTGCTTGCCGCCACCAACCACTCGGCGCTGCTTGATGAGGCGCTGTGGCGGCGTTTCGACGAGGTAATGACGTTCGACCGTCCAACGGTTCATCAGAATCGGCAACTCCTGCGGTTGCGGCTCAAGAGTGTGGCGCACACGGGCGTGAACATCGACCGATACGCCAGCGCTTTGAAAGGTTTGCCGCACGCCGCCGCCGAGAAGCTGATCACTGATAGCCGCCGGATAGCAGTGCTCCGACACTCCCCGATCGTTGAACCCGTGGACATTGAAAAGGCGTTGCCGAGCATCACGTCGCGGCCCTGGTGACGCCATGCCAGAACACCTGCTGCTGCCGAACCCCCGGCAGCTCCCATCACGACGTGCTAGCAGAGCTGGCGGAGGAACTCCATCTCGACAGCCGAGGCAGCATGGTTCGCATCTGCGCCGACAGTTGGAGACCGCCCGCGCGCCGCGCCAGCTGAACGCCGGTGTCGACCCTGACTTTGTCTTCAAGATCAGAGCGGGTTCGCGTCCCCAAGACTCAGCCTTCGAGGGCCGTGGCCTTCAGATCCTTGGCGAAACGGTCGACTACACTTACTTCGTACTGTCAAGGGACCAGGGCGCATCGCTCGAAAACTCGATCCAGCGCTACGTCCGCACCGGTGAGCTCAGCTCATTCTTCAACCAGATCGACAACATCGAGCCATACGGACCAGATGACCGAACCGGCCCCGGCGTCGATGAACTCGGCGCCAGCCTCGAGGCGCCAAGCGTCATCGACGTGGCTGTCTGGCCTTCGGGATCGGTTACCGAGGCTCAACGGCGCGCCGAGATTGTCGAGACGATCGTGACTCAGAACAACGGCCAGGTCTTGCTCCGCTCAATCTCCTCACGCAGGAGCTACCTGCGGGTCCAGGTCTGGTCCGCAGGCTTGCGGGACCTGTTGAACACGAGCGTCGTTGAGCTGGTGCGAACGCCTCCGGTACCGTTCCTGGACTTCCGGGACTGGCGAAGCCTGGACGTCGGCTCCCTCATGCGCGTCGAAGAAGAAGGCGAGGTTGTCGGAGTGCTCGACGACTCCCCGGAGTCGTCCCACCCCCTTTTGAACGGCCTGGTGCTCTCCGACGAGTCGCTCGCCCCAGCCAGCTACCAGTGGCAGCAGCGGGGCACACACGGAACTGAGGTGATCGGCCGACTCCTATTTCCAACGCTGCAAGAGGATCTGCGCGATGCCCGCACGCTGACAGCGGTTGGTGCGATCAGAGTCGTTCGCATCCTCGAGTCGGATCCATCCCGTCACGACAATTCGCCGCGGGTCGCGACGTACGCGGCGCCGCACGACATGGTCGACGCAGCGCTCCGCCACTTGCACGGCACGTACGGCGTTCGTGTCTTCAATCTGTCGGTCGGCTACTCAGAACCGTTTAATGACCTGCACCTCGGACCTCTCACCGAGACAATCGATGACCTCGTTCGCGAATTGGGCGTCGTCATCGTGGTGCCCACCGGACACGCGCCGGTCGCGTTTTCTGCACTCACGCCGAGCGGCCACCATGTCATCGACGATAAGCCCGAGTACTTCTTCACGCCGGAGCATCGCTTGTCGGAGCCCGGTCCGGCCGCGCTCGCCGTCACGGTAGGCGCACTCGCCCTCAGTGGCGCTCCGGCGGAGATACCTGGGCGAGGTGGCTGGCAGGCTGCGGCAGATGCCAATGAAGCTGCTCCATTCAGTCGAAGCGGTCCTGGCCTTGGGGCCAACGCCCATCGCGCCAACAAGCCAGACGTCACCCACTACGGCGGGAACATAGTCGTCAACGACACCGGCAACTCAGTGTCCAATGACCCAGGCGCTTCCCTGGTCAGCACGTCTACCAGAGGCTCCAGTGGCCAGATTTTCGCTGCAGTGAACGGGACAAGCTTTGCGGCCCCCGCCGTCGCTCGGGTCGCGGCGGATATCGCCTATGCGTACCCCGACGCATCAGCGAACTTAATACGGGCGCTTCTTGCGGCTGGCTCGGTGCATACGGCTCCGGCCGCGCAACTTCAGGAAACCCATCGCCGGCATCGTGTGTATGGACTCGGCCTGCCGGACACCGAACGGGCGATTTCAAGTGAGGCCACACGGGTCACAATGACGTACGACGGATCAATGCCGGTCGACACGGTCCAGATCCATCCCTTACCGGTACCGGAGGACTTTCGCGGCGGCAGTCCCCGAGACCGGGTCATCAGCGTCGGGCTAGCTTTCGACCCACCCGTACGTCGCCAGCGACGCGAGTACCTTGCGGGCACCGTGAAATTCGATCTTTACCGCGATATTGATCCCGACGAACTCGCGGCCATCTTGCAACGCCAAGATCCGGACGATTCGTCGGACATGATCAATGACCGCCGCCGACTTGGCCTCAAACCTGGCGTGAATACCTTCACCCACAGCACTCTGCAGTTGCGGTCGTGGGTCGGGCATAACTCCTTTGTAAACGACGACGAAACATTCTTCATCGCGGTTACGCATAAGGCTCAGACCTGGGCTCGAAACGATCCCACTTACCCGCACCAGAACTACGCGTTGGCAGCGACGCTTGAAGATCGAGAACTCGTCACAGTCGATCTCCATCAGATCTTGAAGCAGAAGCTTCGAATTCCCGCGCGGGTTCGCCTTCGGTCATGACGACCGCGGAACGGGTCCAACGCGTAGACGACTTCGAGCCCGCCTAGATCAGGGTAACTTCGGCTGAACCAGGCTTGAGGACTCCAGAACCTGGGAGATCCGCTCTAGAGCTACCTGCTGTTGGCCCTCGACGACGTGAGCGTAGACCCTAAGGAGGACCGCGAGACTATGGCCTGCCCAGGCCGCGACTTGCGGAGCGGCCACGCCCGCGGATAGCCACGTGGAGACACATGCGTGGCGGAGATCGTAGGGCCGGCGCGCGAGGCCGCAGGCTTGCTGGTCGGTGGTGAAGGCTTGGGCTCGGGCCACCTGGTGAACCCGGGCGACGGTGCCGGCACTGATGGGTCGGACGTAGGGGGGTGGCAGGGGCACGCCGGCCCGGCCCGCGCGGGTGACGAAGAGTCGCTCGCCGACTCCGAGCTGATAGCAGTCGAGGTGTTCGGCAAGCGCGTCAGCAAGTGGCGGAGCCATGGGGACCGTGCGGGTTTGCCCGGTCGCTCGATGCTTGAGGCCGCGAAACTCGCCGGCCTGGCCGGAGTCGGTCCAGCGCGCCCCAGCGTCGCGGTAGGAAGTCGAGAGGATGATCGACCCCCAGGTTCCGGCGGTTTCGGGGAACATGAGATCGCGGCGAGTCAGGCTTGCCGCTTCGCTAGGGCGAAGGGCGGCGTAGTACAAGCAGCAGAACAGCGCGTGAAGGTCTGGCCGGACTTCGTGCACGGTGGTGAGGTAGGCGCGTGCTTGGGCGGGGTTGGGGACGGTCCGAGGGTCGATGCTCTCGATTTGTCGGCCGCGGCGAAAGGTAACCCGTCTCAGCGGGTTGCTGTCGAGGTGCCCGTGCTCGACTGCGGCGACTAGACCCGCCGACAGCGCCGCGCGCTTGCGGGCAGCCGTGCTGGCCGATGCAGGCCGGCCGTCGAGGCGGGTTGCGCAGGCATTGAGTACGCCACGTATCACGCCCAGGTCAGCGAGATCTGCAAGCGGCATGGAATGCTCGCGCACCCATCCGATAGCTTCGGCGTACTCGGGTGGTGGCTCTGAGGAGGTCCTGCGTGCGGCCCAGTTGAAGGCCCAATGGAACAGGGCGGCGCGAAGCCTCGGCGGGTCGTGAAACTGTGAGTCACTAGTGAGGTGGACCGTGATCGTTACGAGTGCTTCCGCGGTGCTCTTGCGATGCGCCGCTGACGACTCGTGCCACTTGACGTCCACCAGCGCAATCGCATGCTCGAGCCAGGTAGGACCGCTCGGTTCGCTGTTTGACTTGTCGTGAGTGACCGGTAGCCCGGTCGACATACGGAACGCTTGTCCGGTGCTCATAGCCGTACGGAGCTCGGCGGCGTACGCATCGCCCATAGCCTTGACCTGGAACGTGCGGCTCCGCTCGACGCCGCTCACGACCCAGCGGACCTTATAGCGTGTACCGCTCGCGACCTGACGACGTGAGATCTTCTTCATGCGGACATCGAACGTCAGATCGATCACGCGCGCCCCTCGCTCTCAAGTGTCTCGAGCCACTTGTCGTAGTCAGTGCGGCGGATTCGGAGTTCGCCGTTCGGGAGTTTGATGCAGCGGGGGGCTCTGCCTTTGGCGCGCCAGTCGTGGAAGGTGGATCGGGAGACGTCGAGGTCTTCGAGGATGTCGGTGAGGGTGAGCTTGTCGCGCTTGCCGCCGCGAACGGGACGCCGGACGGCGGGGCGGTTGGGTTGTGGGTGGGTGTTCATTGGTGGTGGTCCTGTTCTGGGGTGTCTTGTTCGGTGTGGGCGGTGAGCCAGGTGTGGAGGTCGTTTCTGGTGATGCGGACTTCGCGGTTGGGGAGGATGATGCATTGGGGTGCCCGGCCGGTTTGTCGCCAGTAGTAGAAGGTGGATCGGCTGACTTTGAGTTCGGCGCAGACTTCGGGGATGGTCAGTTTCTCGTCGGTTTGGGCTGTCTCCGTCGGTGCGTGGGCGGCGGGCTTGGTGTGGTTCATGTGGTTCCTTCCTGGTTGGTGTCGGTGGTGTGAGTCACGCTGGCTGTTGTGGGTAGTTCCTGCTTGGGAGGAGAGGGCGTGGTGATGGCTACACAGGAGGCGGGCCGGCCGTTGCTGCATGATTGGACGGCTGCACCGCCTGGGGATCTGCGGTTCGTAGCGGATCTGGCGAGGTTGTTGCAGTCCACGGTGCGGTTTGGGTGGGCGCGGGAGCGCCCGGCGGCCGAGGAGGCCGCGTTGGTGCAGCTCGGGTCTGGGACGTTCGAGGCGTTGGGTTGGTTGCTGGGTGCGACTGATGTCACCGCGGCCACCGGCGAGATCACGACCGACCGATCGCGGCCCGGAGTCAAAGCGCAGATCAAGAAGGCGGTCGAGATCCGGGAGCGGCTGAATCGAGATTCTCCAGATGCTCGCTATCTGCAGGGTGTGATCGATGGTCTGACGTTCTCGCTCGGGATCCGTAGCAAGTTCTGGTGGGTGCCCGTCGATGAGGGATTCCGCGCGCGCCGTGGGCCGCGCGATGAGTTCGGTCGCAGCATCTGAGCATTCGGCCTGGTGGGTGGCTATTTGTGGGGGCAGGTTGTGCCTGCCCGTTCCTGCCGTGTGTTGTGCCGGCTGAGGCTCGCGGTCAAGGTGGGGACACGCGCTGCTGCCGGAGGCGAATCCGAGCTTCTTAGCGGATTCGTTGGAGCGCGCGGCCGACCGGAACGAAGTGTCGGGAGCGACGCGCGGTAGGTCGCGTGGACCGGGCTTGAGGGTGGGGGCCGGCACGGTAAGCAGGCCACCCACCTCGTAGGTGTGCTGGACCAGGGCGGGGTTGTTCACTGGTCTCTTTCTTCCTCGTGGTCGAGTTTGAAGAGGCTGGGTTGGGGTTGGTAGTTGGTCCAGAGGACTTCGGTGCGGGGGTTGCCGCGCATGTTGGTGGCAGCGAATCTGTGTACGGTCCAGCCTTGGAGTTTGTGGTGGTAGAGGGGGTGGTCGTATCCGGAGACCGCCACGTGTGCGGGTGAGGCGGTGAGTAGTTCGAGGAGTTCTTCGTGCTCGGCGACTGATGTCATTTCGTGGGCGTATTGGGGGCCGTGGCGGACTTCGGCGAGGTATGGGGGGTCGGCGTAGATCAGGGCGCCTGGGCGTTGGTAGGCCGCGATGAGGTCGAGCGCGGGTCTGTTCTCGAGGGACACGCCGCGTAGCCGTTGGGCGGCGGGTGCGATGCGGTGGTGGTAGCCGTCGAGGTATTTGGTGAGGGGCATGTGGTTGGTGCCGTGCACGAACCGCCACCCGGTGCGGGTGCCGAGTCTGGAGCCGCGGCCTTGGGCGAGTTGGACCCATACGCGGCGGGCGCGTTCGAGGTCGTCGATCGGCGCCCCGTTGTGGCCGGTGTG
>JBOFLH010000013.1:0-1528 GCA_051657765.1 Nocardioides sp. | reverse complement strand
CGGTCGAAATGACCCTAGTAGTCCTGCGGCAAAACGTCTTGGCTAGAGGCATGGACCCATCGACGCCTGCCTCCCAGGACAGCCGCCCGCCGGGCGACCAGCAAACCGCGCTGATCACCGGCGCGACCGCGGGAATCGGCCTCACCTTCAGCAGGCAACTCGCCGCGCGCGGGTACGACCTGGTGCTGGTGGCTCGCGACGCCGCTCGATTGGCGGAGGTGGCCGAGACCATGCGAACGAACCACGGGCGAGAGGTCGAGATCCTGGTCGCCGACCTGACCGACCCTGCGCAACTGGCAGGCGTCGAGGGTCGGGTCGCGGACCCGTCCAGGCCGATCGACCTGGTGGTCAACAACGCCGGTTTCGGCATGGAAAAGCCGTTTCTGCACAACACCATCGACCAAGAACAAGCGATGCTCGACATTCTGGTGGTGGCGGTGCTGCGGATAAGCCACGCGGCCCTGGGCGCGATGACTGAACGTGGACGCGGAGGGCTGATCAACGTGTCCAGTGTGGCCGGCTTCATGCCACGCGGAACCTATGGCGCGGCCAAGGCCTGGGTGAACAGCTTCAGTGAATGGGCCGCGATGGAGTACGCCGACCGAGGCGTGCGAGTGATGGCGCTGTGCCCCGGTTTCGTGAAGACCGAGTTTCATCAGCGAATGGGGGTAGGCCGCGACGCGGTGCCAGCATCCATGTGGCTCGACGCCGACTTCCTGGTCGATCGTGCCTTGACCGACTTCGACCGGGGCAAGACCATCTCGATCCCGGGCGCCCGGTACAAGGCGATCGTGGCCGCCACCAAGTTCGTACCGCAGGGGTTGGTGCACCGATTCCGCTCGGTCGGCAGGTCGTCCACCTAGCCGACGCAGATCCGCCGGCGTTACCCCGGGGCGAACGATTCGGCTCGCTCAAGCGGACTGGGTCGGCACCGACGGCTCGGTGCTCACCTCGCCCGCCGGGCCGGGTGTCGGCACGTCGTCGAGTCCCCTGAGCGACCGCATCGCGACTGCGGCCAGGGTCGCGCCGAGCAGCAGGACCGCCATCGCGAGGAACGCACGTTGCACGCCGACGACCTCGATCAGCGGGCCCGCCAACACATAGCCGAGCGGGCCGGCGGCGTACGCCGCTGAGCCCATGATCCCGATCACCCGCCCGCGCAATGCCTCGGGGCTGCGCGTCTGCATCGCAGTGTTGATAATCGGATTGACCGAGCCGAAAAACAGGCCGGTGAGCAGGCCGAAACCGAGCAATACCGGGTATGCCGGCAGGAGGGACAGGCCCAGGACTGGCAGGGCACATAGCACCAGGGACACTACAAACGCCTTGTGTCGACTGAATCTAGCGCCGACCGCGGCGTAGAGCAGGGAGCCGACCACGCCGCCGGCACTCATCGCGGTGATCAAGAACCCGAGTCGGGCGGGCTGTTCGAGAGCGGTGAAGTGCACCGGGAGGATGACGCTTTCGATGGGCAGCCATACCGCGACGAGAACGGCGTACAGCAGGGCGACCCCGCGCAGCACCCGAT
>JBOFLH010000012.1:0-2325 GCA_051657765.1 Nocardioides sp. | reverse complement strand
GCTACCGTGCCCAGCGCCGCCTTCCGGTGGCGACGTCGTACCGCGTGCCGACCGGCAGCGAGTGGCTCGCGCGGCGAGCGGTGGGCGGGACCGTCACCGATGGCGCGGTCAAGGAGAGTGGCTAGGTCGGGTTGTTGGTTCATGCTGCTCTTACGTAACCACACGCCGATCGGTTGTCGAGGCAACATCACATTTCCGGGCCCGAGCCATACAACGGTCCGGAACCAATTCGGACCGTTTGTCATCGAGGCGTGTCGCGCCATTAGGCTGGCGGCTCACCCCAAGCGATTTCTGAGGAGAACACAGTCATGCCGATCGCCACTCCCGAGGTGTACGCCGCGATGCTCGATGCAGCCAAGGCCGGATCCTTCGCCTACCCAGCCATCAACGTATCGTCCTCGCAGACCCTGAACGCTGCGTTGCAGGGCTTCGCGGACGCCGGGTCCGACGGCATCATCCAGGTATCCACCGGTGGCGCGGAGTACTTCTCCGGTCCGAGCATCAAGAACATGGTCACCGGGTCGGTCGCTTTCGCGACATTCGCCGCTGAGGTCGCCAAGAACTACCCGATCAACGTCGCGCTGCACACCGATCACTGTCCCAAGGACAAGCTGGACGGCTTCGTCCGGCCGTTGCTCGACATCTCGCTCGAGCGGGTGAAGAACGGCCAGGACCCGCTGTTCCAATCGCATATGTGGGACGGCTCGGCGGTGCCGATGGCCGAGAACCTCGTGATCGCGCAGGAACTGTTGGCGAAGTGCAAGGAGGCCCACATCGTCCTTGAGATCGAGGTCGGCGTGGTCGGCGGCGAGGAGGATGGCGTGGTCGGGGCGATCGACGAGAAGCTCTACACCACCCCCGAGGACGCTCTGGAAACCGTCGCCGCACTCGGCACTGGCGAAAACGGTCGCTATATGACCGCGCTCACCTTCGGCAATGTGCATGGCGTCTACAAGCCGGGCAATGTGAAGCTGCGCCCGGAAATCCTCAAATCCGCACAGGAGGCGGTCGTGCGGAAGCTGGGCCTAGCGCCCGGCTCGAAGCCGTTCGACCTGGTCTTCCACGGCGGATCCGGCTCCTTGCCCGCCGAGATCGCCGACGCCGTGTCCTACGGTGTGGTCAAGATGAACGTGGACACCGACACCCAGTACGCGTTCACTCGTCCAGTAGTGGCCCACATGTTTGCCAACTACGACGGCGTGCTCAAGGTGGACGGGGAGGTCGGCAACAAGAAGGCCTATGACCCTCGTGCCTGGGGCAAGGCCGGCGAGGCGGGCATGGCGGCCCGGGTGGTCGAAGCCTGCCAGAACCTCAGCTCTGCGGGCACGACTCTGGCCAGCTGATATTCACCGCGGATGGTGTGGGATCGCGGTCACCCTGTGACTGTGAGCCCACACCCATCAACGGCGTGGCTACGCCACGTGCAACAGCGAAGCTACGCCACCCGCAGGTTGGCCGCCGAGGTGGCCCGGACAAGCAGCGGGCGTGTGCAACGGACGGCGAACAACAGGCATAGGCCGACGATGGCGAGTAGCGCGAGCCCGCCGACGTCGATGAGAGCCATGTAAGCGACCGGTATCGAGCCAGAGTGGGTTGTCGCACTGTCCAGGCGCGCCGAGAAATCCGGTCACATCGTTGACTGGTCGCGGGTGTGAACTGAAGGTCCTGGAGGTGAGAGGGTGGAGCCATGAACTATGTCGACTTGATGGCCGGCCCACCCGCCACCCTGTTGCCCGAGGATCCGGCTGCCAGCGAGCTGGCGGCGGGCGCCGCCCCGGAGTCGGTGGCGCGGACAAGTCCGGCGTCTCCGTTCGCCTGGGCGGCGCTGGCCGAAGCCGCCCGGGACGCTGGCGCGGACGAGATGACCGTCTACGCCTTCGCCCGGGTCGGCTACCACCGCAGCCTGGACCTGCTCCGGCGCAATGGCTGGAAGGGGCATGGCCCGGTGCCCTGGGAACACGAGCCCAATCGTGGGTTCCTACGTTGCCTCGCCGTGCTTGCCGTGTCCGCACGAACGATCGGGGAAGCGTCAGAGTGGGAGCGCTGCTCGCAGTTCCTGCGTGACTCCAGCCAGGCGGCGTACGACGCGTTGTTGAGCTGATCCAGGCGCCGGTGCTCCCGGTCGCGGCGACCCGCGCTGTGCGGTAGCGCGTGGCCGGCGGCTACACCGCCAAGAGGGTGCGCACCCGGTCCGCGCCGAGGCAGAGCAGCAGAGTCGGCAGTCGGGGCCCGCGATCGGCATCGACAAGCAGCCGATAAAGCAGCGTAAAGAACTCCTTCTGGTCCGCCTTCACCTGATCGGTCGGGTCGGCGTCCAGCGGCATG
>JBOFLH010000011.1:0-3568 GCA_051657765.1 Nocardioides sp. | reverse complement strand
CCAATACGGCGATAGCCGTCACCTGAGTTGCCACCGGGATCAGGGTAAGCAAGGCGGCGGCTAGCCACAGGCGGGGTCGGTTGAACTGGCCCATGTTGCGTCGTCGAAAGGCCGACAAGGCCACGACATAGACGGCGGCGCCACCCAGCATTGCGGTGGCCGACTCCCAATAGAGATACGCGCCGGGATCGCCCAGAGTCTTTTTCAGCCCCAGCGCCACCAGGACGATGCCCGCGATCATCGGATAGTGCAGATAGGAGAACGAGTCCCGAGCCATCGTGTTCTGTTCAGGGCCGGGCTCGGCGGAAACGAGTCTTCTGGTGGACACCAACGCGACCACGTCGAAGTACACCCACCACAAACACGCGGCAACCGCGGTACCGAGCGCGGCCGCCGCGACCACGGCCAGATCCACGCCACGTTCGGCGCCGACGCCGATGGCGACGATCGATTCGCCGAGCGCGATGATCACGATCAGGCCGTGCCGCTCCGCGAAGTGTTCCGCGGACAACCGCCAACCCGCGGAATTGATGATCAACGGGCCGCCGAAGTCGAGAACCAACGCCACCACCCACAGTCCGAGCTGCCACGCGCCGTCGGTGAACCCGGCGGCGATCAGCGGGCCGACGCCCAGCACGGTGCTGATCGCCAAACCTTGAACGGAGCGCCGCAAGTGCGGGTCGTCGCCGCTAGCCAGCACGAACAGTGCGATCTGGCCGAGCCGGACCACGGCATAGGCGCCGGCGAACAGCAGCGCCCGGTCACCGAACACCTCCGGGACACACAGCGCGGCCACCAACAACGCGGCCATCGAGACGAAGATCGCGATCCGCACCTCACCTTCCTCCGGGTCCACCACGCTGGTCAGCCAGGCGTAACCGACCCACGCCCACCACAACATGGCCAGCACCAGCAGACCCTTGCCGAGGCCGGGCCAGGTCAGGTCGGTGGCCATTAACGCGGTGCACTGGGTAAGCGCGAGGACGAAGATCAGGTCAAAGAACAGCTCGAGTGGCGTGACCTTGGCATCTTCCCCGCGAAGGGTGGGGGCATGCCGGCGCTGCGGCACTTGCGGGGTACTCACGACAGCATGTTCTCACCGATCTCCGAGGCGGCCCGCCATTGACGAGTGAGATTGACTGGTGCGGGAGGATCGACGCATGTTGAGTTCGTTGTCCGGCCCCCGTCGACGCTTTGTGCTGGCGGTGGCCGCTCTGACGGTGGTCGGGCTGGGCGCCGCGATCCTCGCGGCTGTGCCCAGGGGTCGCGCCCAAGCCGATCCGGTGGCGCAGGATCAGCTGGGACCGGTGTTGCTGGTGCCTGGGTATGGCGGGTCGATCGATGGGTTGACGGTGCTTGCTTCCGCGCTGGTCGACGCGGGCCGTGACGCCACCGTGGTCAGGTTGACCGGTGACGGCACCGGCGACCTGGCCGAGCAGGCACACGTGCTGGACGAGGCGGTCTCAGCCGCGCTAGCTCGTACTGGAGAAGACACGGTGGATGTGGTCGGCTATTCCGCCGGCGGCGTCATCGCGCGACTGTGGCTCAAGCAGTTCGACAGAGCCGCGTCGGTACGTCGAGTGGTCACCCTCGGCTCGCCGCATCACGGCACCAATCTGTCCACGGTAGTTTCCGGCCTGGCCCCGGACTCTTGTCCGACGGCCTGCCAACAGCTCGCCACGGATAGTGAACTGCTTCGTCGGTTGAATGCGGGCGACGAAACGCCCAGCGGACCAACCTGGGTTTCGCTGTGGAGCACCGACGACCGCACCGTTGTCCCACCCGAGTCGGCTTCCCTCGCTGGGGCGCTGAACGTCCCGGTGCAGTCGATCTGCCCCCAGGCGGTCCTCGAGCACGGCGAGATCCCGCGGGCGCCGGCGGTGATCGCGATGACCGTCGCATTGTTGGCGGAGCCTGAGGTTTCCCTGCCGAACGAGGACCTCTGCCCCTCGACCGATCGGCGCTGACCTGACGCCGCTGACCAGCGTTGCTCTGGGCCGGCTCACCGTGTGGTCAAGGTGCGGGTGGCGTGTCGGCTTGACCACGAGCCGACGGGGCTGAGAGGCTGCGGACGTCTCGGGGGGACCATGTTTTTCTGGGACACCTTTGTTGGCCAATTAAAAACTAGGGAGTTCCAGGTTTCGGATTAAAACTATCGCGGTCGCCGCTATTCTGGCCGGCAGCGCAATCGCGACCGGCGGATCAACCGCCACCGCGAGTTTGAGCGAATGCAACTCGAACTATCTGTGCGCCTATGGCAATAATGACTTCAAGTGGCTGATTGCGGAACAATATCACGGCAATAGCTCGTGGGTGGACCCGTTTAACGCAGACGAGAACAACGAAACCGACTCCTGGGCCAACCGGTCAACCAAGTATGACGGTTGTCTGGCATCGGGCCTTGAAGGCGACGGCGATCGGGTTGGGATGCCACGGTCGGACAATGACAAAAACTTGGCATTCTACAATGCGGACGAAGCGTCCAGCATGCGCACCAAAGGCGGCTGCTGAGCCGAGTTAGACCCCGGGATTCGGGCCGGATAAGAACTCTGTTAATCGAACCTGAGTTTAAGGTGGTCAAGGTGATGAGTGTTGAGTTGCGGGCGGCATCGCGGATTTTCCGGTCGGAAGTCGAGGATGTCGTGGCGGTTGATCAGGTCACCTTGACCACCCGGCCGGGTGAGTTTGTGTGCCTTTACGGGCATAGTGGTTCCGGGAAGACTACCCTGCTCAATCTGGTGGCCGCGTTGGACAGCCCGACCGACGGGGTGGTGCAGGTGGCCGGTGTGGATCTCGCCGGGCTGACCGAGGACCAGCGCATCGCGGTGCGTCGGACCACGGTCGGCATGGTGCACCAAACCGACTTCCTGATCGAGGAATTCACCGCGGCCGAAAACGTGGCGTTGCCGCTCGAGGCCGGCGGGACCGGCACCAGTGCGGCGATGGCCCGGGCGGGCGAGCTGCTTGCGTTGGTGGGCCTGGCCGGTCTGGACGCCCGGCTGCCCAGGCAACTCAGCGGGGGGCAGCGTCAGCGGGTCGGGATCGCGCGGGCGTTGAGCGGCGGGCGGACGATCCTGCTAGCTGACGAGCCGACCGGGTCGTTGGACACCAAAAATGCGCTAGCGATTTTCGAGTTGATGCGCTCGTTGAGCGCGGACGGGATCCTGGTGATGATCGCGTCCCACGATCCACGGTGTCGTGACTACGCGACCCGGTGGATCGAAATGCTCGACGGACGCATCGTCGGCGATTCGGCGGCGTCATGAGGAGTTCGGTGCTCGCCGGCCGTTTCGCCCGGCGACTACGGCTGGCGCCGGGGGCGCTCGGGGTGCTGCTCGTGGTCACCTTTGCGTTCGCGTCCAACGTGTTCCTCGACTCGCAAACCCTGAGCCCGCGGCAAGCGGCGAGCTGGCAGCTCGGGCAGTCCCAGGGGCTGGTGCGGCTGTCTCAGGTGCCGGCGCCGGCCGGTGAGCCGGTGCGTGATGATCTCGAGGCCGGCCTCAGCTCGGCGGGCTGGGCCTTCTCGCTGCAACACTATGACTTCCCGGCACCATCGGTGGCCCGCGAC
>JBOFLH010000010.1:0-10718 GCA_051657765.1 Nocardioides sp. | reverse complement strand
GGCCGCGTAGATCTCCCAGGTCGCCGAGTGTGTACTTCGCCGCGCCGGGATCGACTCTCTCGCTCGGTACTCTATTGCGCGTGCGAGTCCAGGTGCCGGGCCGGGCCGGGCCGGTCCGGCCCGGGGGCGAAGCCGTGTCGTGCGGCCGTGGCGATGAGTACGGATTGCTTGTGCTCCGGGAGGATCCGGAGCCGTGGACACCTAGGTGTGTCCGGTCGGCGTCGTGGTGTCGACGTGCCCGGCTCGTGGTCCTGGTCTCGGTGTGCCAGCCCGGCAGGCTCTTGGTGTGCTTGCACGTCTCGCAGAGGCCTTGGCCATTGGCCGCCCTGGTGGGACCGCCGCGGGCGTGGTCGGTGACGTGATCGGTATGCCGGACCAGGGCGTCGCACCACGGCATCCGGCAGGTTTGGTCGCGCAGCGCAATGAACTCGGCCAACCCGACCGTCACGCGCCTGGCCATGCCGGGACCGGAGTCTGTTGACGCTGCACGATGCGGTCGCCGATGCCGCTGCTGCCAGCAGGCCACGGCCGACACTCAGGGTCAGTCGCGATGTGTCTTCCCCGGCAGATCCAGCATCCGCTGTAACGCGAGATTCGCATAGTGCTCGGTGTGCGCATCAACCTCGATCTGATTGACGACGATGCCGTTGACCAGGGACTCCATGGCCCAGACGAAATGGGGGAGATCGATGCGGTTCATCGTGGCGCAGTAGCACACGTTCCGGTCGAGAAACACGATGTGCTTGTCCGGATGTCGGCGCGCAAGCCGTTGCACCAGGTTGAGTTCGGTGCCGATCGCCCAGGAGCTGCCCGAAGCGGCCTGCTCGATGGTGGCGATGATGAACTCGGTGGAACCGACCAGGTCGGCTTGCAACACCACCTCATGGGTGCATTCGGGGTGTACCAGGATCTTGATGTCGGGGAACTTGGCGCGCAGATCCGTGATCACGTCGGCCGAGAATCGGCCGTGCACCGAACAGTGTCCCTTCCAGAGGATCACCTTCGCGGCCCGGAGTTGCTCCACCGTCAGGCCACCGTTCGGCTGATGGGGGTCCCACACCACGCAGTCATCCAGGCTCAGCCCCAACTTGAGCACGGCCGTATTGCGACCAAGGTGTTGATCGGGGAAGAACAACACCTTGGCGTTGGGCCGTTGGTCGAATGCCCAGTTCAGCACCGTCTCGGCGTTGGACGAAGTGCACACCACGCCGTCATGACGGCCACAGAATGCCTTGATATCCGCCGACGAATTCATGTAAGTCACCGGCACGACCGACTCCGCCACGCCGGCATCGGCCAGCGCATCCCACGCATCCTCCACCTGAGCCAGCCGTGCCATATCGGCCATCGAGCATCCGGCCGCCAGGTCTGGCAGGATTACCTTTTGCCGGGTCGCGGTGAGAATGTCCGCGGACTCGGCCATGAAATGCACCCCGCAGAACACGATGTACTCCGCGTCCGGTCGGGCGGCCGCTTCGCGGGCGAGCTTGAAGGAGTCGCCGGTCACATCGGCGAACTGAATGACTTCGTCGCGCTGGTAGTGGTGACCGAGCACGAAGACTCTGTTGCCGAGGGCCGCCTTGGCGGCCTCGGCGCGGGCGACCAAGGCCGGGTTCGAGGCGGGCGGCAGGTCGCCGGGGCACTCGACGCCTCGCTCCGGGTCGGGGTCTCGGCCGAGTCCCAGTGGCAACAGCGGCAGGTCGACGGCGGTCATGAGCACATTCTAGTCCGAGCCGAGCCGAGCCGAGCCGGCCTGGTGAGGAGGATCGCCGAGCGGGTCTGAGCCGCGGTTGACCCGTGCACCAAGATGTTGGGCGCGGCAAGATGTACGGATGCGCCTCCTGATTGCCCCGGACAAGTTCGCCGGGACATTGACCGCGGTCGAAGCCGCCGACGCCATCGCCGCCGGGTGGCGGCGGTGGGCGCCCGATGACGGACTTGACCTGGCGCCGATGGCTGACGGCGGGCCGGGTTTCGTTGACGTATTGCACGCCGCGCTGGGCGGGGAACTGGCCGCGGTGACGGTCTCCGGCCCATTGGGCGAGCCGGTGGCGGCGGAGTTCCTGATGGTCGACGACACCGCATATGTCGAAAGCGCTCAAGCCTGCGGGCTCCATCTGACTCGTGGCGAAGGAGCCGAGGTGGCGTCGTCGGCCGGCTTAGGCGAGCTCATCCTCACGGCGGTCGACGCCGGCGCGTCCACGGTCACGGTGGGTCTGGGTGGGTCCGCGACCACCGACGGGGGAGCCGGACTGCTGGCCGCGCTGGGTGCCACCGCGGATCGCGACCTGCGTTCCGGCCCGAGTGGTTTGTCGGGAATCACCACCGCTGATATCGAGCCGGCTCGCCAGCGAGTAGCAGGGGTGAGCCTGGTCGCGGCGAGCGACGTGGCCAGTCCCCTAGCCGGGCTGGTCGGCGCGGCCAAGACCTTCGGCGCGCAAAAGGGGATCGCCGAGGAACGGCTGCCGGCGGTCGATGCCGCCTTGGAGAGCCTTGCACAGGCGGTGGACCGACGGCTGTCCCTGGCGGCTGGCGCAGGCGCCGCGGGCGGCATCGGATTTGCCCTGCTGGCGCTTGGGGCTGCCCTGGAGCCGGGCGTGCGGTTGGTCGCCAACGCGGTAGGTCTCGCCCGACGGGCCGCGGCGGCCGACTTGGTGGTGACCGGCGAAGGGGCGTTCGACTTCTCGAGCAGATCAGGCAAGGTTCCGTACGGCGTGGCCGAGGTCGCCTCATCAGCGGTTCGACCGTGTATCGCGTTGGCCGGACGAGTATTGGTGGGCAGTCGGGAGATGCGCGCACTGGGCATCGAATCGGCGTACTCGCTGGTCGACGTCATTGGCGAGGACCAGGCGATGAGCGAGCCGGCTGCCGCGCTGGCCGAACTTGCTGAGCGGGTAGCTCGCACCTGGTCGAGGTGACCCCGCGGGCGCACGCCACGCACCAACTGCCTGATGGGGAATAACCGTTCGTGTGGGACCATTGAATCAAGCGTTGTACGAAGCCGTCAGGCACCTTGTGCCGAAGACTAGGGAGAAGCAATGACCGAGCAGGTTGAGACCGTCGAGGAGCGTCGGACCGATCAGATCAATCTGAGCGTCGTGGCCGCCGCAAAGGTGTCCAGCCTTCTGGCGCAGGAGGGCCGAGACGATCTCGCGCTCCGGATTTCCGTGCAGCCGGGTGGCTGCTCGGGACTGCGGTATCAGCTGTTCTTCGACGAGCGCACCTTGGACGGTGACGTGACGACAGACTTCGACGGGGTCACCGTGGTGGTTGATCGGATGAGTGTGCCCTACCTCAACGGCGCGCTGATCGACTTTGTCGACACGATCGAGAAGCAGGGCTTCACCATCGATAACCCCAACGCCGGCGGATCGTGCGCATGCGGCGACTCCTTCAACTGAGCTAGCTTCCACTGAGTTAACCAGGCGGGGGCAACCGGATGGGGGCACCACCTCCCGTGGTTGGTCGGGATTAGTGGGTTGTGTGCCAATGGTGACTAGGCTCTTCGGCTATGTCGTTGCTCATCACCGGATCAATCGCTACCGATCACCTGATGTCCTATCCGGGCAAGTTCGCCGACTCCCTGATGAGCGACGCGCTGGACAAGGTCTCGCTGTCGTTTCTCGTTGACGACCTGGTGATCCGGCGCGGTGGGTGCGCCGCCAATATCAGCTTCGGTCTGGGGATGCTGGGGCTGACGCCGACCCTGGTCGGCGCGGTGGGCGAAGACTTCGTGGAGTATCGGTCGTGGCTGGATCGACACAATGTCGATTGTCAGTCGGTGCATGTCTCTCAGACCCGGCATACTGCCCGGTTCGTGTGCACCACCGATACCGCCATGGCGCAGATCGCCTCGTTCTACGCCGGAGCGATGAGCGAAGCGCGCGAGATCGAACTCAAGCCGATCGTCGACCGCGTCGGCTCGGCCGACTACGTGCTGGTCGGGCCTAACGATCCGGAAGCCATGCTCCGACACACCGAGGAATGTCGAACCCGGGGATATCGCTTTGTCGCCGATCCGTCCCAGCAGCTTGCCTGGGGCGACGGCACGATGATCCGCCAGCTGGTGGATGGCGCGAATATCTTGGTCTCCAACGACTACGAGTCATCACTGATCATGCACAAGACCGGCTGGAGTCACGGCGAAGTGCTCGATCGAGTGGGCTTGTGGGTGACCACGCTCGGCGCCGACGGCGTCCGAGTCGAGGGTAGTGACATCGAGAAGTTCGAGGTCTCCGCGGTCCCGCATGTCATACCGGTGGAGCCTACCGGCGTCGGTGACGCGTTTCGGGCCGGCTTCCTGGCCGCGCTGGCTTGGGATTTACCGCTGCGGCGAGCCGCCCAACTGGGGTGCTTGGTCGCCGCGTACGTCGTCGAGCAGATCGGCACCCAGGAATACACCCTGCCGAAGCGGGCCTTCTTGGCGCGAATGGCGGAGGCCTATGGTCCCGAGGCGGCAGTGGACATTGAGCCGCACCTGGTCACCACGCGGCCGTAGCCGGCGGATTGGCTAGCCGGTGCGGCGCACCAGGTATCCGGGCACGCCGTCCTCGGTCCGCAGCTCCCCGAGGTAATCCTGACCGCGCAGTCTGCACCAGGCTGGCACGTCGACTCGGGCGGCGAGGTCTGCGGTAACGACCATGATCACCTCGCCCACCTTGATCTCGTTGATGTGACGCGCAAGTTCGATGATCGGCAGCGGGCAGCGCAACCTGCGACAATCCAATTCGCGGACCGCATCGCTCGCCGAGTCACCCATCGGGTAAGCCGACCCGGCCGCGTAGGTCGGCAATCACGTCGGCAACCGCTCGACCGAAAGCGGCAACATCTCGTTCGGACGTAACGGAATGGACCGATACTCGCACATTGCCCTGGGTGAGCACCCCCATCGCCGCCAAGACATGACTCGGCGCCAGCGCGGACGACGTGCAGGCCGATCCGCTTGCCACGCCGAAGCCTCGTCTATCCAATTCGGTCACGAGCGCCTCGCCGTCGAGATAGAGGCAGGAAAACGCGAACAGGTGCGGCAGGCCGCCCTCGGCCGGCGACACGATCTCCACGTCCGAGATCGCGCCAATGGCGTGTCGCAGCTGCCGCGTCAGCGCTTGCCGCCGGTTGGCCTCCTCCGCCCGCGAGCGCACCACCGCCTGGATGGCCGCCGCGGCGGCCAGGATTGCCGGAGTGTTCTCGAACCCGCTCACCCGTGGGTCGATGCGCTCATCGGCGGGAAAAGGATTGCGCCATCGGGTTCCGCGACGAATCGCGAGGACTCCCACGCCGGCTGGCCCGCCCCACTTGTGCGCCGACGCGGCGGCTACCGACCACCCGGCGGGCCAGTCGAGGTGACCAGTGCCGGCACAGGCGTCCATGAAGAGCGGCACTTCGCCGAGTTGCTCCGCCAACGTCTCGATAGGCTGGATCACGCCCACTTCGGGATTCGCCAGTTGGATCGCGGCCAGCGACAGCGGCTGATCGGCGTTGGTGAGCGCTGCGGCCAGCGCGGGGGAGGAAACCACGCCGCCGCGATCGACCGGCAAAGGGACCAGTGGTGCGGCGGACCAGCGGCCGGCCGCCAACACCGCGGAGTGTTCGATCGCGGAGTGCGCGATGGTCGACCCCTCGCGCCGGCGTCCCTGGTGCAGGCCCAACAGTCCACGATGCACCGCGTCGGTGCCGGAACCGGTGAAACTAATCTCGTCGGGCCGGACCGCCAATACCTCGGCGATCGCCGCCCGAGCGTTGTCCAACAACAACCGGGCCACGCGCCCCGGGTGGTGCAGCCGTCGCGGATCGGCGTATCCCTGGTCCAGGGCTGCCAGCAGAGTTTCCCGCGCGATCGGGTGCAAGGGCATGCCCGAGGCGGAGTCCAGGTAGTTCGAGGCCGGCGTACTCACGCGACGAACTTACCCGGCGGGGCCCGATGTGGTGCCCCAAGAGTTCCTCCGGGAACCGCCTCGGATAGTGTGCGGTTGTTCAGGAGGATCGGCGAAAGGGGCCCGAACTGTGGCTGTGCTACACCGTGCGAAGGCTGGCGCGTTCCGCCGGCTGGCACTCTCGGTGGCGGTCGCTTCGTGCCTGGTAACGCTCGGTGCTTGCAGTGCCGAGCAACAAAAGCAATGGGGAAACTTCGCGCTCCCTGATCCCGCTACCCGAGAGTCCCAGGGCATCTTCGACCTGTGGATTTGGGGTTGGGTCGCGGCCTTGGTCACCGGCATCCTGGTCTGGGGGCTGATCTTCTGGGTGGTGTTCCGCTACCGCCAAAAGAGTCCCGACGAGATCCCGGTGCAGACGCGCTACAACCTTCCGCTCGAGATTTTCTACACCATCGCACCTATCTTGATGGTGATCGTCTTCTTCTACTGGACGGTCAACGTGCAAAACGACGTGCTGGCCGAGCCGGAGCCGGATCACACCGTGGTGGTCGTGGGCTCGAAGTGGAGTTGGACCTTCAACTACACCGGAGAATCGGCAGTCAACGACGCGAACGTCTATACCTCGGGCACCGGATCGGACATTCCGACTCTGTGGCTTCCGGTGGACCAAACCGTCCGATTCGAATTGCGCTCGCCCGATGTCATCCACTCGTTCTGGATCCCGGGCTTTCTGATGAAGTTGGATGTTGTCCCCGGTCGGGAGAACCGCTTCCAGGTCACTCCGCGTACGATCGGCGAGTTCAAGGGCAAGTGCGCCGAGCTGTGCGGCGTCTATCACTCTCGGATGCTGTTCAACGTCAAGGTTGTCAGCCAGACCGACTACGAGCGGCACCTGCGGGACCTGAAGAGCCAGGGGAACGTATCGGACGCACCGGTTGTCGGCGGCAAGTACGCCGATCTAGAGGTCGGATCCGACCTTCCCGAGGAGCAAACTGGAGGCGAGCAGTGACCGCGACCGCCGCGAGTGCGACAACAACCAGCAGCCCGTCGGCACGCAAGCCCCTCGGCGAGCGGCTGGTCACTATCTTGACCACCACCGATCACAAGCTGATCGGCAAGATGTATCTGTTGACCGCGTTCGCCTGGTTTGTCATCGCCGGGATCATGGCGATGATCATCAGGGCGGAGTTGGCGTTTCCTGGCCAACAGGTTGTCGACGACGAACGTTACAACCAGCTGTTCACGATGCACGGAACAATCATGTTGTTGCTGTTCGCGACACCGCTGTTCTTCGGATTCGCCAACGTGATCATGCCGCTGCAGATCGGTGCACCGGACGTCGCGTTCCCGCGGCTGAACATGCTGAGCTATTGGATGTATCTATTCGGCGGGATCATCGTCGGCTCGGGATTCCTGACCCCTGGTGGCGCAGCTGACTTCGGCTGGTTCGCCTACACACCCTTGTCGAACGCGATCAACTCGCCCAGCGTGGGCGGCGACCTGTGGATCATGGGGCTGTGGCTGAGCGGGCTGGGCACCATCCTGGGGGCGGTGAACTTCCTGACCACCATCATTTGTATGCGTGCGCCGGGTCTGACGATGTTTCGCATGCCCATTTTCACCTGGAATGCACTGGTTACCAGCTTGCTGGTGCTGATCATCTTCCCGATCTTCGCCGCAGCACTGTTGGCGCTGGAAGCTGATCGCCAGTTCGGCGCCCATGTGTTCGACCCCGCGCACGGCGGGCCGATTCTGTGGCAACACCTGTTCTGGTTCTTCGGTCATCCCGAGGTCTACGTGTTGGCGCTGCCATTCTTCGGTATTGTCACCGAGATCTTGCCGGTGTTCAGTCGCAAGCCGATCTTCGGCTATGTCGGACTGGTCGGCGCCACCATGGCCATCGCCATGCTTTCGGTGGCCGTCTGGGCACATCACATGTTCGTCACCGGCGCGGTGGACCTGGCGTTCTTCTCCGGGATGACTTTTCTGATCGCGGTGCCCACGGGTGTGAAGTTCTTCAACTGGATTGGCACTATGTGGGGTGGTTCGCTCACCTTCGAGGCACCGATGCTGTGGTCGGTGGGCTTCTTGACCACCTTTTTGTTCGGCGGCCTGACCGGGGTCATCCTCGCTTCGCCGCCTTTGGACTTCCACGTCTCTGATTCCTACTTCGTGGTGGCGCACTTCCATTACGTCGTGTTTGGCACCGTGGTGTTTGCGATGTTCGCCGGGTTCTACTTCTGGTGGCCCAAGATGACGGGCCGGATGCTCAATGACCGGCTGGGGCGGGTGCACTTCTGGCTCCTCTTCGTCGGGTTCCACACCACGTTCTTGGTGCAGCACTGGCTCGGTGTGATCGGCATGCCGCGTCGCTACGCGGATTACCTCCCCGAGGACGGCTTCACTCATCTCAATCAAGTCTCCACGGTCGGATCCTTTGTGCTCGCCGCCTCGACCCTGCCATTCCTCTACAACGTCTACCTCTCTCGGAGGTCCCCGGTGGTCGAGGTGGACGACCCGTGGGGTTGGGGACGTTCGCTGGAGTGGGCTACTAGTTGCCCGCCGCCGCGGCACAACTTCACGACGATTCCCCGAATCCGGTCGGAGTCTCCGGCCTTTGACCTACATCACCCGGAGATTGCGGCCTTGGAGCACTACGACGACTATGGCGACTACGCCGAGGCCGGCTGGCCCGATCCGGAAGACGGAGGTGGTCAGCGATGAAGATCGAGGCCTGGATCTTCGGCGTGACGACGATCTTCTTGATTTTGGTGACCCCGGCGTATTGGTTGCTCACCCAGGACTGGACCGGGACGTCAGCGCTCACCATGACCACGCTGTTGGCCGCGATGGTGGCCGCCTATCTCGGTTTTCACGCCGCCAAGATGGATGCCCGGCCCGAGGACCGGCAAGACGCCGAGATTGCGGACGGCGCAGGAGAACTGGGCTTCTTTCCTCCCTACTCCTGGTGGCCGTTGTGGTGCGGGGCCACCTTGGCGGTATGCACCTATGGTGTCGCCATGCGTGCGTGGTGGTTGTTCATCATCGGCGCCGTCTTGGGCGTGATCGCGTTGTGTGGTTGGGTCTTCGAGTACTATCGCGGCGAGCACGCCCACTAGCTTCGGCCGACTTGGCGTTATGTGGTCATGATGTTGGGCGCTGCCCTGCTTGATGATCCGTTCGCGGACCACGCGAATGACGTATTCCAGCGGCTGGTCGAGTCAGGCTTGAGCCCCGCCGAAGCAGCATGCCAGCTGACCGAACTGTCGCTGGTGCGCTCGGTCGTGGTCACGCCACGCAACGAATGCTCGGTAGAGACATATGCAGACGGATCTCTATCTGCGGTTTGCGGTCACCTTCCTTCAGATCGAGCATGACGTACTTGATGAGGAAGTCAGGTGGCGGGCCGGGCATGCGATGCGCTGTGCGCTCTCAGCCGGGGTCGACAAAGACCAGGCGAAGCTGCTAGCGAGTCTTCGTCAACGACTCTCGCGCTATCTGCGGATGCGAAAGACCAGTTCGGCCGAGGCCCTCCCACTCACGATGAGACCTCCTCGGATCTCCTCGCAGGAAGAGCGGCAGTTGGCGGCACTCGTCGAGGAGATCATTTACAGGGTCGAACTGGGTGACGCAGGCGAACTGTCGGGTCTGCTGGCGAAGTACGCAGATCTGACGGGGGAGTCCATCGCCGCAGCGCACCTCCGGCAGTTGGTGGGGTCGGCGTCAAGTACCGAGTACGCACGTCTCGCACTGGAAGGTGGACGCTTACCCTACTTGGACGATATGACCTTCGACGACGCATCTCGGGGGGTGGCGGCGTTGCATGTGGTGGCTTGGACGATGTGACCGACCAGTATGTGGTGTCTCTGCTCGAACACAATCTGCCAGGAAGCATGATCAGCGACCTCGTCTACCATCCAGCGGCCGGGCGTAGCTCCACAGACCGAATCGCGCGGGAACCGACCGCAGCCGAGGTCGTCTGGCACGCCACAAAGCGCAGCGGGCGCGAACTCAGCGGCACGCCGAAACGGTTGCCGAAGCGGGGCCGGACCTCGTAGTTCGCCGAACTTGAGCGCAAAGTCAGGTGCGGCCGGTCAAGCTGAGGTCCCGGGCGGAGTCGATGAATCCGCCTCAGGGAGACCTGGGTGTTCCGACCGCCGCTCCTCAAGCAGGTGGGCGGCCGAGGCGGCTCCAGAGTCGTGTGTGCGGGTGCTGGCGTGGTCGCCGAACCCGGCATGGTGGTGTGCTTCCTGGAGTTCACCTCTGGTGGGCTTGGGCACATTGTCGGCGAACATCAACGCGAACAGCCGCGCGCGAAGACGTCGGCCGAGACCACCGGGAGCCGCCACTCCGTTCTGGTCGTTATCCGGCACCGCCAGTTGAGTCTCCTCGCGATCACGAGCGGTCAGCGTGTAGGCACTGGTTTGGCTCACCGGCAGGTGACGCTCGCTGTAAGCCCCATCGGGTGAGCGGACAATGACGCCGGTCTCGTAGCCGTGCAAAAGCTTCGCTTCATCGTGTCGCTGGAGCGAGATGCACCACCGGCGGGTGAGAAAGAACGCGAGCACCGGAGCGATGAGCACGGCGCCGCGCATGAAGTAGGTGATCTGGTTGATGCTCGCGTTCAGCTTGATCGCGATGATGTCGTTGCCCCCGGCGGCCCACAGCAGGCCGTAGAACGTCATCAACGCCACCATGAAGGCGGTTCGTGTCGGCGCGTTGCGTGGTCGTTGGAGCAGGTGATGTTCGCGTTTGTCCTGGGTGATCCAGGACTCGATGAATGGCATCAACAACAACACGGTGAACGCCAGACCCGGCAACAGAATGATCGGAATAAACACGTTC
>JBOFLH010000009.1:0-3478 GCA_051657765.1 Nocardioides sp. | reverse complement strand
CGATCGCCATGGCGTGCCCACGGCCCACGCCGTAGTCGTCCTTGAGCCAGTCGATGATCTGCTGTGCTTTGGTGTCGTCCCCGAAGCCCTTGTCGTGACCGATCTGGACGAGCTGTGCTGGCGTCAGCCCGGTCTTGGTCTCAACGGCGTCGAGGTAGGCCTGGAAACTCATGAGGTTCTCCCTTGTTCGGTGAGTTGGAAGGATTGGATGTGGCTCCGAGCGGCCTCGGACAGTCGTAGATCCAGGTGGCAACCTTGCCCCGGCAGCGGTACTGCGAAATGTCTGGAGCATGCGCCCGTTGACTGGGTGCCGTCGGGGACGAAGGCGTCGAGATGAGCCTGGGTCCGCCAAGCTGACAGCGTATAGAAGGTGCGGTCCAGAAGGTGGGCGTCGAGGCTGTGGCCGATGCGGCCGGGCGAGAGTGACAGCTCTCGTCGGGTCGTGCTGGGAGGCCCTGTGGCGCCACGTCGCACGGGTCACCCCGCTCCTCCGATTCGGCCTAGAGCGGGTCCTCCCGGTCCGTTGCGGCGGGACTCCGGCCAGGGCAGGCTGTCTGGTCGTCGTGGACCTCACCCGAGGTCGTCCTCGGTGTGGGTCCGGCGGATGCTCGGTCGCGGCGGCCGGAGCGCCGGACCTCCCCACGGTGTTGCGTCACATACCCACCACCATTGCGGAACCTCTGCCTCCAGGGGAGGTGAGGCGTCGTGCGACGAGTTCGCCTGTGCGATCCGTGAGCCCCATTCAAGATAGGCCACGAAGGCGGCACGGAACTCCGGGTCCGTCGGCAGGCCGACCCGGTCCGCTGCCTGCTGCAGCTTCGCCACCCAGCGAGATCGCTGCTCGGCAGTGAGATGTCGACCGACGTGGTGACGGACCATGGTGGGGTACCCCCCTCGGCATTCGGAGTGCCGGGGCGGTCCACCGAAGACCTCGATGAGCCAGTAGGCGACGTGTGCGGCGTGCTGGGCTGGCGCAGCTGCGAATAAGGGCCCCAGTAGCGGATCGTCAGGGACGAATTCATCGTAGAAGCTCGTGGTGAGGCGATGGACGGCGTCGGCGCCGCCCATCCACTCATACAGGCTTGGACGTTCGGCGGTCACGATCGCGTGGGCATGGTCGATGTGGCGGCCGAGTGGGCCCGCGTACTTGCCGCGAGGAGGGTCAGCCAGGTGAAGGTGAGTACCGAGGCGATGGCGTAGCGGATGCTGGCGCCGCCCTGGCTGGGCCAGCCTGCCAGCGTTACCGCGATGGTGGCGGTGGCCAGGGTGTAGGTCGCCCAATGTCGTTGGCCGATGCGATTGAACCGCCGAGCGAGCACGATGCTGGCGGCTGTGAAGCTGAGGAAGGCCAGCGCGAATCCGACACCATGGGCGATGGCGTGGCCGCTGAGACTGTTCGGCGTCCCTTCCGGGGCGCCTGCTGGGAACCCCATCGACGGGTCCGCGGTAAAGACGCCGGCGACCATGAGCCCGACTCCGTGCCCGGCCAACAGCAGGGGCCCCCACGTGCGGCCGGGCCCGGCCGGCATCGCGGCGCGAAGGCCGATGGCAAACAGAATGACAAGCGCGCCGGTCAGCACGAAGTTGGCAATCTGGATCCATCCTCCTTGGCCCAGGCTGAGCAGGCTGAGTGGATGGCGGCTCAGGTCGAACCCGTCGCGCACGAGCACCTGGGCGACCGCGACGACCGCGAACAACGGACCCGCGATCATCCCGGCTGAGAGCAGTCGCTGCGTGTGACTGTTGGATGTCATGTCGACTCCTTCCGGTTGCCGAGCACCCGCTCCTGAAGTGGTCGAACATGTATGTCGGAGCGCGTCACGGGCAAGCCCTTCCGCGGTAACTGTCGTATACACTGTCACCAGTGACGCTAGCTGAAGGGTAGTACCTGGTCAAATGATCTTTGACAGTTACAGGGACGCCGGCCTATTCGTGGCCGCCGACCTGGTCAACCACCACCGCCACGACAAGCTCACCCCCGAAACACTCCGCGGCGTGCTGGCGACCGACCCCGACTCGGTGCGCCGCCTCCGCGACGAACATCTGCCAGGCTTCGCCCGGCTGGCACGCCAACTGGAGCCCGTGTTCGCCCACCTCTCCGACGGAGACGAAGACGCCACGGCCGACCGGCTCAACCACATCCTCAGCCGCCACCCCGCCCACCCCCACCTCGCCAAAGAAGACGGCCGTTGGCGACTCCACCACCACCCCGACAGCATCGAACTCTTCCCCATGTGGGCCGCCATCTGCGCCGAAGCCCTCGCCCGGCTCCTTGCCCACGGACACGCCTCACGCGTCGGTACCTGCGCCGCCCCACCCTGTGCCGACGTCTACATCGACACCAGCCGCAACGGCACCCGCCGCTTCTGCTCGACCACCTGCCAGAACCGCACCAAGACCGCCGCCTTCCGCGCCCGCCGCACGTCGAGCAATTAGCAGCTCGTCGGCGCGACACAGCGCGTCAACGAGCCCCACGTGCTCTGCCCCACCGCTGTGCAGGCCGGATCGGCTTTGAGCCGAGTGGACCGGAACCCCTTAGGGATTGATAACGAAGCTCGGAGAGCCACCCCGCCGTCCTCCCTTGCCGTCCGCGTCCTGGCAGAGTTGGCGCCATGGCCGGTCCGGACGAACTCGCCGAACTCTCCGCCGAGGTCGCCGTTATCGGCGGCAGCGGCTTCTACGCATTTCTCGACGATGTCGAGGAGGTGTCGATCCCTACGCCCTACGGCGAGCCGTCGGCCGCGGTCGCGGTGGGCGCGGTGGCGGGGCGGAGGGTGGCGTTCCTGCCGCGCCACGGAGCCGATCACGCCTATCCGCCCCACGCGATCAACTATCGCGCGAATCTCTGGGCGTTGCGTGCCCTGGGCGTCCGGCAGATCGTGGCGCCGTGCGCGGTCGGTGGCCTGAGGCCGGAAGCGGCGCCGGGTGACCTGGTCGTGCCCGATCAGCTCGTCGACCGGACGACCTCACGGGCGCAGAGCTATGTGGAGTCCGGTGCCGTACATCTCCCGTTCGCGGATCCGTACTGCGGCCGGCTGTCGAGCGCCCTGGCCGCCGCGGACGAATCGGTTCGTCTCGGCGGCACGATGGTGGTGATCGAAGGGCCACGCTTCTCTACGCGAGCCGAGTCGCGCTGGTACGCCGCTCAAGGGTGGACCTTGATCAACATGACCGGCCATCCCGAGGCGGCGCTCGCTCGCGAACTGCGGATGTGCTACGCGGCGATCGCCTTGGTGACCGACTCCGATGCCGGTGTCGCCTCGGGGGAGGGCGTCGGTCAGGCCGAGGTGTTCGCGATGTTCGGCCGCAACATCGAGCGACTGAAGAGTATCCTGCGCGACTGTCTGGCGGACTTGCCGGACCCCGCCGGTTGCTCCTGCGCCACCTGGGCCGACGACCTGGAACTCACCTACCCGATCCCGGGAGCGAAGCGGTGAGAGTGTTGCTGACCGGCGCGGAGGGCTTCATCGGGAGTGCC
>JBOFLH010000008.1:0-9808 GCA_051657765.1 Nocardioides sp. | reverse complement strand
ACCGCCTTGTACGGCGTACCCGCAGTGGCACACGTGACCGTTGTGCCGTCACCTAGATCCCAGGTGATCCGATGCAGCCGCGCCGTGGCCGTCACCGTGATCCCGCCCGCGGACGCCGACTCGGTGATCGGTCCCACCGTGTGGGTATTGGGATTCGCTGCCCAGAGCCACACGGGCATCCCGACGATGCCGATGGAGTCCTCGCCCGGCTTCGGCGTGATGCCGATGTCAATCGCTCGCAAACCCATCCGTGCGATCGCAAGCTGTGCGACCTCGCCGGGGGTCGGCCCGACCCCGGAATTGGGAGGTGGGTCGAGCGACCACACCCAGATCAAGATGCCGGTCTGCGGTTGGTAGCAGCTGTAGACCGCGCCGTCGCCGGGTTCGTGGCCCTGCCAGCTCGGATCACCAGGCGGTGGTTGCGGATCGAGAGGCGAGATATAGCAGTTGTATCCGTTGGACCAGTAACCGTCGTTGGTGGAACACGGGACCGGGCCAGGTGGGGGCTTGGTGATCCCTTGAGACGTGCCGTCCCAATAGCAAGGCGCACCAGCGCCAGTGTCTTGCGGCCCATCATCGCCACTGTCGCCCGGTGAGCCAGGCACCTCGACCCAGATCAGACAGACGCCAGTCTCCAAGTCCGTTTGCTGGCAGACGGTGTCGGCGTACGACGGTCCCGGGGCAAGGATCAGTAGACCCGCAAGTGCGAGTGAACCTGTGACGACTCGGGCTACAAGGCTTCGCATGGCTTGCGCTCTAGGTCCTGGCCGGAAGCGACGCGCCATCCGCCAGCGGGATCGGTGTCCCACTCATAGTTCGACACCAGATACTGAATCCATCCGGTGGCAGGTCGGTTGGGGTTGATGACCGAATTTCCGTCCTTGTCGACAACGTCGACGTCGCTGACGTCAAGACATACGTCGATCTGGACCGTCGGCACCTGACCGGCCTTCGGGTCAGAGTTGTCGAGGTTCACCGACTGGACCTCAAGGTCGGCGATCAGCGTCTCGCCCGTTTGATGAAGCCCCTGCTTGCGCTCCGCCTTGAAGAGTTGCTTCTGTGCGGAGAGTTGCGAGCTGATCGCAACTTCGTCGAGGAGTGTCAGCGGCTTGCCCGGGTCCTGCCGAAGCTGATTGCGGACGTCGTAGTACTTCTGTAAAGCCTGCGATGCCGACTCCGACGCCTTCTCGGTCTCAGTAGGCGGCGCCGCTGTGGACTTGGTGGCGGATGGCGAACTCGGCGGCGTCGCTCTCGGGCTGGGGGCCGTTTCTGGGACGTCGTCGGCGCACGAGGTTACGGCGGCCAGCAGCAGTGCCGCAGTCGCTATAAAGCGGGCCCCTCGTTCGCGCTTCTTCATCCGACATCGGTTCCTTCCGCGACTGTTCCGCGAAAGTGCAGATGACGCCTCGTCGACGGACCGACGAGGGCGCCACCAGGTCTCATTAAGTCACTGCTTGCCCAATGAACGCAACTGCCTCGCATGTCACTCTCCTCCCTTTCGCTGTTGTCGACCGCTGTCCCCCCTTAGGTGAGCTGTTCGTTGCTGAGGCGCCCGTCCTCATCGAGTTCGCTGCCCTCTCATCGACATACACGTCATGCAGACCGTGGTGGGCTCCGTGGCCCGAGCCTGTGGACAACTCGGCCCGAACTTGGGGCTGTGGAACGTCGAGCGCACCTTCACGCCAAGGAGGTGTTCGGCGATGACCGTTTCGATGAAGGTGATTCATGCGGGTAGGGGCTACGACTACCTGCTCAAGAGCGTTGTGCGCGGCGACGCCAACATGGCTGACCCCAACCCGGTCACGAGGTATTACACCGAGGAGGGCACCCCGCCCGGGTGGTGGATGGGCTCCGCGCTTCACGCCTTCGGTGATGGCGAGATCAAGCGCGGCGACATGGTGACGCCGCAGCAGCTCCAGCTCTTGATCGGCGCCGGACTCGACCCGATCACCGGCGCGAAGCTGGGTCGGGCGTGTCCCACGTTCCCTGCGCTCAAGCAGCGCATGGCTGACCGCGCTGCAGAACTCCCGTCGGACCTCAGCGACGAGCAGCGCAAGGACGCCATCGCGCAGATCAAGGCCGAGGAGTCGGGGAAGCAATCGAGCGGGGTCGCCGGCTTCGACTACACGTTCAGCGTGCCCAAGTCCGTCTCGGCATTGTGGGGTGTGGCTGATGCTGGCACCCAGGTGCTTATCGTCGAGGCTCACCACCAGGCCGTCGCAGAGGTGCTCGACTTCATGGAGCGAGAGGTCGTCTGCACGAGGAGGGGCGTTGCCGCCGGAGATGGCGCGGTGATGCAGGCCGCCATCATCGGTGTCGCCGCCACGGCGTACGACCACTGGGACTCCCGGCTCGGTGATCCGCAGCTCCACACCCACGTCGTCATCTCCAACAGGGTGAAGACAACCGAGGACGGGCGATGGCGGAGTCTGGACGGCCGACCCATGTTCGAGGCCAACGTGCCGATCTCCGAGCACTACAACGCCGTGCTTGCCGACCGCATGACCAGGCTGTTCGGCATCGAGTGGGAGCAGCGGGACCGTGGGGCGGAGCGGAACCAGGCCTGGGAGCTTGCGCCCGTCCCAGAGCCGCTCATCCGCGAGTTCTCCGGCCGGTCCAGCCACATCGACAAGGAGAAGGACCGGCTCATCGCTGAGTACATCGAGCGCACTGGGCATCGCCCGCCCCCGGCGAAGGTCATCCAGCTTCGAGCCAAGGCGACTCTCGCAACACGCCCCGAGAAGGAGATCCACTCCCTGTTCGACCTGACGACCGAGTGGCGAGGACGGGCGCAGAAGATCTTGGGGAGGGGCGCAGTCGACTGGGCGATGGAGGTCACCGCTCGCCCGCTGGCCCGTCCTACTCTCCGGGCCGACGATGTGCCCTTGGACGCGATCACGGAGGTTGCCGGTTCCGTGGTCGGCGTGGTCGAGGAGAAGCGCTCGACGTGGAAGCACTGGAACCTCTGGGCGGAGGCATCCCGGCAGACGATGGGCTGGCGCTTCGCCAGCGCCGAGGACCGCGAGGCCGTCGTCGAGATGATCGTCGATGCCGCGAAGCGGGAGTCGCTCACCATCACCCCGCCGGAGTTAGTGGCCGTTCCCGAGACATTCCGCCGAGCCGACGGCACGAGCCGGTTCCGGCCACGGCACTCGGTCGTGTTCACCTCCGAGATCTTGCTGGCGGCCGAGGACCGACTCCTGGCTCGGGCTGAAGAGATGACCGCCCCGGAGGTTAGCTTCGCCGTGATCGAGCGGGTGACCCGCAAGGAACGCCTGCTGTCTGCCGAGCAGTCCAAGACTTTGGTGAGCATCGCCGTGTCCGGGCGACAGGTCGACCTGCTCGTCGGCCCGGCCGGTGCAGGCAAGACCACCGCCATGCACGCACTCAAGACCGCCTGGACGAAGGTGCACGGAAAGAACAGCGTCGTCGGGCTCGCCCCGAGCGCCGCCGCTGCGCAGGTACTCGCCGAGGACTTGGGTATCGGCTGTGAGAACACCGCCAAGTGGCTTCATGAGTACGACCGGGGGGGGGTCGCAGTTCCGCCAGGGCCAGCTCGTCATCATTGACGAGGCCACCCTCGCCGGCACCCTGACTCTGGACCGCCCCACCGAGGTCGCGGACGAGGCCGGTGCGAAGGTGTTGCTGGTCGGTGACTGGGCACAGCTTCAGTCGGTCGACGCAGGAGGTGCGTTCAGTCTGCTGGCCTCCGCCCGTCCGGACACTCCCGAACTGACCGAGGTCCACCGCTTCACCCACGAGTGGGAGAAGACCGCCTCACTCGGATTGCGGCACGGACGGGCGGAGGCCATCAGCACCTACGTCGCCAAAGACCGCGTCCAGGAGGGCACGACCGACGAGATGATGGACGCCGCCTACCTCGCATGGGCAGCCGACGTGAAGGACGGGCGCACCTCGATTCTCGTCGCCGAGGCGATGGACATGGTGGTCCGGCTCAACCGCCGAGCCCGCGCCGACCGCATCGTCGCCAATCCGATCGGAGACATCGAGGTCAACCTCTCCGACGGCACCCAGGCATCCGAGGGCGACCTCGTCATCACCCGGCACAACGACCGCCGCCTCCACACCATGCGCGGCGGCTGGGTCCGCAACGGTGACCGCTGGACCGTCAAGCGCGTCCACAAGGACGGCTCGATGCAGGTCCAGCGCCTCGGCGGCGACCTAGGTGGCACTGTCACGTTGCCTGCGGCGTACGTTGCCGAGCACGTCGACCTCGGCTACGCCGTCACTGCCCATCGAGCCCAGGGCATGACAGTCGACACCTCACACGTTGTGGTGAGCGGCTCGACGACCCGGGAGAACTTCTACGTCTCTATGACCCGGGGCCGGGACTCCAACATGGCCTACGTCGCGCTCGACAAGCCTGACGAGGGGCATGCACCTCCCGAGTCCGACGAGGTGAACGCCCACACGGTTCTCTACGGCGTGCTCCAACACCTCGGGGGCGAGTTGTCGGCGCACCAGATGATCGTTGCCGAGCAAGAGTGGTGGTCGTCCATCGCCCAACTGGGAGCTGAGTACGAAACCATCGGTGCAGTCGCCCAGCGCGACCGCTGGGTTGCAGCGATCAGGGTCAGCGGTTTGACCGAGGCTCAGGTTGAGCAGGTGCTGATTTCGCCGTCGTTCGGACCGCTTACCGCAGAGTTGCGGCGGGCCGAGTCCGACCACCACAACGTCGAGAAGCTCCTCCCGATCCTTGTGGCTCGGCGGTCGCTGGACGATGCCGAGGACATTGGAGCAGTGCTCATCAGTCGGGTCCAGAAGGCAGTGCAGCCGAAGCAGGGCCAGGGACGTCCGTCCCCGAAACTGGTCGTCGGGCTGATTCCGGTCGCTGACGGTCCGATGAGCCCGGAGATGGCCAAGGTGTTGAGCGACGTTGCGGACCTGATGGAAGGACGGGCGATGGCGCTGGCCGAGAAGGCCGTCGAGGACGAGGCGCCGTGGTTGAAGCGACTCGGCATGGCCCCGACGACCGAGACAGCCAAGCGTCGCTGGCTCCACGAGGTCAGGGCGGTCGCCGCCTACCGCGACCGCTACAGCGTGGACGGGCGTAGGGCTCTCGGGGAACCTCAGAACGAGGCCCAGAAGCTCGACGCCGCCCGCGCCGAGCACGCGATCCGCCGTGCCCGAGCCATCGCCGAGGACGCCGCGAACCCCCAGCAGGGCCGCAGCCGCACGCTCGGATCACGGGTACGGGCGATCGGGTAGCGGTACACAGAGGCAGTTCCCGCCGACATATCCCCAGGACGGGCGATGGCGCGCCCGTCCTGTCGGACCGCTGGCGTAGGGAGGAGGTGAGCCCCGACCGAAGGAGACCATCATGCTCACCGCGCTCTGGAACCTCAGCGCCGCCATTCGCGGCTACCTCCGCTTCTACATGCCCACCAACCGGGCCATCGACTGGCTCCGCACTCCGCGTGGCCTGAAGTGGGCGATCCCTGTCGCCCTCATTGCGGCGCCTGCCTACCTCGGGCTGACCGCCCTTGCCATCCAAGCAGCCGCTCGTCCCGGCCTCGGCTGGCTCAACCTCCTGGTGTTCATCGCTTTCTGGAACGCGGCGAAGTTTGCCTGGGCGGGAGCCATCGGCCTCCCATTCTTCCTATGGAATGCCCTCGTTCAGCGTGACCCCAGCGGGTGATCGTGCCCTTTTGATCTGTTGTGTCGGTCGTCTTCACTAGAGTGCCTTGACGGAGCCCTTCGCGGGGCTCGGACAGGAGTTTCGTCGAGGATTGGGTGGTACGGGTGGCTGGCACTCTCGGCTCGCTCGTCACATTCGAGGGAGCGCCCGGCATCGGCCGCGTCGCGGCCGTTGAGGACGGAACTGCCCGGGTCGACTTCTTTGAGTCCCCGGTTGAAGTCGAGGCAGATTCGCGCTGGATCGCGCTCGGGTTGCTGCGCGGTGTCACGCTCGACGAGCAGACAAGGGTCTTCGTACCCACGGTCGACGGACGGTGGCGGGCAGGCCGAGTGGTCGGGGGCCGCGCTCCGGACTATTTCGTCCGTTTTCCCAACGTGCCTTATGATGTCGACATCCCAGAGTCGACCCTCCGAGTCAGGTGGGATCGACCGACAAAGGATCCGCTTCAGGTTCTTTTGGCCGGTGCGAACGAGACTCCTCGATTCCGTGATGCCCGCCAACCGGTCCGCAACCTGCTGCTGGCGGAGCGAGCGGCGTCCATGTCGGCGACCGGGCTCATTTCGGCAGGGGTTGGTATTCACGAGCACCAGGTCAATGCAGCCCTTCGGGTCATCAACGATCCCGTTCAGCGCTACCTGCTGGCCGACGAAGTCGGAATGGGCAAGACGATCCAGGCAGGTTTCGTCGCGAGGCAACTGCTGATCGATGATCCGCGGCGGCGGATCGGGTTCATCGTGCCGGACGCGCTTCGCGAGCAGTGGCAATCGGAGTTGCTGGACAAGTTCTACCTCGATGACTTCGCGACTGAGGACGGACGCCTCCCGTTCGCCGTTCGAGGTCACGAAGAGCCCGATGTTTGGGAGAAGTTTCATGGCGCGGATCTGCTCGTGGTTGACGAAGCTCACCAGTTGGCGCGTGCGGAGTCGCCATTGGATGAGCCCTATCGGCAACTGACGACAGTTGCCCACGCCGTTCCTCGGCTACTTCTGTTGTCGGCCACTCCGTTTTCGCGAAACGTGACGAGCCACCTTGCCCTGCTGCATCTGCTCGACCCGAAACTCTTCAAGTGGAGCGATCTGTCGGGATTTGCGCGGCTCCTGGAAACACGGCGAGAGTTGGCGATGGCCGTGTTCGGGCTCGATGAGGAACCCGATCCCGAGAACCGCGAACTCCTTGTATATCAATTCGAGACGCTCAGGAGACTCCTCCCGGAAGACGATCTACTGGCGTCCGGAATGGCTGATGCCATGGAGACGTTCGGGCACAGCAGCGTGGCGAAGCCCGATGAGTTGAATCGAGCCGTTGCGGTCGTTCGCGCCCACGTGTCTGAGACCTACCGCCTGCATCACAGAGTCATCCGCAATCGCCGCCACGTGGTCCAGCAGCACCGACTGGATGACGAGGGCAACATGGCTCCATTCGAGTTCACCGGTCGTGAGCGTCCCAAGGTCATTCGCCTCGATACGAGTGAGGGAGACCTGGTGGTCGGAGCGGTCGAGACTTGGATGCGGATGGCAGCGGCGGAAATCGCCGATGCAGAACTCGACCCGCAGCCGTACGCCCTTGTGGCCAGCGTCCTTGTCTCTCGCTTGGGCGCTGCGACTGTCGCGGACGCCGTAGCTGTGTTGAGAGCGAGAGTGACCGGACCTTTTAGCGAAGCGGGATTGACGCCGCGGGAGGTTAATCGGCTCAGCGCAGCTGAACCTTTGTCGTTCGAGCGAGGCATCCTCGACGACTTGTTGGAGGTTCATGAGGCCGACTTGTGCCGGAAGCTTGCCGAAGCGATCGCGAAACGAATCCGGCCGGGTCAGCGCGTCGTCGTCTTCTGTGGTCCGGGGAGCCTTGCCAGCGAACTCGCGACCGAGTTGCGGTCCCTGCTCAGGGCGCCGAAGTCCGTCCATGAACACCTGGTGGGGTCACCCACTGGAAGGCGCCAAGAGGCGGTGTCCGCCTGGCGCGCTGCCGGCGGCGTTCTGGTCGCCGACCAGAGCGGTGACGTCGGCCGCAACTTTCAGCGGGCCGAGGTCGTGATTCACGCCCGACTGTCCTGGAGCCCGAACGAGGTGGAGCAGCGCATCGGCCGGGTCGATAGATACGGCACAAATCGGACGGCAGTGCAATACGTCGTCTCCGATCTGGATCCCGACGGTCTTCACACGACCTGGCTCCGAATGTTGGGGACGGGCTTCGGAATCTTTGGACAGTCCATCTCTGCGATGCAGGAGATCGCCGATGATCTGGCCGACACAGCTTGGGGCGGTTTGCTCGTAGAAGGACGAGAGCATGCCCCTGACAGCGTCCCTGAGATCCAGGCGGCGCTCGTTGCAGAGCGTCGCCGCATCAACGAACTCGACGCCTTGGAATCGAGTTACGCGAGCGGAGAGGGCGAGACACTCGCGAAAAACATCTCGTCCTTCGACGCCCGGCATGACCAGATCGAGCGGGCGTATCTGAAGCTGATCACGGGGGCCGAGGGCTTCATGTTCTCGAGCCAACGCCAGTCTGACGGGAGCATTCGCTTCGACCGCGACCCTCAACAGGCACCGCTCGTCAGTCCGCGTCTGCTCACGCGGATGGTCACCCGACCGGAATCGCGAACTGGATACTTCGACCGCTGGCAAGTGAGAGCGGGGCATCGTATGTTCCGGCGCGGGAATCCGTTCATCGATGGGATCGAGTCGATCCTTCAGATTGATGACCGAGGCCAGGCCAGCGCTCAATGGCGACTCGATCCTGGCTGGTTGTATGACCCACTTGTGTACTTCGGCTATGACTTCGTGATCGAGGCAAACCTGGATCCGGTTGTTGAGGCTCTGGAACAGGGCAGACAGGGGCTCGCGGTTGCAAGGCGTAGAGGGGACGCGGCCCTTGCGCCGACCTTTAGGCGAATCTGGATCGCGGTCAATGACATGGCTCCTGTGGAGGACGGCGACGTTGTCGCCTATCTGAACCAGCCCGTCATGAAGGGTAGGGACGTCAACCTGAACCCCGCACGGATCGACGCGCTTCATAGCGTTCTTGGCGGCGTTCACGTCCTTGCATCTGTGGGTCCAGACGGCCTTTCGGCTGCGCGAAAACACCTGACTCAGATCGCAGACCTTGCACGGCTAACTGCCCTCGCGGCCAGGAACGTGTCCGCAAGGACGGACCTGCTTGTTGCCCAGACCAAGGCGAGGCAAGCAGCCGACGGATTGGTGGCTGATCCCGATGCATGGGGTCGTGAAATTACTGTCGGCCGAGCGCTGGAGGACGGGGTCCGAACTCCCAGCATCCGCTTGGTTGCGGTCACATGTCTCGTGCGCTCGGCGCAGTCGTGGAGCGAGTATGTCTAGAGACGATCTGAGCGTGGCCTCCGTAGCTCTGTCCGTGTGGCCGGACGCTCCTCAGGTTGACGCGGGTCAGACGTTGTCGGATGCGTGCACCCGACTCCTCGATGCGATGTCGGGCTTGTCTGCGGGCCACTCGGCGTGGCGGGATGTCGCGGCTCTCCTCAGACAGGTGCTGGTCACTGCTGCGGCGACGTACGGGTCCTCTCCGGCTTTGACGGTGCCCATGGGCGAGGAATGGCCCACTGCGGAGCAATGGCGAGACATCAACTGTGTGCCCTCGACTTTGGCTGACGGACGCCTCAGCATTCGAGCAGCCGAATGGATCCCTGGAGGCCTGGACACGGCGGCGGCGTCGACAGCCGCGCGCGGCGAGGTACTCGCCGCGTTTCGAGACGCGGACCCCATGTTCGCTTCGGTGCGGGCCGACCCCTTCTGGCCTCGCGCCCACGGCGCCGCGTTCAAGACGTACCGTGGCGAGTCCCAGCGCCAATCGGCTCGCGCAGCAGTGATGAGTAGCGACGAGACGCTCATGGTTGCCCTGCCCACCGGGCGTGGCAAGACTGCTGTCGCCTGGTCCAAGACGATGCTCAGTTCGTCGGGTGTCACGGTCGTGGTTGTTCCCACCATTGTGCTTGCGCTCGATCTCGAGCGCCGGACTCAGGAGTTGGCGCGAACTGCCAATCTCAGCCTGAGTCCCGACAACCGTTATGCCTACGTTGGATCACTAGATCCTGCGAGCAAGGAGTCTCTGCGTAGGGCGGTTCGCGCCGGCACCCAACGTCTCATTTACACGAGTCCAGAGGCCTTCGTAAGTGGGCTT
>JBOFLH010000007.1:0-7855 GCA_051657765.1 Nocardioides sp. | reverse complement strand
CGTCCCGATTTCCAGGACCGTGGTGCCGATACCGACCCGGGTGATGTCGAGCAGGCGGTCGATCTTGGCGGCCTGGGCTGCGGCGAGCTCGTCCCGCCCGGGCCGGCCGGCCGGGTCGGCCGTGAGCGCCGTCTCGTTCAGCCGGGACACGCCGGTGCCGAACAACGCCGAGGAGTAGCTCAGCGTCTCATCCAGGAACGCACCGAATAGGTCGTTGGAGAGGTCGTAGTGATGCGCGATGTTGTTGCGAGTGTTGTCGGTGGAGTTGCGGTGCCACCGCGGATGACGCGCGACGTAGGTTTTGCGAAGCTTCTGCATCCAGGCCGGCACCAGGGTGGTCAGGTCGCGCGCGAGAACGGTCAGCAACCGGTCGAGGTCGGGAGAATCCCAATCGCCGACCATATACGCTTCGCCGAAACCGATCAGGCCTCCGGTTCCCACCCGGGCGAAGAACGCCTCTGGCCGGTGCAAGGTAATGACTGGGGTGGTGGGCGCGCCCGGTCGGCGCGAGTTCTCGGTTGTCGGAGGGTCCTGATCGCCAGGTCGCATCACGCGCACGCCGAGGCGGCGAGTAGCCATCGCGAAGATGCGCTGGGTGATAATCGACGCGATGCACGCTCGGGGTCCGGTTGGTACGTCGTCCAGTCCTGGCCAGGTGCCCAGTAAACCGCCAGCCCCGGGTCGGCTGTCGGGGTCGGTGAGGGTCACCACACCCCCCGCTGTTTCGGATGTGCCGGGCGAGCATGGACGGGCAGCCGGCGCGCCCACAGCCAGATGCCGTGTGCCCTGATCAACACGGCGCCACGCGCTGCCGCCGGCGCGGAGCGTCGGACGCTGACGGGAGTTGGCGGCTGGGGGTTGGTGCCACTCAGGCTGGCGCTGAACACCGGGCCATCATCGGTGACCAATGTTACGGCGATGTTGAGTGTGCGCCCGGGAATCGGCACCGCAAGCTGGTAGGTGCCGTCCACGCCGTGGAACGGCGAGACGTACATCTCCTTAGGGGTGGCTGCCCGGCCCTGCTCGTCTGGCCGCACCAGGTAGGCCTGTCGGTCGCCGTAGGTGTTGTGTACTTCGACGACGACCGCGGCCAACGAGTCGGCCGCATCGAGGCACCAATGCACACTGATCGGGTTGAAGCAGTACCCCAGGGCACGCGCATTGGCCGCCATCAGCACCCGGCCTCCGCTCAGGTCGATGCCGTGCCCGGCAAGGAAAGCGTCGACATTCGCGCGGATCGAGCGGCTCGGGTCGCCCAGGTGATCACGAGCCTCGAAGCGTGCCAGGAGACCGTGGTCGGGAAGCGCGTCAAGGTCGACCAACCAGGTGTGCGTGCGATGAGTGAAGGTTCGGGTGAACGGGGTGCGCCGAGTGTGGTGGATGGTGCTGGGGTAGATCCGTGGAGTGCTCGCCTCTGATAGTTGGCCCACTGGTTGGCCCACTGGTTGGCGTGTGATTGCCGCCGGTTCCGCACCGCGCGGGGTCGTCCGGCGCGGGCTGGTCGTCGCTGCCGGCCCAACAAGTCCGGTCTCCGGCCATCTCAACCCCAGATGGCTGGCCGCGGCGACCCCGGACCGCGCGCCGTCCTCGTGAAAGCCCCAACCATGGTAGGCGCCGGCAAAGGCGAGCCGGGCGGTGTTGCACTCGGGGAGCCGTCGCTGGGCTGCCACCGAGGTGGGGTTGTAGATCGGATGGGCGTATTCCCGGCGCGAGATCACCGTCTCGGGGTCGATCCGATCTTCGCCGCCGAGGGTGACCAGGTAGCGCCGGGCAATGGGCAGTCGCATCAGCCTGGTCAGATCGTAGGTGACGGTGACCTGGTCCGCGCCCGGGCGGCCCGAGGCCCGTGCCGGGCGGAGGAAGTTCCACGAGCTGCGGGCGTGCTCGTTGTGCGGCAACAGCGAGGTATCGGTGTGCAGCAGGGCGGTGTTCGGTGAATACGGCATGGCCGCGAAGGTTTCGGTTTGGATTGCGGTCGGTTCGGCCAGCATGGCCAACGCCTGATCGGGATGTGTGGCGATGATCGCCGCGTCGTACCACGCGGTATCGCCGTTGCCGTCGGTTACCGCGACGCCGGTCGCCGTTTCGGCTACCGAGGTCACTTTGCTGCCAACTCGCACCTCATCAAGGGCGGCCACCGCGCGGATGACGTACTCGCGAGAACCGCCGGTGACCGTGCGCCAGGTGGGCGAGCCGAAGACCGTCAACATGCCGTGATGGTCAAGGAAGGAGAAGAGGTAGCGAGCTGGGTAGTCCAACGCGATCGCCGGATCACATGACCACACCGCGGCGACGAGCGGCTCCATGAAGTGCCGGGTGAAGTACGCCGAGAACCGGCCCTCGGTCAGGAAGCTGCGTAGGGTCTGATCGAGGATCCGAGGATCTGCGGCAAGCAGAGCTCGCGCCCGTCGATGAAATCGGGGGATTTCCAGCAGCATCTTCAGGTACGCCGGTTTCGCGATGTGTCCGACGGAGGGGAATACCCCTCGAAGGCCGCGGGCGCCGGCATACTCCAAGCCGGAGCCTTCATCGCGAACGGACATCGACATCTCCGACTCCGTCGTCGCGATGCCCAATTCGGCGAATAGCCGCAACAGCGTCGGATAGGTCTTGCGGTTGTGCACGATGAAGCCGGTGTCGATGGCCAGATCAATAGTCTGGGTGCGGCCGGCCGGCCCGTCCGGGGCTCCATCCGGGACCCCACCTGGGACCCCACCTGGGACTGGGTCCGAGTGCGGCACCAGCTGTGTGTCGGCGTGACCACCGAGTCGTTCGTCGGCTTCGTAGAGCGTGACCCGAGCGCTCTTGGCCGCGACATAGGCGGCGGTCAGACCTGCCACGCCCGAGCCGACGACCGCGATCTGGCGGACCGGTCGCCCGCTGACGACGCGGGAGGCGTCGTTGGCCTGCGGGTTCTCGGTCATTTCGCCTCCAACGCTTTGAAGTCGAATAGCACGATCAGATCGGAGGTGGGTTGTTTGGATCCGCCGGTCGGCTCGATCGAGACTGCTGCTGCGGCGGCGTTGCCGGCCTCCCCGTCGAGGAGCGTGGGCTTGTTCACGGCAGGTTCCATCAGGCCAGCGGAGACCAGGTTGCCCTTGGCGGTCAGCAACCACATCTGATAGGTCTTCTTGCGGGGGAGTTCTGGCAGCTTCTTGGTGAGCAGGACGGCGCGGCCAAGGCTCGCGGATCGAACCAGCGTGGCCTTGCCGCCACCACGGACGTCGGTCGTGACACGCTCGGCGTCGCCGGCACCGAGCACCCGATCAGTCATGGCGGGCGGGTCGGGCTTGCTTGAACTAGCCGCCAATTGGGTCCACGCGATCGCACCGCCGATGGCGAGGGCGAGGAGGCCCGTGGCGACCAGGCGACCCGGTCGGCGTGATCGGCGCGCAGCCCGGCGCCGACCGCCTCCGCGGGCTGATCGACCAACTGGCTGGTGGCGCGCACCGGCTTGCGCGCGGCGGTTAATCACTGATTTGCCTTGCCGGGGCGTACCAGGCAGTCGGGTCGCCGAAACGGCAGCTGGCGGGTACCGGCGCCGGCCGCTGGTGCCCGGTCGCTGAGTCGTCGGTCGGTCGTCGGTCGGTCGCCGACGAGATCCGACCTGACCTGATCCAGTGTCGCGGTCATCGGGGCCCGGGCCAATGCGTCAACTCATGTTCCTTCATTGTTGGTTGTTCGTGCGCGGCAGCACTATCGGTTGCCGGTGCGGACCGGTCGGTGCTGGCATGCTGGGGACTATTGTGAGTCATCGAGGCGTAGCCGCAGCTACTCGGCAAGCGTGTCACGTCTATTGTCCGCCCACGCCGGTTTGTGCCGGTTTGTGCGGTGTGCCTTTCGGGTGACCCGTCTTTTTCATTGCTACGCAGTGCCGGCACGGACCCGTGGGCGCGGAGCAAGAGCCATGTATTAGGTTAGGCTTACCTAATTCAATGTGAGCCTAACCTCGTGGAGGTTCAATGACCCTGCATGACACCGCCCAGCCCGTCCAGACCGGGTATCGTCGGGTCGCGAAGCGGTCCCGCCGCAAGCCGGTGCGGCGAGTGTTGATCGTCACCCATCGTTGGCTGGCTCTCGTCGTGGGCCTGGCCCTGCTCGTGGCCAGCACCTCCGGAGCTGTCCTGCTCTATGGCCAACCCATCCATCGGATGCTCAATGCCGAGGCATACGCCGCCGCCGAGGGTCCGCTGAAAACCTCCTTCCAGCGGGCCTTTGAGGTTGTATCCGAGGAGAAGCCGGCCTTCGTGCCGACCGCGGTCCTCCTCGACAACGGCGTCCTGAGCGTTACCGACTATGAGGTGTCGTACACCGTTGATCCGGTGACCGGCGAGTATCTCGGCAAGGTGGAACCTGCGCCGACGTGGCTGGCGTTCCTGGAGAACTTGCACTTCTGCTTCCTCGGCTGCGAAGGAGAGCCCGGCTACCTACCCGTCCTCAGCAAAGAAGTGCCGCGCACCGAGTGGCTCGGTTTCGACGGCGCTGCCGTCACCTACGCCGGCCTGACGCTGCTGGCCCTCGGACTTGCGCTGACCTATCTCACTCTCACCGGCCTGTGGTTGTGGGTGCCTAGACCGAGCCGCTGGAAGTCTGGGATCACCGTGCGGTGGCGCAAAGGACGCTTCGCTCGGGACACCGATCTGCACAAGCTAGCCGGAATGGCCGCACTGCCACTATTGCTGATCTGGGGAGTCACCGGCGCCGGGTTCGAGTCGGAGTTGCTTGGGAAGGGCTGGTATGCGATGACTCCGGGCACCGAGATCGAGGCGCCCGCCGTGTTGTCGAAGAAGGGCAGTGGCCCCGACATCGGGATCGACAACGCGGTGGCGGCCGCTCAGACAGCGACTGGGGGCTATCCGCCCGCGTCCGTCGATGTCCCGATCGCACAAGGCGCGGAGGGGTACGACGAAACCGCGGTTTACACCGTGTGGCTGCAAGACGGATTCGATCCTTACCGATACAGCAGCTACGCCGGGAACCTCGGTGTCGCCGTAGATCGACGAACCGGCGAGGCCACCGTCACCTATGGCTTTCCCGAGGAGTCCGTGGCCCAGTCGATGTGGGACCAATGGAACTATCCCACTCATGCCGGCTTTGTGGTCAACAGCTGGTGGCGAATCATCTGGTTGATACTGGGACTCACCCCACTGCTGCTGGCCGTCACCGGCGTGTCTACCTGGCTGGTCCGTCAACGCAGTGCCCGCGATCGTCGACGAGCGGTCGCCAAGTAGTGCGCGGACTTGCCCAGGGACTGCGCCCGACTGGCGCCGCCGATATGAACGAAACCGACGCTACCGGCGAGGCCGTCGGCCACGTCAGGATCGGCATCTATCTCAGTGCCATACGCTGTCTGGTCAGTTATGCCGTGATCCCCATGCTGGGCGCCGCTGGCGTGTTTGCCGGACTCCTCGGATTGGCTGGAGTCGGACTACAGATCACCGGTGCCGTGCTCTGCACCCTGGGCGCCTACCGACTTTGGCAACTCCGGTACCGGGCACGCTACGTATACACCGCGGTCGCCGTCTCGAACTATCTACTAACCGTCCTGATCGCCCTCGGGTAGGCCTACCCGACCTCGCCGCCTCGGACTGTGGTCTTATCGGTCGTTGGGCTTCCGGGCGTCGTAGCCCGGGCTGAGGCCCGGGCTGAGGCTGGTGTCAGCCGAGCGCCTCGTGGAGGTAACACCAGCGCCAGGACTCCCCCGGTTCAACAGAGATCATCACCGGGTGGCCGGTCTCCCGATAATGTCGGTCAGCGTGTCTACCGACTGACGAGTCGCAACAACCCACGGTCGCGCACGACATACACATCCGCAGGTGCACTGGCGAGGTGCCTTCGCGCTCGCAAGCGGCACATACGCCAGGAGTGGGCGCTGCGGGGGCATTGGCCGCCGATGCGGCTGCCAGTTCGGGGCAACCGTCGTTCAGTGCGCGCTCGCGAATCGAGGCACGTACCCGAGTGCGCGCCCGCTGGTTCATGTCGAGCATCGACTCCTCGATGTCGAGCATACCGAGTACGTCGCGGACGATATCGGAGGCCACGGTTCCACTGTCGCGCACCTGTAGAACTTTGGCCCGCTCAGCAGCCAGCATGAGTTGCCGGACCCGGACGTAGGCTTCGCTCGGTGTCTCGTCTTCGGTAACCCTGCTTACCCGCTCCCAGGCGGCAAAATTGCGCTGCTCGACCCGTGCGGTCGCCAGTGCATGTGAGCCGTGCGGGTCCTCCTCATCCAGCTCGGGCAGGAGTTCCAGCCCGGCGGCCGACGCCTGATGCAACAGGGCCGCGCGTGCCAGCGCATCCTCGACTGGGTCGGGCGGTGGCACCCGCAATCGCTCGGCCAGCCACGGAAGAGTCAGCCCCTGGACGAACAACGTGCCGGCGACGGTAGTAAACGCGATCAACAACAGCACCTCGCGGTACTCGGTCTCGACCGGCAGTAGGTAGGCGCCGGCGAGGGTGACGACGCCGCGCATTCCAGCCCAACCCACGATAAAGGTGTAGGTCCAGGGTGGGACTCGGCCGGTCAGCCGGTCCGGTCCGGGGCGAACCAACAGGTAGCGCGCCGGGAACACCCAGATCAGCCGGAGCGCGATCACCGCCAGCAAACAGGCGGCACACACACCTAAGATGCGTTCCCAGCGGAGCTCGCTTTCGGAGACCTTGCCAAGCACCCACGACGCCTGCAAGCCCATGATGAAGAACACCGCGTTCTCTAGCACGAACGAGATGGTGCGCCAATTGCGCCGCTCGGCAACCCGAGAGGACGCGGTTTGGTGGATCGGCGCTTGGTGGGCAAGCAGCATCCCGGCCAGCACCACAGCGATTACCCCGGAACCGTGTAGCTGCTCGGCGACGACGTACGCCGAGAAGGGTGTCACGAACGACAGCGCATTGTCGATCAACGGTTCCCGGATATGCTGCCGGACCCAGCCGACCGCGACGAACACGACATAGCCGACTAGCACACCACCGCCGACCGCACGAGCGAAGTCGAGCCCGATGTCCAGGGCATCGACGCTGGCCGACATCGCGGCGATCGCCATTCGCAGGCCGACCAGTGCGGTCGCATCGTTGAGCAGCGACTCACCTTCGAGGATGTTCACCAACCGTCGGGGCAGTCCGATGCGCCGACCGATCGCGGTGGCCGCGACCGCGTCCGGCGGGGCGAGCACAGCGCCGATTGCCAGAGCGGCCGCCCACCCGATCCCGGGGATCAGCAGGTGCACTAGCCACCCGACGCCGAGGGTGGTGAACACCACCAGCCCGACCGATAGCAACAGAATCGGTCGCCGGTTCGCCGCGAAGTCAACCAGCGAGGTGTTGAGGGCGGCGGCATACAGCAGCGGTGGCAGCAAACCGAACAGCACAATGTCCTGATCGAGCTGCACCACCCTCACGAACGGCAGGAAGGAGACCCCGATCCCGGCACCGATCAGCACCAGCGGTGTCGGCCACCCGGCACGCTCGCTCACACCGGTGATCGCCAGGACGGCGAGCGCCAACAAGACGAGGGGTGCCGCGGTCTCCACGCCCCCATTGTGAACTGCTGCTAAGGCGGGGCCGAGACCAGTGGGTCGCCGAGGCGTCACCAAATCCCGGCGAGGCGTCACCAAATCCCGGTGAGGCGTCACAAGTTCCCGGCGAGGCGTCACAAAACGGGGGGCGCTTCAGGTTTTCCACAGGCTGAAATCAGGTGGTTTCGGGTGGCCTGGTTTCTCGCTAGCGTGGTGGACCGGCAGGGTTCCTGAGACAACTTTCTCGGAGGGGGCGCAGACATGCGGCGCAGGGTCGGCACAGGCAGCATCGGTGGGAGCACGGCGGGTGGAGGTGGGGTCGGCGCTGGTCTGCCGAGATC
>JBOFLH010000006.1:0-3498 GCA_051657765.1 Nocardioides sp. | reverse complement strand
ACTGGTAGTCAAGGTGTCGCCGCACCCGATGTTCGGCCGTGGGATCTAGGGTGCGCATCGCCTTCGCCGGCACGCCGGTCGCTGCCATCCCCACGCTGAATGCCATCGCCGCATCGGACCATGAGCTAATGCTGGTGATCACTCGCCCCGATGCCCGTTCGGGTCGAGGGCGACAGCTGAAGCCCTCGCCGGTCGCGATTCGCGCGGACGAGCTCGGCGTGCCGGTCCTGAAGCCGGCACACCCGCGTGATCTGGATTTTCAGGCCCGAATTCGGGCGATGGCTCCAGACTGCTGTGCGGTCGTCGCCTATGGCGCGCTGTTGCCGCCGTCGGCTCTCGACCTATTGCCGCACGGGTGGGTCAACCTGCACTTCTCCTGCCTCCCGGCCTGGCGCGGTGCAGCTCCGGTGCACCACGCGATCCGAGCCGGGGACGAGGTCACCGGTGCGACTACCTTTCGGATCGTCGAGGAGCTCGATGCCGGCCCGGTGTTCGGCACCATGACCGAGCGCATCCGACCTGAGGACACCGCAGGTTCGTTGTTGACCCGGCTGGCCGAGGGGGGCGCGGGCTTGATGGTGGCCACCCTCGACGGCATCGCGGCCGGCGAACTGGAGGCACGGCCGCAACCGAATGACGGTGTGAGCGTGGCGCCGAAGGTGACCGTGGCCGATGCCCGGGTCGATTGGTCGAACCCTGCCGGCCAAGTCGATCACCTCATCCGAGCGTGCACTCCCGAACCGGGCGCTTGGACCACCTATGCGGGCGAGCGGCTCAAGGTCGGGCCGGTGCGGTTTCCCTCGGAACCTCCCATGTTGGGCCATCCGCCGTTGGCGCCGGGTGAATTGGCGGTGACCAAGCGCATTGTCCAGGTCGGCACCGGTACTCATGCGGTGAGCCTGGGTGAGGTTCAGGCGGTCGGCAAACGTCCGATGGCCGCGGCGGACTGGGCTCGTGGTCTGCGGCTCACCGCAGGTGCCCGCCTTTCGTGACGCCTCGGCGCGACTTTTGTGACGTGTCGGCGTGCTCGGGTCGAGTAGGTTGGGGCTATGGGTCGTCCTGCCACCGCTGACGATGTCGACGCCATCTGCCGGGCGTTGCCCGAAGTCGAGTTCGGGACGTCGTGGGGTGACCGGCCGACATACAAGGTGCCAGCCGGGCCCAAAGGTCGCGGTTTCGTGCTCTATCGCGGTCCACGCAAGGATGCGATCGATCCGGACACCGGCCAGCAGTTCGACGACCTCATTGTGATCGTGGTGGCCGACGAACACGCCAAGGCGGCGTTGGTCGAGGATCCTGGGATGCCGTTCTTCACCATCGATCACTTCCGGGGCTATAACGCGGTGTTGGTCCAAGAGTCCCGGTTGGCCGAACTGGACGTCGAGGAGTTGGCGGAGATCATCACCGATGCCTGGTTGGCGCGCGCGCCCCGGTCGCTCGCCAAGACCTTCCTGGCCGCCCGGCCAGCGCGGGGGGCCAGCGAGTCGCGGCCTGATGGCTGACTCGCGCCGAACGCAGCGACGCCGCGGGTCCCGGCCGGCACCCCGCGCCGGTGGCCGACCGCCGCGGCCGCGGTCGTCGGTTGATCCGGCTCGGTTTGCCGCCTACGACGTGCTGACCGCGGTGCGAGCCGACGACGCCTATACCAATCTGGTGTTACCGCAGATATTGCGTCACTACCACCTGGTGGGCCGCGACGCCGCGTTCGCCACCGAACTTGTCTCGGGCACGTTGCGGCGGCGGGGCAGTTACGACGCGATTCTTGCCGCGTGTCTTGATCGTCCGTTGGTCAACGTCGAGGCCGCGGTGGTGGACGCGCTGCGGTTGGGTGCGCACCAGCTGTTGTCGATGCGGGTGCCCGCCCACGCGGCGATCAATACCACCGTCGATCTGGTGCGCACCAGGATCGGCCATGGTCCGGTGGGGTTCACCAACGCGGTGCTAAGGCGGGTGGCTGAAGCCGAGCTGACCACCTGGGTGCGGCGGGTGGCTCCCGATCCGGCCGCCGATCCGGTCGGGTACGACGCGGTGGCGTTCAGCCATCCGGCCTGGGTGGTCGAGCACCTGGCCGCCGCGCTGGCCGCGTGCGGCGAGTCAGATCGGGCCGCGCTGGGGCGGTTGCTGGCCGCCGACAACGAACCACCGCTGGTTACGCTGGTAGCCCGGCCGGGGCGGTCCGAGGTGGGCGAACTGCCCGGAGCACGAACCGCGTTCTCGCCCTATGGGGTCGTCCTCGAATCCGGTGACCCGGCCGAGGTGGCCGCGGTCGCCGAAGGTCGCGCCGGCGTCCAAGACGAGGGCTCGCAACTGGTGGCGCTGGCGCTGGCTTCGGCCGCGCTCGACGGTCCGGACACGCGGTGGTTGGATCTCTGTGCCGGTCCGGGCGGGAAGGCCGCCCTGCTGGCCGGGCTGGCCACCGGGCGCGGTGCCCGGCTGTTGGCTGCCGACAAGCAACCGCATCGCGTCGAGCTGGTGCGTCGCGCACTCGGCGGTGACCGGCTGGTGCCCGGAGTGCTCGACGTGCTGGTAGCCGATGGCACCCGCCCGACTTGGGCACTCGGATCTTTCGATCGGGTGCTGGTCGACGCACCATGCTCGGGCCTCGGCGCGCTGCGACGCCGACCCGAGGCCCGGTGGCGCCGCACCCCGACCGACCTCGACACCTTGGTGCCACTGCAGCGAGCCCTGCTCGGCGCGGCCGTGGACTCGGTCCGGCCCGGCGGCATCGTGGCGTATGCCACCTGCTCGCCGGTGCTGGCCGAGACACGCGGGGTTATCGAGTCGGTGCTCGGTATTCGCTCGGATACCTATGTGGAACCGATCGGTGGGCTGGTTGCTGAGATCGCCGACGCGGCCGGCCCACTGCCCGGAACTGTCCAACTATGGCCGCACCGGCACGGCACCGACGCCATGTTCGTGGCGCTGCTGCGCCGAACCGAGGGTGCCGCCTCGTGATCGTGCTGGTCACTTTGGAAGAATTGAACGCCTATGCCGAACAGTCCAACTAGAGGCTTCGTCCTGGCCGGCGTAGTGGCTCTTCTTCTGACTTCGTGTGCCGTCGGCCGCAGCGATGCCGACTGCGAAGGGCAATACATCTATGCGCGAGTGGAGTACCGCGTATCGGAGCCGGCCAAGACACTCCCGTTGGTCAAAAGCACTCGGCACTGGCACGATTGACTACTCGGCTTGCGGTGACGAAGGGCGGGCAAGCCCCGACGAGGTAGAGATTTGGCGGATTGCCGGAATCGAGCCATCGCTCGCGGTGGGTAGCCGAGCAACGTCTTCCTCGGTCGAACTGATCTGGGTGTCGACCGAGCGAGTGGCTTCTCTGTCCGATCCGCCACCTGAGTTGGTGCCCTATCTAGTGGTGTGTCTCGTAAATAGATAGACCGTTAGGTCGTATGCTCGGGACGTGAGCGCACCCGCTGCCGCCTTGGAGATGACCACGACGCAGCGAGCGGTGTTGGAACGGGTGTCGCGATCGACCGCGGCGCCGCA
>JBOFLH010000005.1:0-5424 GCA_051657765.1 Nocardioides sp. | reverse complement strand
CCTCAGCCAGTCGAACCCAACCGGGGACGTCGCATTCGGAGTGGACAACACTTTCGCATCTCGGGCGCTCGAGGCTGGTGTCTTCGCTCCCTATGCCGGCGACCTCCCGGCCGGTGCCGCACGCTACCGGCTGGCTGGTGATGACCGCATTCTCGCGCCCGTCGACCAAGCCAATGTCTGTGTGAATGTCGACATCGCCTGGTTCGCCAAGCGGAAGCTCGTCCCGCCGGCAACGCTGGCGGATCTCGTCAAGCCGGCCTACCGAAACCTACTGGTAGTCCCCGGCGCGGCCACCAGTTCGCCGGGCATGGCCTTCCTGCTGAGCACCATTGCTGAGTACGGCGAACAGTGGCCGGCGTATTGGCGCCGACTGATGAGCAACGGCGCCAAGCTGACCGCCAGCTGGTCCGATGCCTACTACGTCGACTTCAGCCAGGGCGGAGAGAATGGCACCCGGCCCGTCGTTGTGTCCTACGATTCCTCGCCCGCGTTCACGGTTCCAGAAGGCGGAAACTCCTCCACCACTCGAGCGCTGCTCGCCACCTGTTACCAACAGGTCGAGTACGCCGGCGTACTGGCCGGGGCCGACAACCCGGCAGGCGCCGGCCAACTCATCGACTTCCTGCTCAGTGCCGAGGTTCAGGCGGCATTGCCCGAGAACATGTATGTCTTCCCGGTCCGGGCGGGGGTCGGGCTGCCCACCGCATGGTCGCGGTTCGCCAAGCAGCCGTCGACGCCATACGCGGTTGATCCGGCCGAGATTGCATCCCGGCGCGACGAGTGGCTGCGGGAGTGGACGGAGGTCACCACGAGGTGAGCGCGCCGCTGCCCCTGACCCGACCGGGGGCAAGTAGTGTCGGACTTCGCCGCGCCGTTCGCTGGCCCAAGGTCGCCGGACAGGTTGTCGTCGCCGGAGTTCCGTTGGCGGTGTTGGCGATATTTTTCGTGCTACCCGTCACGGGCATGATCAGCCGGGGATGGTGGGTCGACCAGGCCTTCGATCCGGTCGGGGTGATCGAAGTGCTGGCCCGACCGCGGGTCCATCGGGTCCTGTGGTTCACGCTCTGGTCGGCGACGTTGGGCACGGTGATCTCGGTTGGTCTGGGAGTGCCCGCTGCCTATGTCTGCTACCGGCTCGCATTGCCCGGGCGCCGGCTGGTGCGGGCGGTCCTGATGGTGCCGTTCGTGCTGCCGACCATAGTGGTCGGCGTCGCCTTTCGGCAGCTGCTGACCGGACCGCTGCGCCTGCTGCAGGCGGACGGGTCGGCCTGGTCGATCGTGGCCGCTCTGGCCTTCTTCAACATCGCCGTGGTGGTGCGGATCGTCGGCTCGTCCTGGGAGAACCTCGATCCTCGGCCGGCGGAGGTCGCCGCCGCGTTGGGTGCGTCGCCCGCACAGGTACTCCGGACCGTGACCCTACCGCTGTTGCGGCCGGCCATCTTGGCGGCGGCGAGCCTGGTGTTCCTCTTCTGCGCGACCGCCTTCGGTGTGGTGCTCATGCTCGGTGGGCTGCGCTACGCCACGGTGGAGACCGAGATCTACCTACTGACCACCAACTTGCTCGATCTCCAGGCCGCCGCAGGGCTGTCCTTGCTGCAACTGGTGCTGGTGATCGGGCTCCTGGCACTGGTACGACGCCTGAATCTGACGCCGGCGGCGGTGACCACTCGGATACCCAACAGGCTTCATCCGGTCGACAGCAGCCACGTGTTCCCCTTGCTCCTGACTGGCATCGCCTTGGTTTTGGTGGTCGCGCCGATGGCGACCCTGGTGATCGGCTCTTTCCGGTCATCCGCGGACTGGACGCTGGGCAACTATGTCGCGTTGACGGTGTCCTCGTCAGCCAGGCCATCGGGTGTGGAGGCGTTGGTGACCTCGGTTCGGATCGCGATCGATGCGACCTGGATCGCCCTGATCCTGGCCCTGGCAGTGATCGCCGTACTCACCCGGCGTGGTGGCTCGTCGGCCGGACGTCGGCTCCGTGCGGTCGTCGACGGTCTTTTCGCGCTCCCGCTCGGTGTCTCTGCGGTGACGCTCGGGTTCGGCTTCATGATCACCCTGAGCTGGCCTCCGCTAGACCTGCGGGACAGTCCCTGGTTGGTGCCGATCGCCCAGGCGCTTGTCGCGCTGCCGCTCGTGGTGCGCACCTTGATGCCGATTCTCGCTGGCATCGACCACCGCCAGCGACAGGCCGCCGCATCACTGGGCGCGAATGGCTGGCAGGTCATCCAGGTAGTCGACTGGCCGGTAGCGCGCCGCCCGCTGGCCGCCGCCGCCGGATTCGCCTTCGCGGTCTCGCTGGGGGAGTTCGGGGCGACCTCCTTTTTGGTGCGCGACGACCACCCGACGCTGCCGGTGCTGATCTACCGACTGCTGGGCGAGCCGGGTGCGGCGAACTATGGCACGGCGTTGGCGGCCTCGGTCCTATTGGCCGGCGTGACGGCATCGGTGATCGCGGCGGTCGAGCGACTCGAGGCACTCTCCTCGTTACCCACCGCGCCGACCAGCCGGTCCTCGTCGAGCACGGTGCGCCAACGGTGACGGGTCTCCAGGTCCGGGGAGTTACGGTCCGCTTCGGTCGGCTGGCGGCGGTGCGGGACGTGTGCTTCGACGTGCCGCCCGGTGAGGTGTTGGCCGTACTTGGTCCATCGGGCTGCGGCAAGTCCACCTTGCTACGAGCGATTGCCGGGCTGGAACCGACCATGACCGGCCTGGTGGCGTTCGACGGCGCCGACCTGATGAGGGTTCCCACCCATCGCCGGGGGTTCGCGCTGATGTTTCAAGACGGCCAGCTGTTCGCGCATCTGTCGGTGGGACGCAACGTCGGCTACCCGCTGCGCCTGCGGCGAACCCCGAAACGCGAGCGAGAACGACGAGTTGAGGAGTTGTTGGAACTGGTGGGGTTGAGCGGATACGCCGGACGTGCCCCGGACACGTTGTCGGGCGGCGAGCGCCAGCGCGTGGCGTTAGCTCGCGCCCTCGCGGTCCGACCTCGGCTGCTGTTGCTTGATGAACCACTGTCGGCGCTTGACGGCGGTTTGCGCGAGCGCCTGGGCGCGGAGATTCGCCAGATTCTGGTGGCGACCGGCACCACGGCGCTGTTCGTCACGCACGATCATGAGGAAGCGTTCGCGGTGGCAGACCGGCTGGCGGTGATGCGCGCTGGGATGGCCACCCAAGTGGGTCCGATCGCCGAGGTCTGGCAGCATCCGGTGGACGAGGAGACTGCGTTGACCCTGGGATACGCTCGGGTCTTCTCCGGACCGGCCGCTGACCTGCTCTTGGGGATCGCGGGGCTCGATCCCCGGAGGCGCCGATCGGCGGCCGATGCCGGCCTGGCCGCCGGCGCCGCTGTCGCATTGCGCCGCTCAGCCCTGGTGGTCGCTGCGAACGGACCCTTGCCGGGTGAGGTCGACTCGGCGCGGGCCACACCTGATCTGGTCCGGCTCACGGTCCGGGTGGCCGGACTCGGCCAAGTCGATGCGATTGCGCCACTGTCTGGGGGTTCCACGGCCCCGGTTGGCGCCGCGGTTCGATTGGCATTGGATGCCACCAAGCTGGCAGTCATCCCGCTTTCCCTACACTGACCTCATGCACCGGCGGGCCCAGACACTTCTTTGTGGTGTCGCGGTGGTCATGAGTGCGCTGGCGGTGACGGTGGCCGCGATTGTCGATAGACCGCTGGTCGACCCCGATTGGTTCCTCGGCCCGTCCTGGTTCCGGCTGCTTGCCATGTTGATCGGCGCGTTTGTGATCGACGTCGTGCCGTGGGCGTTGTGGCACTCGAGGCAACAGCGGTTGCCCATGGTGCCAATCGCCCGCGCGCGACTGCGGGCGCACTGGACTCGTGAGCGAGTGACGCTGCTGGTGGTCGGCCTGTTGTCCTTCTATGTCACCTACTTCACCTATCGAAACCTCAAGTCGTTCCTACCCCTGGTGTTGGGCCTGGATAAGTACGATCGCGCGCTGCACCGGGTAGACCAGTGGCTGTTCCTCGGCACGGAACCGGCAATCGCGCTTCGCGCGATCCTTGGGGACACGTTGATGGCGCACTTCCTGTCGGCGGTGTATCTCTGGTTTCTCCCGCTGGTTCCGGTCGTGCTGATGAGTTGCCTGATCTGGTCGCGGCAGATCTCGCGCGGCTACTGGTTTGCCATCTCGCAGATATTGGTGTGGGTCTTCGGCATCGTGTCCTACTATCTGTTGCCTACCCAGGGGCCGGCATTTCGGTACCCGTGGCTCTACGAGGATCTGACTAAAACTCCGACGACCGACCTGATTGAGTCACTGGCTGGCTCCCGAAAGTCGGTCGTCTACGGGTCGATCGAGGACGCCATTCAATCCGTGGCCGGCTTTGCCAGCCTGCACTGTGCGATCACGTTGCTGTTCGCCTTGATGGCGCACTACACCGTGCGCAACGTGTGGCTGCGGCGGGTTGCCTGGATCAACTTCGGTCTCACTATTGTTGCCACGCTGTACTTCGGGTGGCATTACGTGGCGGATGACCTCGCCGGCGTGGTCATCGCGGTTGCCGCGTTCCGGATCGGAGCGTGGGCTTCCGGCGAACCGTTTTCCTGGCGCACGGCACCCGCGAAGCAAGTTACATCGACGTAGTTAGTCAAGTCGCCACGCCGTGACGCATGGGAAAATTCTTGATCTCTGTTTCATTTGTGACTCAAGGGCATTAACGTGCTGCATGTGCCGCGGGCGATGGGGAAGTCCTCCGAGGCATGAACCGGGCCGAACGGGCTAGGTTCACCGTTGTCACGAAGGAGTGCCGTCGTGCGGATCTCGGGTCCTTTGATCTCACCTGTGCTGGCCGGTGCGACAGTGACCGGTGCTGTCTCGCTGGTGATGCTGGTTGCGCTGTGCGCACCGGCCGGCGCCGTCGACGATCCGGCCACCTCGGGCGCCGGCGCCTTATCGAATGCCGCGCCTACTGATGACCAGGTGACCGCGGCCAAGGCCGCCGCCGACGCTTCGGCGCTCGACGTCGCCGAGGTGCAGGATCGATTGGCCGCCGCGAATCGGCAGCTATGGCAGGCCTCGGTGGTCGCTGAGCAGGCCGCCGAAGCATTCAATGGAGCTCGCTGGCGCTGGCATGAAGCCATCGACGCAGCTCGAGCCGCGGCACGCGAGCATCGGGCCGCGAGCGCCGAAGCGGATCGACAGCGGCAGATCTACGCCGACGCACTCGTGGTGTCCTACGAAATGGCGCCGGAACTCACCGCGCTCAGCGCTATCGTCGAGTCGGACGGCATCGAAACCCTCATCTCGCGATCAAGCACGATGGCCGTCGCCGAGTCGGCACTAAGTGCGCGCTACGTCGACCTAACCGCGGCCAACCAGCGCGCCGCCGCCGCGGCCAGACGTGCCACCGATACCCGCTCGGTTGCCGCCGAGGCGGCCAGCGCAAGCCGTCAG
>JBOFLH010000004.1:0-10437 GCA_051657765.1 Nocardioides sp. | reverse complement strand
GACGCGAATAGGACAACACCTCGCGTAGGTGAGCGCCGTCCGGCGAGAACCGATGCCCCGGCGGCGGTGGCCCCGGCTGGCGCCCGGGAAGCGATTCCCCCGCCAACGGTCCGCTCGACCGACTCGCGTTCGACCTCGGTTCGCTGGCCTCGGCAATACTCGCGGACCTCATGGGGCCATTCTCCGCCAGCCGGCACCGGTGGCGAAACTTGGCGGATGACACGAGGTGGTCATGGCAGGGTTGTTCGTTAGCCCACCAGGCAACAACTATCGGACAGCCGCACCCGTGACTCGCCGGGCAGACCCCAACAAATGCGGAGAGCCCCACCTAGATCTCTAGGTGGGGCTCTCCGCTGAGACTCACTTGCTGATGCTGGTCACCCGACCGGCGCCGACCGTGCGGCCACCTTCACGGATAGCAAACCGCAGGCCTTCGTCCATGGCGATGGGCTGGATCAGCTCGACAGCCATTTCCGTGTTGTCGCCCGGCATCACCATCTCGGTGCCCTCGGGAAGAGTCACCACGCCGGTCACGTCGGTTGTACGGAAGTAGAACTGCGGGCGGTAGTTGTTGAAGAACGGCGTGTGCCGACCGCCTTCCTCCTTCGACAAGATGTACACCGAAGCGTCGAAGTTGGTGTGTGGCGTCGTCGTGCCGGGCTTGATGACCACCATGCCGCGCTCGACATCTTCACGCTTGGTGCCGCGCAGCAGCAGCCCGACGTTCTCTCCGGCCTGTCCCTCGTCGAGGAGCTTGCGGAACATCTCCACACCCGTCACGGTCGACTTCTGCGAGGCGTCACGAATGCCGATGATCTCGACCTCCTCGCCCACCTTGACGATGCCTCGCTCGATCCGCCCGGTGATGACCGTGCCACGACCGGTGATCGTGAACACGTCTTCGACCGGCATCAGGAACGGCTTGTCGGTGTCGCGAGCCGGGGTCGGAATGGCATCGTCGACGGCGGTCATCAGCTCGGCGATGGACTCGGCCCACTTGGCGTCGCCCTGGAGCGCCGGGAACGCCGCCACCCGGACCACAGGGATGTCGTCACCGGGGAACTCGTACTCGGACAGAAGTTCTCGAACCTCCATCTCGACTAGTTCGATCAGCTCCTCGTCGTCAACCATGTCGCACTTGTTGAGCGCCACCACCAAAGCCGGCACGCCGACCTGGCGAGCCAGCAGCACGTGTTCACGCGTCTGCGGCATCGGCCCATCGGTAGCCGCGACCACGAGAATGGCGCCGTCCATCTGTGCCGCGCCGGTGATCATGTTCTTGATGTAGTCGGCGTGACCCGGGCAGTCGACGTGCGCGTAGTGGCGCGCTTCGGTCTGGTATTCGACGTGCGCGATAGAAATCGTGATGCCGCGCTGACGCTCCTCGGGGGCCTTATCGATCTGATCGAAAGCCGACGCCTCATTCAGGTCCGGGAACTTGTCGTGAAGCACCTTGGTAATCGCCGCAGTCAGCGTCGTCTTACCGTGGTCGATGTGACCAATGGTGCCGATATTCACGTGCGGCTTGGTCCGCTCGAACTTCGCCTTAGCCACTTCGGGCTCCTCCTGTTGTGATGTTCTAGCTCGTTGATGGGATATTACTGCCGTCGGCTCCTTCAGCGAATTTCAGGAACAAAACTTGCTGAAGGACCTCGGGGGATGGCCCCCGAGGCGATTACTCGCCGCGCACCTTCTTGACGATCTCGTCGGCGATGCTCGTGGGAACCTCGGCGTACGAGTCGAACTCCATCGAGTACGACGCCTGACCAGAGGTCTTCGACCTCAGGTCACCGACGTACCCGAACATTTCGGACAACGGAACGAGCGCCGCGACGACCTTGTCGCCGTGCCGCTCTTCCATGCTTTGCACCTGACCGCGCCTGGAGTTAATGTCACCGATCACGTCGCCCAGATAGTCATCGGGGGTGATGACCTCCACCGCGAACATCGGCTCCAACAACACTGGCTTCGCCTTGCGAGCGGCCTCCTTGAAGGCCGCGATACCCGCAATCTTGAACGCCAGCTCCGAGGAGTCGACGTCATGGTAGGCGCCATCCTCCAGGGAAACCTTCACATCCACCATCGGATATCCGGCGAGCACGCCGAACCCCATGGCTTCTCGGGCGCCGTGATCGACCGACGGGATGTACTCTCGCGGGATCCGGCCACCGCTCACGTTGTTCTCGAACTGATAGCCGGCACCCACCCCGGTCTCCGGGTCGATGCTGGGCTCGATGGTGATGATCACCTTGGCGAACTGGCCCGACCCACCCGTCTGCTTCTTGTGGGTGTAGGAGTGGTTCTCGACCTTCTGCCGGATGGTCTCGCGGTAGGCCACCTGCGGCTTGCCGACGGTAGCCTCCACTCGGAACTCGCGGCGCATTCGGTCTACCAGAATCTCCAGGTGGAGCTCACCCATGCCGGCGATGATCGTCTGACCGGTCTCGTCGTCGGTCTTGACAGTGAACGTCGGATCCTCATCGGACAATCGCTGGATCGCCGTGCCGAGCTTCTCCTGGTCGCTCTTCGTCTTGGGCTCGATGGCGACCTCGATCACCGGAGCCGGGAAGGTCATCGACTCCAGGACGACCGGGTTGGTCGGATCGCAGAGGGTGTGACCGGTCTTGGTGTCCTTGAGACCCATCACGGCCACGATCTGACCGGCACCGACCGATGCGATTTCCTCACGCTTGTTGGCGTGCATCTGATAGACCTTGCCGATCCGCTCCTTGCGGCCGGAAACCGAGTTCAACACCGAGGAGCCAGCATCGAGCTTGCCGGAATACACCCGAACGTAGATCAGCTTGCCTAGATGTGGATCGGTCGCGATCTTGTAGGCGAGCCCGGAAAAAGGCTGATCGTCAGCTGGCTGGCGCTCGATCGACACCTCTTCGTTATTCGGCTTGTGACCGACAATGGCGTCGATATCGAGCGGCGAGGGCAGGAACTTCACAACCGCGTCCAGCAGTGGTTGAACACCCTTGTTCTTGAATGCCGTGCCGCACAGCACCGGGTTGACCTTGTCGGCCAAGGTGGCACGCCGGATCGCCGCCTCCAGTTCTTCGACAGTGAAGTCCCCCTCGTCGAGATACTTCTCCATGATGGCGTCGTCAGCCTCCGACAACGTCTCCAGCAGCTTCTCGCGATACTCGGCGGCCTGCTCGGCCAGGTCGGCCGGGATCTCCTCGATCTCGTAGTCCTCGCCCATTTTGGTCTCGCCGCGCCAGGTAAGCGCACGCATGCCGACCAGGTCCACCACACCCAGGAAGTCGGCTTCGGCACCGATCGGCAACTGCAGGACAAGCGGCGTCGAGTTCAACCGCTCTACCATCATGTCAACACAACGGAAGAAGTCCGCGCCGGTGCGATCAAGCTTGTTGACAAAGCACATCCGGGGCACGGAGTACTTGTTGGCCTGCCGCCACACCGTCATGGTCTGGGGTTCGACGCCGGCCACGCCGTCAAAGACCGCAACCGCACCGTCGAGGACCCGCAGCGAACGCTCCACCTCTGCGGTGAAGTCGACGTGACCCGGAGTGTCGATGATGTTGATCTGATGGTTCTTCCACCAGCAGGTGGTCGCCGCGGAGGTGATGGTGATGCCGCGCTCCTGCTCCTGTTCCATCCAGTCCATGGTGGCCGCACCCTCGTGAACCTCACCGATCTTGTAGGTGATGCCGGTGTAGAACAAGATGCGTTCGGTGGTGGTGGTCTTGCCGGCGTCAATGTGCGCCATGATGCCGATGTTGCGAACCTTCTTGAGGTCCGTGGTGATGTCGACAGCCACTGTGTCAGCGTTCCTTAAGGTCGAGAAGTAGTCGGAGCGAGGCGCTCTGGATTGATGCGTTCGGTCTCACCCAAGGGCAGGGTGATGGCGACCGCAACCAGATCACCAGCGGTAGTGGGCGAAAGCCTTGTTGGATTCGGCCATCTTGTGCGTGTCTTCACGCTTCTTCACAGCGGCACCAAGACCGTTGGAGGCGTCGAGGATCTCGTTCATCAATCGCTCGTGCATGGTCTTCTCCCGACGCGCTTGGGCATAACCGACCAGCCAGCGCAGGGCCAGGGTGGTGCTGCGGTTGGCCTTAACCTCGATCGGCACCTGGTAAGTCGCCCCACCAACCCGGCGGGACTTGACCTCGAGGGCCGGTTTGACGTTGTCCAGCGCGCGCTTGAGGGTCAACACCGGATCGGTGCCGGACTTCTCGCGGCAGCCTTCCAAGGCGGTATAAACGATGCGCTGGGCAACCTGCTTCTTGCCGTCCTTGAGCACCTTGCTGACCAGCTGGGACACCAGCGGCGAGCCATAGACTGGGTCAACATCGATCGGCCGCTTCGGGGCCGGACCCTTGCGAGGCATTAGCTCTTCTCCTTCTTCGCACCATAGCGGCTGCGGGCCTGCTTGCGGTTCTTCACGCCTTGGGTGTCCAGAGAACCACGAATGATCTTGTACCGGACGCCGGGTAGATCCTTGACTCGGCCACCACGCACCAGCACGATCGAGTGCTCTTGAAGGTTGTGACCCACCCCCGGGATGTATGCCGTGACCTCGACGCCACTGGATAGGCGCACGCGAGCGACCTTGCGCAGAGCGGAGTTCGGCTTCTTCGGAGTGGTGGTGTAAACGCGGGTGCAGACACCGCGTCGCTGGGGCGATCCTTTGAGGGCGGGCGTCTTGCTTTTGGACGCCTTGTCCTGGCGGCCCTTGCGGACCAACTGATTAATGGTGGGCACCGGGTGGTTCCCCTTCTTGTCCTCTAGTCAGGCCCGACACGGTGTCGGGCACGATGGCTCAGCAGGCCAGTTGTTCCAAGCCGGCCCGCAGGCCATTCGGCCTTTCGGCCCGGCAGACTTTCGGCTAGGAGCGTTTCTGAGCACGCGTAGCGGCCCGGACAATCCAGGCACGAGCCACGAGGCTACTCGGTCACCGGACGAGGGTCAAAACGTCAGCCCGGCTGTGCCGCCACGCTGACCCGGCCAAGCATTCCGGAGGTGGTATGCAGCGGTAGCCCGCACCGCGCTCCGCTGGCGGCCCTCACGCTTCGCCCGCACCCCACCAGCGGCTCGCAGCTCGCACCGCGCTCCGCTGGCGGCCCTCACGCTTCGCCGCGGTCATCGGTTACGGTGCTCATGTGCCTCACGACGAACGCAAGACACACCACGAGATCGGCAACCGGACCTATGTCGTAGCCGAGGTCGAACCCATCGATGTCGACGGCATTCGCACCGTTCAGGTCGGCATAGCCCTCTGGGCGATCTCATTTCTCGGCCTGTTGCCCTTCTATGGGCGACTCGCGGACGCTGGGCGCGTGTGGTGGCTGTGGACCTGCTGGGCCGGCTTCGCACTTGGCCTCTTCGGCTACGAATGGGCCCGCCGGCAACGCAATAGCCGAAGCGGCGGGCGCCGCCGCCGCTCGTGACCCTTAGTACCTAAAGCGGCTCCAGATCGTCTGTCAACGTGTCGATAGCGTGCTCGGGCAGCGGCTGCGGCTGATTACGTTTGGCCAGTTGCACCTCAGAATGCGCCCCGCATCCGTGGTCGAACGCCACCACCCGACCATCGTCGTTGGCGTCTCCATTGGCGCATACCCCGAACAACCTGGACAGCGGTCCGGTCACTCGAAGCAGGAACCCACACGTGCCACATTGGCGTGGCGCGGACTGTGCCAATGGCGCTTCCGGACCGCCCGCGCCGTCGTACCACCGCTGCGCGGCCAGCTGGCGCCCCTCCGGAGACAACGTGCGAACACGGCCGATCCCCACCTCGCGCTCGACATCGCCAATCTGAGCCTTCTCGTCCACGGAAAGGTCATCCAGCGAATCGGCACCGTCCCCGAAACTGTAGGCCGGGACCAGCCGCGGATCGTCGTCGGCCACCGGCAACAGGTCGCCCGGCGAGAGATCTCCGGGTTGCACCCGCTCGCGATAGGGCACCCAGACCGGGGCAATGATCGCCTCCTCGCCGGGAATGAGGACGACTTCATTGAGGGTGACGGACTTCTGTCGCGAAGCCCGGGTAATCGTCACCGACCACCGCCAGCCGCGATATCCCGCGCGCAGGCACTCGAACAAGTGGCTGCCTAGCCGCTCACCTTCGACTACGTAGCCGAGATGATCACCGACGTCGGCCGCGTCAACGGTCTCCAGCAGGCTAGTTCGCGCGAAGTCCACCGCGGCGGTACCGACCGCATCCGGCTTGATTCGCGCGAGCGTCGGCGAAGATGAGCGAGTCACCACTGAATCATGACCCATTGCGCCGACTCTTGTCGCTTCGGGGGCGCATCGTGCGCTCGGTAGAGGTTTCGGCCGACTGGTCCGGCTTATACTCTGCGCCGCGGTCGCGAACTCACCGCGGTGGCGTTGCCGATACCTGATCGTCGAACCGGCAGGATGGTGCCATGCCGCCGTCGGATCCCCCGCTCGATCCAGTGTCCGACCCAATCTCCGACTCCGCAGCGGGCCCGACCTCGTCGTCCCCGGATGCCGTCGACCAAGTCGGTTCCCGCGGCCTACTCGCAGTGGCTTCTCGCGTGGCTAGGGCTACTGTGCGCGGGGCACGAGGGGTTGCGCGCGCGACCCGTGGTGCCGGCATCGTCACCGTCCGCCAAGCCAGACGGGCGAGTCAGGCCGAGGGCGCCGGAGCCTCGGGACTCTCTCGATTGATCGAACTGCATGCCATCAATGCCGCCGGCGACGCGGCCATCGCAATCTCCCTGGCTGGCACGTTGTTCTTTCAAGTCCCAACCGGCGAAGCGCGCGGCCAGGTTGCCTTGTTCCTAGGGTTGACGATGTTGCCGTTCGTGGTCGTGGCCCCATTGATCGGGCCATTTCTCGACCGCTTCAGTCATGGCCGGCGCTGGGCGATCGGCTCGACCATGGCCATCCGCGCCTTCTTGTGCTGGGCCCTGGCCACGGCCACGGCCACGGAATCCCCCTGGCTGTTTCCCGCCGCACTCGGGTGCCTGGTCACCTCCAAAGCCTATGCGGTCACCCGTGCCGCCGCGGTGCCCCGACTGCTGCCCGCCGGGCAGACTCTGGTTCGCGCCAACGCTCGCACGTCGCTGGCTGGCGTGATTGGCGGGGCGCTCTCCGCGCCGCTCGCGGTGCTCGCCTCGGTGGCCGGCCCAGCATGGTCCTTGCGTTATGCGTTCGCGGTGTTCGTGCTCGCCACCATCGTCGCGATCCGATTGCCCGAGCGGGTCGACTCAAGCGTAGGTGAAGGCACCCTGGTGCTGACTGGCGACGATGACGGCGGTACGGCAACATCCAGCGGTCGCATCCGCATGCGGATCCCTGGGGCCGTATCCTTCGCGTTGCGCGCCAACTGCGGTCCGCGATGGTTGTCGGGCTTCTTGACCATGTTCATGGCCTTTGCGCTACGAGAAGCGCCAATCGGGGACTACGAGCCAGAACTACTGCTCGGACTGGTGATCGGCGCAGCCGGCCTGGGCAGCACCCTGGGTATCGCTCTCGCCTCGATCCTGCGACGCGTGCAACCGTCGATCACCGTGGTCGTTGCCTTGGTGGCAGACATGGTGATGACAACCCTGGCCGCCGCGTTCTTCGGGCTGATTACGATCGTGCTGCTCGGCCTGACGGCCGGCGTCGCCCAATCGTTGGCCAAGCTGTCCCTCGACTCCACCATTCAGCGCGACGTGCCCGAACGCGTGCATTCCAGTGCATTCGCACGGTCGGACACCACCTTGCAGCTGGCCTGGGTGGCCGGCGGTTTCGCCGGTATCGCGATGCCGCTGATTCCTCGACTAGGGCTCGGCATCGCGGCCGCCGTACTCGGCTTGTGGGCCGGCTTCGTGCTGACGAAGTGGACCCGCAACCGGCGGATGCCGGGCGCATCCGGGCCCGTTGCCCCCCGTCTAGAAGGCGAGGAACCGCGCTGAACCGCGATCCGGGTTCCACCACGCCGATGTCGTGAGCTCGCTAAAGCTCGAGCTCATCGGCGAGCGCTCGCAGCAGCTTGGCGGTAGGCGTCGCAGTTCGAGAGTCCGGGTGCCGACCGTGTCGGTAACCCTCCCCAACGTTGTCGAGCAGACGAATCAGGTCTTCGACGATCGGCACCATCTCTTCCGGCTTCTTGCGTTTGGCCTGCTGCTGATTGCGCGACACCGACGCTGGGGCGTCCAGCACCCGCACCTGGAGCGCCTGATCGCCGCGTCGTCCCTGGGCAACACCGAACTCGACCCGAGTGCCGGCCTTGAGCGTGGTGCTTCCATCGGGCAGTGCGTCCGCATGCACGTACACATCGGGGCCGCCATCGGAGGACAGGAAACCAAAGCCTTTCTCCGCGTCGAACCACTTCACCTTGCCAATGGGCACGGGCCTGCCTCTTTCTTACTCATCCGGTGGGCGTGGCCGATGCGGCCACAAGACTGGAGCGCCTTGAAGTCGAGCTCTCTGCTTAGCCTAAAGCGAAGGCTCCCGGCCCGCCAATCAGTTCCGCACTGCGAGCTGGTGGGCAACGAACTGCCCGAGCCGGGCAAGAAGCCACCGCGCAACGATCCAGGCTGAGCTAGCGCCCTTCATCGCCGGAGGTGACCCACGATGCTCCAATGCGGGTCCGGAGTCGACCCGCACTTGACTTTTCCTTGTCGCCAACCGACGAACCCGGCCTTGATCTGTTCGGCGGCGGTCGTTAGCGAGTCCACATAGAAGTGCAACGTCCGGGTAGATCTCACGGTCTCATGTGCGACCAACAGCGCGGAGCGGCCTAGCCTGGCCTCCAGCCCGGCCACGATGTCCTGCAGCGCCGTGAGCGCTCTCGCGCTGGGCTCCCCCGCTTGGCCGAGATCCACGAAGGGCACGACGACGCGAACGTGGCGATCAAGCTGAGGCGCGAGTACTGGCATCGGTTTGACCAGGGCGGCAGCCGTCACGCGACGACCGTTTGACAGACCGCTGAAGCTGGTCCAAGTCGGTTTCCCGACCGCGTCGGTCAACTCGGCTTTAAGGTCGGCCACGGGCCGCCGGATGGCGTCCACCGGCGCCGCGTGAGGCTCCGCGCCACGGGTACACGCGACTCGGCCGATCCATAGATCGGCATCTAGCTCGCCTAGCACCGCATCCAGGACTCGGTCGGCGATGCGGGCGATCAGTTCGTCCGACTGTCGGTCGAACGATGGGTGGCGCAGGCGTACGTCAAGCCAATCTCGCCGACGGGACCACTGGACGGTTGCCTCGTCCAGGGTGATCGAGAGTCCGTCCACGTCCAACACGAGCCCGGTGAGCTGGGCAACGGGCGGACGGCGGTCGCCGTACTCCCAGGTCTCAGTGTCCTCGGGGGCTTTACGTAACCAACGACGAGCGACGAGCAGTAGATCAGGGTCGCCGTTCGCGCTCACCACCAATCGATGTCGAGCGCGGGCACCGTCAGCCACGGACCAGGACAGCTTCGGATCGATACCGGCCACCCGTCGGGTGAGCCGCTCGTCAACGCCCTGCCCGGCGCCGCCGGCCAATGACGCAGCCAACTGCGCCGCGCCGTCGGCTTGCCACCAGCGCCAGAAGCCCCAGACACCGACGTTGGCGTCGAGGACAGGTGTGGTCGATCGGCGAAACAGGTTCACCCTACGAAGCCTAGGCGCCCGAGCACGGAAAGGAACGGCTATCGACAGGTAGCTCCACTTCTCGCCGAGGCATCCGCTCGCTTCCGCCGAGACAAATCGGCCCATTGCAGAATTGGTTCTTGATTTGTGCAACCGGCCGTTGGGCAAGCAACGTAGTACCTTCTGAACAACACCTGAAGCGTCCAGCTTTCCACCGACCTAGGAGATTCTCCATGAAGTTACGTGCCCTTGCCCCCGCGCTCGCGCTGGCCGTCGCCGCCACCGCGTTCTCGGTCGCTCCCGCCAACGCCAGCCGCGGCGAAGTCAGCCTGGTTGAGGTACTTGCCGCCGACGGCACCAAGCTCGACAACAAGTGGGGCGACTTCGACATCGTCGAAAAGGCCGCGTTCGCGGTACTCGCCGAGAAGCCGGACAGCGCGGTCGGCGTGCTCGCCAAAGGCGACGTCAAGCTCACCGCTTTCGTCCCGAAGGACCGCGCGTTCCGCCGGCTCGTCCGCGACCTCACCGGCGAGCGCGGGCTGAGCGAGAAGCAGGTCTTCGCCGCCGTCGCCGGCCTGGGGATCGACACCGTCGAGACTGTCTTGCTCTACCACGTAGTGCCCGGCGCCGTCATCAACTACAAGACCGCCCAAGGTGCGGACGGCGCCAAGCTCACCACCGCAGCCGGCGGCACCATCAAGGTGAAGGTTCGTGGCGAGCATGACCGGGTGTTCCTGCGGGACGCCGACTACGACGACCGGAACCCCCGCGTGAATAGCAAGCTGAAGAACATCAACAAGGGCAACAAGCAGATCGCCCACGGCATCAACCGAGTGCTCCGCCCGATCGACCTCTGATCGTCGGCGTATCGCACCAA
>JBOFLH010000003.1:0-3112 GCA_051657765.1 Nocardioides sp. | reverse complement strand
CCACCTGGACCGCATTCGAGGACGCCTTGGGAGCCCTGGAGGGCGGTCGGTGTCTGTCCTTCGGGTCCGGTATGGCGGCGGTGACTTGCCTGCTGGAGCTGGTCACCATCGGCGAGTTGGTGGTGGCACCCCGACATGGCTACAACGGCGTCACCATGCAGCTAGCGGACCTGGAGGCACGCGACCGGGTTGTCACCCGGCTGGTTGACATCGAGGACACGCACGAAGTGGTGGCCGCCTGCTCGGACGCGGCTGTCGTGTGGTTGGAGTCACCCACCAACCCGGCCCTGGAGATCGCGGACCTGCCGACCATCATCGACGCCGCCCACCGGGCCGGCGCGACCGTGGTGGTCGACAACACTTTCGCGACGCCGCTGCGACAACAACCGTTGGCGCTCGGCGCGGACGTCGTGCTCCACTCGGCGACCAAGTTCCTGGCCGGCCACAGCGACGTGCTGATGGGCGCCGTCGTCACCGGCTCGGACCAGGTGTACGCCGCGGTGAAGGCGCGACGTGACCTCACCGGCGCGGTGCCGGGACCGTTCGAGGCATACCTGGCGCTGCGCGGGCTGCGGACCCTGCCATTGCGGATGGACCGCGCCGAAGCCAACGCTACCGAGCTCGCCCGCCGACTCGCCGGGCATCGGGCAATCGAGTCGGTGCGCTACCCCGGCTTCGGCGGGGTTCTCGCGGTGGTGTTGGCCGGCGCACCGGCCGCCGAGTTCCTGGTGCACAGCACCCGCCTCTGGGTGAATGCCACCAGCCTCGGCGGAGTTGAGTCGACCTTTGAGCGGCGCCGTAGATGGCAGGCCGAGCCGGCCACCATCCCGGACGGGTTGGTGCGCCTGTCCGTAGGGATCGAGAACGTCGAGGACCTGTGGCAAGACTTGGTCGATGCATTGGACGGGGTCAATGCGATGGAAGGGGTCGATGCGATGAACGGGCTCTCGAGGACCGGGCAGACCGGCGATCGCGGGAACCTCATCCGATGACGTCTCCCGTTGCCCTGGTCACCGGAGCCTCGAGCGGCATCGGGGCGCAAACCGCGCTCGGACTCCAGGAGTCGGGCTTCTTGGTGTACGGCGTCGCTCGCCGAGTCGAGCGGATGCGAGGACTCGCCGATCGTGCGGTGAAAGTCTTCGAGATGGACGTGACCGACGACGCCGCCATGGTTGCCGGAATCGACCGGATCCTCCAGGAGGTCGGCCGCATCGACGTGCTGGTAAACAACGCCGGATATGGCTCCTACGGCGCGGTCGAGGAGGTACCCATCAACGAGGCACGCCGACAATTCGAGGTCAACCTGTTCGGGCTGGCCCGGTTGGTGCAGCTCGTACTGCCGCACATGCGAGACCAACGCGCTGGGCGGATCATCAACGTGTCCTCCATCGGCGGCAAGTTCTACGAGCCGCTCGGCGCGTGGTATCACGCCACGAAGTTCGCGGTCGAAGGCTTCTCCGACAGCCTGCGACTCGAACTCGCGCCGTTCGGCATCCGGGTAGTGATCATCGAACCGGGGCCGATCGTGACCGAGTGGAGCGAGATTTCCCGCAAGAGCCTGACCGAACGAAGTGCCGCCGGACCCTACGCGGAGCTGGCGGCCCGGGTCCGCAGAGTGCTCGAACGGGCCGACAAGCCGCCGATGGCCAGCACCGCCGACGTGGTGGCCGCGAAGATCGTGAAGGCCGCCACCACGCGTTCCCCGCGGGCCCGCTACCCGGTCGGCCGCGGCGCCGGCACCGTCGTCCGCACCCGCAAACTGCTCCCAGACCCGGCAATGGACCTGGTCATCAAGGCGATGTATCGCTAGCCGCGGCGCACCGAGCGCTCGACGGTCTAGTCGGTTTCGTCCTTGGTGTCCCGGGCTATGAAGCTTTCCATCATTTCCGGCGCGGTCATCTCGCCTGCGACCACGGCCGCCACGTGGTGGGCGATCGGCGCATCGACACCGGATCGCTCGGCGAGTGCGCACAAGGACACGCTGGACTTGGCGCCTTCGGCGACCTGGCGTGTCGATCCGAAAATCTGATGGATGGTCTCCCCGTGTCCCAGCCGCTCGCCGAAGGTTCGGTTGCGCGACAGCGGCGAGGAGCAGGTGGCGACCAGGTCGCCCAACCCAGCCAACCCCATCAGCGTCATCGGATTGGCGCCGAGAGCGGTTGCTAGCCGTGCGGTCTCGGCCAAGCCCCTGGTGATTACTGACGCGGTGGTGTTGTCACCGAAGCCGAGGCCCACAGCCATGCCCACCGAAATCGCGACCACGTTCTTGTAGGCGCCGCCCAGCTCACAGCCCAGGACGTCGGAACTGCTGTAGGGACGGAACGTGCGCGAATGCAGCAGCTTGCGCAACCCCCGCGCCACTTCCTCGTCGGCACACGCCACCACCGATGCCGCGGGGTCGCGCCGAGCGATCTCGTGTGACAGGTTCGGGCCGCTCACCACTGCGATCCGGCGACGAGCCGCCTCGGTAATCTCCTCGATCACCTCGCTCATGCGTTTCAAGGTGCCGAGTTCGACGCCCTTCATCAGCGACACCAGGACCGCCTCGCGGGGCAACACCGGGGCCCAGTCGATCAGATTCTCCCGCAACCGTTGGGAGGGCACGGCAAACACCACCACATCGGCGCCGGCGACCGCCTCGGCCGGGTCGTGGGTGGCCGAGATCGTTGGCGGCAGGCTGATCCCCGGCAGATAATCCGGGTTCTCGTGTCGTTCGTTGATCGCGGCACACAGCTCTTCACGCCGACCCCACATGGTGACCCGGTGGCCGGCGTCGGCCAGCACCACCGAAAACGCGGTGCCCCACGAGCCGGCCCCGAACACCGCCACGGTGGCGCGGTTGGCGCTGATAGGGGCGCGGTAGGTCACGTGTCCTCCGATCGGTTCGGATGTCGCGGTCGCCGGGTGGTCGCCCCGGGAGCTGCGTCGGGCCGAGGAGTTGCTGTGGGATTCCCGGTGAGCTTGACCCCGGCCCGGCGCGGATCGAATCGCTGGGTCGGGGGGGTCTCGTGTCGCAGTTCGGCAACCAGGTCGGTCAATGCTCCCATGACCCGGTCGGTTGCCTGGGTTAACACCTCAGCGGTGCGTGGGAGATCTCGCAGATCATCAAGCC
>JBOFLH010000002.1:0-4347 GCA_051657765.1 Nocardioides sp. | reverse complement strand
ATGCATGACGGGCAGGATACTGGCACGGTCGCCCCGATCGGGGCAGCCAGCCGAGGAGATATGGAGCAGACGTGACCGATGAGCGTGCCGAGCGGGTCGGGGTGGTCGAACCACCACCGGCGGTGGACCCGGACCGGCCACCGGGCAAGCGTCGGCCGTGGGTGTTCGGCTTCGGTCTATTGTTGGTTGCCGGCGGCCTCGGCCTGCTCGGCTGGGTCGGCTGGCAGATGTTCGGCACCAACTACGTCTCGGCCAAGAAGCACGAGTCGATCGTGGCCGACATCGAGAAGCAGTGGCGGTCCGGTGGTGGCGAGACCATCGCCGCGGCCGGTTCCACGGCGACCTATGTGGTCCGGATACCGAAGTTCGGAAGCGACTACGTCGTGCCGATTCTGGAGGGCATCAGCGACGACGTGCTTGCCTCGGGCTATGGCCACTTCGAGCAATCGGTCGGTGCCGGCAAGGTGGGCAACTTCGCGTTGGCCGCGCACCGGGTGACCCACGGCGAGCCGCTGCGACGAATGCCAGAACTGGAGGCCGGGGACAAGATCATCGTCGAGACTCGCAAGGCCATCCACACCTATGTGCTCGACACCGGTGGGGACGAGCTGACCGTCGACTTCACCGCCGGTTGGGTGATCGACCCGCTTCCGGCGAATCCCACCGGCGGAGTGCAACCTGCTCAAGAGCCCGGTCAGCGGCTGATCACGCTCACCACCTGCGCCGAGTTGTTCCACACTGATGACCGGCTCATTGCCTTCGGCCACCTGGAGAAGACCGAACCCCGACGGTGACCCGTCACGAAATCCCGGCGACCCGTCACGAAATCCCGGCGACGCGTCACGAAGTCCCGGCGACGCGTCACAAAGTGCAGGTCGGGTGTAACGAGCCCAACCTCGCTCATCCTCGACCCGTCAGGCATTGGGTGCGACACACCGAGAAAGTGGTCACATCAGTGACGGTCGGCAGGGGGCTGGTGGCTGCGACCCCGCCCAGGCCGTTTCGCTCCACCCTGGCGTATCCGAGCTGTCATCGTACTTTCCGGTTAGCCGAGCCGGGCGGCGTCCAGCTGGGCCTTGCTGAGCACGGCTCGCACCTGGAGATCGGTATCAGCCAACGGATTGGTCGCTTCTGGGCTGCGGTCGATCGCGCAGATCACCACCGTGACTATGGCGCCGTCGGCTCGCAACGCGTGGGTAGCCTCTCGCACCGCACCACCGGTGGTGATCACGTCCTCGACCAGAGTGACCCGCCGACCGGCAACAGCCGGCCCCTCGGCCAGCTTGCGGGTGCCGTACTCCTTGGCCCGCTTTCGCACGAACAACGCCGGTATCTGAGTTCGCGCACTTAGCACAGTGGCGATGGGTACACCGCCGAGCTCCAGGCCACCGAGTAGGTCCGTGTCGTCAGGCACCAGGCCGATCATCTGATCGACTACCCGGGCCAACAGGGCCGGCTGGGCCTCGAAAAGATACTTGTCGAAGTACTCCGGCGCGACAATCCCCGAGCGCAAGGTGAACCTGCCGGTCAGCCGACAACAGGCATCGAAGTCCTGAGCCAGGGTGAGATCGGCGCTGTGAGGGGAAGACGAGCTCGGGACCTCGTTGTGCTGCGCGTTCATCGGGCCAGGTTAGTGCTCGTCGCGACCCGCACGGACGCTGGGCCCAGATCCAGGGTCCAATTTCAGGGCTTGAGGGCCCAGTTTCGGGGCCCTAGTTGGGGCCTAGTTTCAGGTAACAGACGCGGGGTTCACGGTGCGGTTTGCCCAGGCGTGGCTCGCCGGTGTCGCCACCATTCCCAGACCATCGGCAGCACCGAGAAACCGACGATGACCAGGAGCGCGGCCTCCAGGTTGCGTTGCAGAAACTCGATGCCGCCCAGAAAGTACCCCAGCAAGGTAAGGGTGACGGCCCACACGACGGCGCCCACGAATGACCAGGTGAAGAAGCGGCGGCGGTCCATCTTGCTGACACCGGCCACCACCGTGACGAAGGTGCGCACTATCGGCACGAATCGCCCGAGAACCAAGGCCCGGTTGCCGTAGCGATCGAAGAAGGCGTGGGTCTTGTCGAAGTACTCCGGTTTGAGGATACGGCCGCGTCGCTCGTACAACGTCGGCCCGATCGCTCGGCCGATCTCATAGCCGGTCACGTTGCCCGCAAACGCCGAGACGCACAACAGCAGACATGCCAGCCAAATGTTCACCTCGATCCCAGACTCGCCGGCCTCGGCGCGATTGATGAACAGGCCGATCGAGAACAGCAACGAATCGCCCGGCAGAATCGGGAACAACAGTCCGCACTCGATGAAGATGATCGCCAGGCTGACCCAAAACATCTGCTGGCCGTAGCGGTCCAGGAGCCAGTTGGGATCCATCCAGTTCAAACCCAACAGCAGTGGGTGCATGTCGACAATCACCCGGTCACCCTACGGGGCCGACGAACTTCGGAACCACTCGCGGGTCCCAGGAAGCGGGTGTGGTCGTTGCGGGCCGCTCGGCGGGTAGCTAGCGCCAGCTAACCTTCGCCTATGCCAGAGCGCCAACCGAATTCCCCGGAACCGATCGGCCGCGAGTGGCGCGATCCGGTGTCCAGCACTCGGGAGCCGGGTTGCCAGGTGTCTGGCCCCCGAGAGTCTGGCCTCCGGGAGTCGGCAGGCCCGGAATCGGGAGGCCCGGAGGCGGGAGGCCCGGAGGCGGGAGGCCCGGAGGCGGGAGACGGGGCGCGGGCGCCGTACGATCCGATGCCGCACGGCCCAGCGGAAGTCGGAGTCGGTCCCTGGGAGGGGCCATGGCCCTCAGGTGACCACTATGACCCGGTGTTGCTGGCCGAAGGGGATCGGCGCAACGTGGTGGATCGCTATCGCTATTGGGCGATGGCGGCGATCATCGCCGACCTCGACGTCCGGCGACATGACTTCCACATCGCCATCGAGAATTGGCAACACGACTTCAACATCGGCACCGTGGTGCGCACCGCAAACGCCTTCCTGGCCGCCGAGGTGCACATCGTCGGGAACCGGCGATGGAATCGGCGTGGGGCGATGGTGACTGATCGCTACCAGCATCTACGGCACCATTCGACGGCCACCGAACTAGCGGCCTACCTTCAGCACCTCGACGTACCGCTGCTCGGCATCGACAACCTGCCGGGATCGGCGCACCTGGAGACGATGCCAATGCCCAAACGCGTGTGCCTGTTGTTCGGACAGGAAGGACCCGGGCTGTCGGAGTCGGCGCGCGCCGCGTGCGTCGGCACCTTCTCGATCGCACAGTTCGGATCCACCCGATCGATCAACGCCTCAGCAGCGGCGGCCATCGCCATGCACGCCTGGATCCGAGAACACGCCGACCTTTCCGATGCGGCGGCGTGGCGCGGCTAGTCAGGCGCCGGTCCCGGTCGGATCAGTTGTGTGCCAGCTTGAGGTAGTCGATCTGCCCGGAGAAGTAGTCGCAGCTCACCGTGACCTGGTTGCAGTTGATCTTGCCACCAATGGTCAACGGCAGGGAGTTGCCGATGTTCCCGACGACCTTGCCGGGCGGGGCCTGTCGCTGGCCGTCCAAGACACCGTCGACATAGATCTTGACCATGTTGGCTGACCGTAGGCACCGCACCGTGTGCCACTGATTGTCGCTGAGGTCGCGGGTCGACTTCACGGCGATCTGTTGGCTGGTGCCAGGGCTGCTCTTGAACAGGCAGGACGGTTGTCCGCCGGGCGCCTGGATCTTCCATTGGCCACCGGCGGTGGCGGCCTGCCCCTTTTGCACGATGTTGCCGAAGCTATGGCTGGTGCGATAGCGGATCTCGACCGAGAAGGTGTCATTGCCGGCATCGAGCAGGTAGTTGTCTGGTACCTGAACAACCCGTCCCGGGGCTGTCGTGGAGGTTGCCGGGGGGCGGTACGCCCAGTAGTACCCGGCCGCGCCGTCAAAGATCGCGCCGGTCGTCAAGCCGGCCGAGCCAGCGGCCGGATCGACCACGCCGGTCAAGCCGTTTCCGCCGGTGTCGGCCATCGTGGTGGCGCCGGCAGCCTCGTTCATCTGATAGATAACCTGGCCTGGAGCCGGTGGCGTCGGGCTCACACTCACCACGCTGAACGCGTCGTTGACGCGACCGGCCGAGTCGGTGGCCAGCACGGCAATCGAATAGTCCTCAGCATTGTGCACGCCGGCATCGAAAGTGAACGAAGCCCGCGCGGTCCCGGTGCCCGTCACCGACGCCGGTAGGTCGTTGGGGGTCGGCAACCAGCTGGTCAGATCGTCTTGCAAGTAGTTGTTGTCCACGGATCGCTGCAGCTGCACCCGGACCGACGCCACGTGCCGATTGTCGGTGACCGTGCCCTCGATGA
>JBOFLH010000001.1:0-6043 GCA_051657765.1 Nocardioides sp. | reverse complement strand
GGTGACTTCGCCAGTGCCTATGGCCTGTGCGGCACCGCCAAGCCGGATGCGCCAGATTTCCAACGGGTGAGTTGCGCGCGTCCCCACACCTGGCGGGCCCTTCGCTCGGTCGACATCCCCGGCCAGAGCGGATCCGGTCAGAGCGGATCCGGCCAGAACACAGGCGACCGGAGTTACCCCGGCGGCAAGGCTGTGCAAGCTCAAGGCGTGGCCCCCTGCACAGACGCCGCTCGGGAGCAGGCCGCTGATGCCCTGGACTTTCAATGGAGCTACGAGTGGCCTTCGCGCCGCCTATGGACCGGAAGCCAACGGCGCCCAGCCCAGCGGTACGGCGTCTGCTGGGCACCCGCTGATGGAACCTAGAAGCCGAGCCGGCGCAGCTGTCGAGGATCGCGTTGCCAATCCTTGGCCACCTTGACGTGTAGGTCGAGATACACCGGTGTGCTCAACATGGCTTCGATCTGCGCTCGTGCGCCAGTGCCGATCTCGCGTAGCCGGCTCCCTTGGTGCCCGATAATGATGCCCTTTTGTGAGGGCCGCTCCACGTACAGCACCGCATGGATATCCACCAGCGGCTTGTCCTTGGGTCGACCCCGGCGTAGCTCCATCTCCTCGACCACCACCGCGATCGAATGCGGTAGCTCATCGCGCACACCTTCGAGCGCCGACTCTCTAATCAGCTCGGCGACGATGGCCTCCTCGGGCGAGTCGGTCAGGTCGCCGTCGGGATAGAGCGGTGGGCCAGGTGGCATTTGAGCGATCAACAGCTCGGCCAGTAACCCCAGCTGGTCACCCGAGCGCGCAGAGACCGGTACGATCTCAGCCCAGTCCGTCCCGGTGTCCGCGCCCAATTGCTGGATCGCGAGCAGATGGTCGCCGATTTGCTCCGGTGAGGCCAAGTCGGTTTTGGTCGCTACCGCGATCTTGATGGTGCGCCGCACCTTGGTCAGCTCGGTGACGATGAACCGGTCCCCCGGTCCGATCTTCTCGTTCGCCGGGAAGCACACCGCCACCACGTCGACCTCCGCCCAGGTGGCCTTCACCAGATCGTTGAGGCGCTGGCCCAGCAACGTGCGCGGCCGGTGGAGGCCCGGCGTGTCGACCAAGATGAGCTGTCCGTCCGATCGGTGCACGATCCCGCGCACCACGGTCCGGGTGGTCTGTGGACGAGAACTGGTGATCACCACTTTGCTGCCCACGATGGCATTGGTCAGCGTCGACTTCCCCGCATTGGGTCGGCCGACAAAGCAGGCAAAGCCGCTGACAAAGCCACTGCGAAGGCCGCCAGGCTCGCCGGCTCGGTCGGTCATCGCTGGTTCCCCCGTGCCCAATTCTCCGGGGCCCAGTTCTCCGGCACCTGACTCTCCCTTTCCGGACTCTCCGGGTCCTGACTCTCCCGGGCACGGTCGTAGGCCGCCCAGATTTCCTGGTCGGTTCGCCCCGCCGCCTTGCCCGCACGCCAGATCGGACCGGGATCGGTGGCCCTCGGCGATCGGGCAGCCGCTCGGCGCCAGTAGCCCATCACGTCGTACGCCGTACCGCGACGCTCGCGCATCAGCTGTTTGCGGATCGCGCGCATCTGTGCCGACTCTCCCGCCATCCAGAAGTAGCCGACCCCGGCCGGCCAGGTCATGGCGGCCACGACGTCGCTCAGCACGCTCTGCTCCGCCCGTTGACGCAGCCAGGTGACCTCCGCCGACGCAGGCAGATAGTCGTCCAATTCCTCGGGCACCTCGGCCCAGATTCGCGTTGGCAGAGTAGTGGACTCGGCAATCCGGGCCATGGCCGGAAGCGCGGTCAGATCGCCGACCAGAATGAGCCAGGTCGCGTCCGCGGGAGCCGCGAACGACCCGCGCGGCTCGGTGATGGACACCGTCTGTCCGACACAGTCACCCGAGGCCCACTCGGTCACCAAACCTGTTGGGTGTAGGACGATGTCGATCACCAGCTCCTTCCCGCGCCACTCGCGCACCGTGTAGTAGCGGCTGTGGACCTGACCTGGGATCACCAAGCCCACCCATTCGTCCGGGAGGCCGGTGGTGCTGAGCCGCTCGGTCACCTCGCCGGCCAAGGTCAGTCGCACCAAGTGCTGGGAAAGCTGATGGCGGGCACGCACGCGAGCGGTGTACTGCCCGGTTCGACCGCTCACCGGAGCAGACCACGGGAGGTAACGACACTGCCGCGAGGGTCCGCGAGATGAACCACGAAGCCATCGGCGGCCAGCTCAGTCAGCACCGCGAGATCCTCGGGCGCAGCATCGTTGGCGGGGCCGAGGACCACTGCCGCCTCCAAGCCGCGAGCACCCGACGACACCGCCATCGCGACACAGGCCCGGATGGCCGAAAGCTTAAGCGAAGGCAGGTCGATGGTGGCGGCGGCATAGGTCCGACCATCGGTGTCGCGGACCGCCGCTCCCTCGATGGCGGCCACTCTGACGCGCGTTGCACGCGCGAGAATCACCAGCTTGCCGTCCTCGGCTGACAGCGCGTTGTCCACCTCTATCCCTCACTATCTGTCGTATCGGGGATCGGCTCGATGAGGCGAATCAACACCGTGCCGATCCGATTGCGCCGGCCAGCCGGTTCCTCCGCGGTGAAGCGCAGCCCGTGCGCCTCGACCGAGGAGCCGGGAATCGGCACCTTCCCCAAGTGCTTCGCCAGCAAGCCGCCCACGCTGTCCACCTCGTGGTCGTTGATGGTGACCTGGAAGATCTCGTCCAGTTCGTCGACCGGGTAGCGAGACGGAACCCGCGCCAAGCCGTCGGACAAGATCTCCACCTGGTCCTCGTTGTCATATTCGTCGGCGATCTCGCCGACGATCTCCTCCAGGATGTCCTCGATGGTGATCAGCCCGGCCGTGCCACCGTACTCGTCGACCACGATCGCCACATGTTGGCGTCGAGCCTGCATCTCGGTCAGGAGCACGTCGACGGGCTTGGACTCCGGCACGAAGTAGGCGGGTCGCAGCACTGTCTCGATGCGTTGCGTGGTCTCGACCTCCGGATCGTCGAAGTCTCGTTTGGCCACGTCCTTGAGATAGGCGAATCCCAGCACTTCGTCCAAGTTCTCGGCGACCACCGGCAATCGCGAATAGCCGCTGCGCAAGAACAACGACATGGTCTGCCGCAGATTCTTGAAGTGCTCGACATAGACCACGTCATTACGCGGCACCATCACTTCTCGAGCCACGGTGTCACCCAACTCGAAGACCGAGTGGATCATCCGCCGCTCGCCTTCCTCGATGAGCGAGGAGGCCTCGGCCATGTCGACCATCTCTCGCAACTCGGTCTCCGTCGAGAACGGCCCCTCGCGAAAGCCGCGGCCCGGGGTGATCGCATTGCCAACCGCGATCAGCGCCGTCGGCAGTGGGCCCAACAACGAGGTGAGCGCGACAACCGGGCCGGCCGCCCACAGCGCAAACGTCTCCGCGTGGATTCTGCCCAACGTGCGCGGGGCCACCCCGATGACCACGAAAGACACCACCAGCATGGCGAGCAGCGAGGTGAGCAACACCGGCCACCAGCGGCCCTCAAAGCTGCGGTTGAGCAGCAACGTGGCAATCACGATTGCCCCGATCTCACACAACAACCTCAACAGCAGGATGCTGTTGACGTACCGCGGCGGATCCAGCAACAGACGCCGGAGTCGCCGCGCACCAGGCTTGCCCTCGACCACCAACTCTTCGGCTCGGGCGCGAGAGAACGGGGCAAGGGCAGCGTCGGCAGCCGAGAACGCGCCCGCCACGGCTACCAAGAACCCGGCGGCCAGCCACCACCTCATGTCGTCGGTCACGCGCCGATGCCGGCCACTCGCCAGGCGGCAAGCAACTCGTCCTGGCGTCCGAACATCTCGGTCCGCTCGGCCGGCTCGGCGTGGTCATACCCGAGGAGATGCAAGATGCCGTGCACCGTGAGGAGGTCGAGCTCGGCGTCCGTACCGTGCCCGGCAGCCTCACCCTGCTGTGCAGCGACCTCGGGGCAGAGCACCAGGTCACCGAGAACACCTTCGGTCAGGTCCGCGTTCACCAGCCCTGGGCGTAGCTCGTCCATCGGGAACGCCAGCACGTCGGTGGGCCCCGACTTGTCCATCCAGCGGGCATTGAGTTCGGAGATCGTGTCGACGTCGACCACCTTGATACACAACTCGGCCAAAGGATGCACCCGCAGCCGAGTCAACACGAAACCCGCCAACGCGGAAAGCCGCTGAACGTCGACGGCACGCCCGGACTCGTCGAGCACTTCGATGGTCACTGGCGCGGCTCCGGGGACGTCCGGGACTGGCTGGCGCGGGCATCGAACTCGTCGTAGGCCGCCACGATCTTGCCAACCAGTCGGTGCCGAACCACGTCATGGGTGGTGAGCCGGTTGAAGACCACATCGGGGACCTCGCCCAGGATTGACTCGACAATCCGCAGACCGGACTTGATGCCGCTCGGCAGGTCGATCTGGGTGACATCGCCGGTCACCACGATCTTGGAACCGAAGCCAAGTCGGGTCAAGAACATCTTCATCTGCTCGGGCGAGGTGTTCTGCGCCTCGTCCAGGATGATAAACGCGTCGTTAAGCGTGCGCCCGCGCATGTAGGCGAGCGGGGCGACCTCAATGGTTCCGGCCGCAAGCAGCTTGGGCACCGACTCGGGGTCGAGCATGTCGTGCAAGGCGTCGTACAGCGGGCGCAGGTAAGGGTCGATCTTCTCGCTCAACGTGCCCGGCAAGAAGCCCAGTCGCTCACCCGCCTCGACCGCCGGTCGAGTCAAGATTATTCGGGTCACCCGCTTGGCCTGCAGCGCCTGGACCGCTTTCGCCATGGCCAAGTAGGTCTTACCAGTGCCGGCCGGGCCGATGCCGAATGTGATGGTGTGCTTGTCAATCGAGTCGACATACCGCTTCTGGTTGAGCGTCTTGGGCCGGATCGTGCGGCCGCGATTGGACAGGATATTGAGCGAAAGAATGTCGACCGGCCGCTCAGCGGACTCACTGCGGAGCAGGCTGAGCACCCGTTCGACGGTCTCCGCGGTCACCCCTTGCCCGGTGCGAATGATCGCCACTAGCTCCTCGAGCAGGCGATGTGCCAATGCCACCTCGCCCGCGGCGCCACGGACAGTGATCCGGTTGCCCCGGACATGGACTTCGGCGTCGAGCGCGTTCTCGATCATCGAGAGGTGCTCGTCGCCGGCACCTAACAGCGCCACCATGTGCACCGAGGCCGGCACAACCACGGTGTGGGAGGTCATGCCGCCTGCCGGGGCCGGTTGGGGCGGGTGTATGTCGGTCATACGCGATCAGGTCTGGCCCATGAGGCCCGTTCCCTTCTTGTGGTGAGAAGTGGCTGAGGTTCAACGAATCCGTGCGGGTCAAGCGTACTGGTCGGGCCCGGTCACGTGGCTATGGGCGGGACACCTGCAAGATGCCGAGGCACATCTCGTCGGTACTCCCCTCGCCCCAGATGACATACCGCTCCGGCTGTCCGTCAAAAGCCGGCAACCGGTCCCGGATAGCCTGCGAATGGCGACAGGTGACCTTGACGGTGTCTCCTTTGCGCAGCGGCACCGGCTTGATTGGCATCGCCGCCTGATTGTCGAAGTCCCATTTCCGGATGTTGAGCACAGTACGAGCCCGAGGGGTGTCGGGATTGACCTCGATCTTGATCGACTGGCCGAGCAGATGCATGTGCCCGGCCACGCCCTGGATCGTTTGCGACCGCTGGATGCGGCGGGTGCAGCTCTGCTGTGGCCCAGGCGTCGGCTTGCTGCCACACAAGAAATGCAATAGGTCGGCGGTCGCGCCCGGGCCCTGGCCGAATCGAGCCTTGACGTCGGTCAAGGCGGCCGACCGATCACACAGCGGGCTCGCCGTGCGGCCCGCCCGGCACGGCAGCTCGACTGGGCCCGGCAGCAGAACGGTGTTCACCGGCGTCAACTTCGCAGACGTCTCCGCGATGCGGAGCTTGGTCGCGGACCGGTCAGGCTGCTTGCCGGCCAACAAGTTGTAGTGCACTTGCATGATGATCCGCGAACCCTTCGCGAGCGGCACGCCCAGATCCTT